>JBILAB010000042.1:0-12910 GCA_044354455.1 Crocinitomicaceae bacterium | reverse complement strand
CCATTAATTGCTGACGCTATTTCATTACCACTAATTGCAGCCGGAGGCATTGGATCTGGAAAAGGAATGCTTGCAGCAATGAATTTAGGTGCTGATGCTGTTCAAATTGGAAGCCGCTTTATTGCAAGTCCTGAATCCAGTGCACACCAAAATTTTAAAGAAAAGGTAATAGCTTGTCAAGAAGGAGATACAATTTTAACATTGAAGGAATTAACTCCAGTTAGAATGATAAAAAATAACTTTTATAAGCAACTTGAACTTGCTTATTCAAATAATGCTGATGCCGAAGAATTAAAAGCAATTTTAGGTCGAGGAAGAGCAAAAAAAGGAATGTTTGAAGGTGATTTAGATGCTGGGGAATTAGAAGTCGGACAAGTGACTGGAACTATTCATAAAATTATGCCTGCAAAAGAAATTGTGACAGAAATTATTCGAGAATTTAAAGAAGCACAAAACAATCAATCAAAGACTAAATTTATTTTTTAATGGTAAAATTTGAGCGTTTTCAATTATCAAATGGACTGAAAGTGATTTTCCATAAAGATACATCAACACCAATGGCTGTTGTGAATGTACTTTATGATATTGGGGCAAGAGATGAATCTGAAGAAAAAACTGGATTTGCACATTTATTTGAACACTTGATGTTTGGCGGTTCAGTTAATATTCCTGATTTTGATACAGAATTACAAAAAGCTGGTGGCGAAAACAATGCCTTTACAAGTAACGATATTACAAACTATTATGATGTTTTACCAGCAAATAATCTAAATACTGCATTGTGGTTAGAGAGCGATCGTATGTTATCGCTTGCTTTCACCGAAAAAAGTTTAGAAGTTCAACGAAGTGTTGTTATTGAAGAATTTAAACAGCGCTACCTCAATCAACCTTATGGAGATGTTTGGTTAGAACTTCGTCCACTAGCTTACAAAAAACATCCTTATAAATGGGCAACTATCGGCAAAGAAATTAGCCACATCGAAAATGCCACGATGGAAGATGTTCGTGCATTTTTTAAAAAGTATTATTGCCCATCAAATGCTATTCTTTGCATTGCGGGAAATTTTGAATTAGATTTTATTAAAGAAAGAGTAAATTACTGGTTCTCAGATATTGCTTCAGAAAAAAAACCAGCAAGAATAATTCCCTCTGAACCCAAACAAATAGAATTTAGAGAATTAGAACTTGAACGCAATGTTCCAGCATCTGCTTTTTATTATGCCTTTAAAATGGCTGAAAGAAAACATCCTGACTACTATATTGCAGATATTTTAAGTGATTCATTTAGCAGAGAAAAATCATCCTTGCTTTACCTAAAATTAAAGAAGGAAAAACAACTTGTATCCGAAATTGTAGCTTACATAACTGGATCTATTGACGAGGGTTTATTTATTATATCAGGGAAATTAAATGATGGAATAAGCTTCGAAGATTTTGATAATGCACTTTGGGAGGTATTAAACGAAGTTTGTTTGAATCCAATAGAAGAAAAGGAACTCAACAGCTTAAAAATCAAGATGCAAACTGCCCGTGCTTTTCAAGAGCAGGGTATTTTAAACCGCTCTATGAATTTATGTTATTTTGAACTTTTAGGAGATGCTAATGGAATCAATGAAGAACATTTAATTTATGAGCAAATTAGTTGCGATCATATTCAATCCTATGCAAATGAATTATTTCAAAAAACAAATTGTTCGCTACTAAAAATTAAAGCCCAACAAGCATGATAAAGCGAAAAAATGCTCCAAGATTAAAGGCGATAGAAAATATCAACTTTATTTCTCCCGTAAAAATTCAGTTGGGCGAGCACACACCTTTTTTTTGGATGAAAGAAGTTCCAAATGAAACAGCACGCTTGGATTTTATCTTTCATGCTGGAACGACAAGAGGATCAAATTTAATTAGTTCACTAGTTGCTGGCTTACTTTTTTCGGGTACTGATAAAAAAACTGCTACAGATATTCACAATGAATTAGATGATTTAGGAGCATTCTTTGATGTTGGCTTGGGACATGAAAGTGTTTTAGTCTCATTTTATGCCCTTAAAAAAAATATTTTAGCCGTTTTTAAAATTTTTGAAGATGCACTTGAGCATGTTAACTTTCCGCAAAATGAAATCGATGAATTAATCACCGACAGAAAACAGAAACTCAAAATTAATTGTGAAAAAGTTGGGTTTCTTGCTCAAAGAGAATTTCAAAAAAACCTTTTTCATGGGACAAATTATGCGCGCCAAACCGAATTGGAAGACTACGATACTGTTCGCCGAGAAGAAATTATTGAATACTTTTCTAAAAACTATAAAAATGGTCTTCGTAAAGTCGTTCTTGTTGGAGCTTTAGATGAAGTTCAAGTTATAGAAATTGCTAAAAAATCAAAGAAATGGTGTCTTACTGAAAAGCCACTTTTTAAAAATAATTTCAATAATAATAAGGGCATATTTCAGTTAGAAAAGAAAGATGCTGTTCAAAGTGCAGTACGAATTGGAAAGACTCTTTTCAATAAAAACCATTCTGATTTTCTTGGATTCTCTATCTTAAATACAATCTTAGGAGATTATTTTGGAAGTCGTTTAATGAAAAATATTCGAGAGGATAAAGGCTACACCTACGGAATTAGTAGCACAGAAGCTGAATTAGCAAAAAGCGGCTATTTTATGATAGGAACTGAAGTTGGTTCCGCTCAAAAAGATTTGGCAATACAAGAGATAAAAAATGAAATTGAACGACTTCAAAAAGATTTAGTTCCTGATGAAGAATTAGAATTGGTGAGGAATTATTTATTGGGGCAACTTTTAAAAAGTGCAGATGGCCCCTATGCTATGACTGATTTATTTCTATCTGTTGATGCATATGACTTAGATTTTTCATTTTATGAAAGCTACATTCAAAAAGTGAAGAAAATCGATGCAGAAGAATTGAGAGCATTAGCCGTTAAATACCTTGCTTGGGATTCAATGACTATCGTTATCGCAGGATAGCAACTTTACTCCGTATTTTTCGTTATACTAAAGTATGCTAAAATTCGTTCCTAAACAATGCGTTTCCTCCTTCTAATATTTGTTTTATTTGCTTTTAAAAGCAATGCTTCGCATGTTATGGGAGGAGAAATTACCTATAAATGCATTGGTGGAAATACCTACATTTTTGAACTAACTTTTTACCGCGATTGCAATGGATCTGATGTTACTATTAGCCCTGAAGTTTTAAGAGTTTGGAACCACCCTACTCTAACTTCAATTTCAATTCCTTTTATTTCAAGAGAAGATATTTCGCCAACTTGCTCCCCCGTTTCTGGAGGTCCAAGTCCATTACTTTGTGGAACTAATGCAAATGGAGGAAATGGAATTGGGGCAATCGAGATAATTATTTACAGAAGTGATCCTATTACTATTGCAGGAATTCCACCAAGTCAAGGTTGGGCTTTTACCTACGAAAATTTCTCTCGAAGTAATACTATAACAAATATTACAAATCCCTCTACCTACGGAATAACTTTGGTTGCAAAAATATATGCTAATCCAAATTCTACTGCAAACGGATGCAGCGACTCTTCTCCACTTTTCCTTCAAAAACCATCTTTTGTTCATTGTGCAAGTAATGAATACCAATATAATCCAAATGCTGTAGATCCCGATTTAGATTCGCTTTCTTTTGATTTCGGAATTCCTTATAATAATTTTCCTACAGGAGTTTACAATCCGCCATTAAATCCAATACCCGTTCCTTTTGAACCGAACTTTTCATTTCTAAGTCCAACTCCAAATACAATTATAAATCCTGCAAATATTGGAGCTGAAATAAACAATCAAACTGGAGAATTAAAATTTACAAGTGCCAATATTGGAAATTATGTAGTTAAAATACTGGTCAAATCATATCGTCAAGGAATTCTTATTTCTGAGGTTGAACGAGAAATGCAATTGGTTGTTTTTGCTTGTAACAATTTAAATGCTGCTCCAACTATAAGCGCACCATTTCCAGGTAATTCTTTTGAGGCAACTATCAACGCGGGTGATCCAATTTCATTTAATATACAAGCTATTGACAATGATTTACTTCAAAATGGTAGCCAACAAACACTTTCTTTAACTGCTTCTGGTCCTATGTTTGGTACTAATTTTACACAAAATACTGGCTGCAATATTATTCCCTGCGCAACTTTAGATAATGGAATTCCGATTTCGGGACAACAAACCGTTTCCGCTCAATTTAATTGGCAAACATCTTGTGACCATTTAGTTAATGCTTATGGAACTGTAGCTGATGAAGTAAATTACAATTTTGTCTTTAGAGTACAAGACGATTATTGCCAAGTTCCAAAAGTTACCTACAAAACAGTAACAATTAAGCTCTTAAATCAGGGTGTAATTCAAGCACCAAAAATTTCTTGTATTCAAACCAACAATAATAATAGTTTAACTATTTTTTGGTCATCAGTATTAGATCCTTCAAGTTCTTTTATATCCTACAAAGTGTATTCTGTTCAAAATGGATTACTTGCAACTATTAATAACATCAATACAACACAATTTACTACAACATCCGTTAATTCAGCACAAGATTATTACATTGCTGTACAATCGGGTTGTGGAGGAAATACTCTAAAATACAGCGATACAATCTCTAATATTCATCTTGACTTAGTAAATCCAATTAATGGAACTGCTGTTTTGCAATGGAACATGCCCTACCCAACGCAGTTACCAAATTTTAATGCTTATTACTATTTATACAGGGAATTCCCAACAGGATTTTTCTCATTTATGGATAGTGTGCCATACAACACACTAACATATGTTGATACTATTACTGTATGCCAAGAGTATGTTAGATATCGGGTAAATTTACCAACTATAAACTGCAATTTTACATCCAATAGGCCAGGCAAAGTATTTTCTGATATGATTACCCCGTCTATTCCTATAATCTATTCAGTTAGTTTTGACACTACAAGTAGTAATATAACACTTACTTGGAATATAAATCCACTATCCGATACTTATGGTTATGTAATTTATATAATTGGAGCAAATGGTTTTCCGATTGAATTAGATACTGTTTTCGGAATAGCAAACACAAGTTACTCCTACCCTGTTTCAAGTGGACAAGGACCATTTTCTTATTCAGTTGCAGCTTTTGATTCTTGTTTTACAAGTTCTATTCCTATTACCTATCAAACATCAGCAAAAAGTCCAATACATAGTTCTTTTGTTTTAACAAGTAATGTGATTATGTGTGCAGATCTTGCAGAATTAAATTGGACGACTTATTTTGGGAATCCTATCAATTATTACAGAATTTGGGTTAATACTTCAGGTTTTTGGGAACTTCTTGACAGCACAACTTTAATTTCATTGTCACCTGAAGTAGAAGGCGGCATAAATTATTGCTATATCGTTGAAGCAATATTACAAAATGGCTATTCAGCATTTTCAAATCCTTCTTGTTTTTTCGTGCCTCAACCACTACAACCAGCTTACCATTATTTTAAATTAGCAACAATAAATAATAAAAAAATTGAACTTTATGATTATTGTGATGCCTCAGTTGGCATTAAAGAAATAGTATTTGAACGTAAAAATCCTATAAGCTTATTATTTGAAGAAATTGGAAGAAAAAATTCAATCACTGATGTAACATTATTTGTAGACAATCAAGCTACAACAAGTATTAATGCTTGGGAATACCGAACAAAATACATAGATAGTTGCGGAAAAGATGGAAGTTATTCCAATTCGAATCAAACAATTTTTGTTCAAGGAACGACAGATGAATACGACATGATAAATCAAATTAATTGGTCGCCTTATTCAGGATTTGATGGCCCAATTACTGAATACCAAGTATTTAGAGGAGTAAATGGCGTATTTCAGCAAATAGCAACAGTTCCAAACACTCAATTCTCACTTATCGATGATGTCGGATTAGTTGAAAGTAATGGTGAAATCTGTTACCATATTGAAGGAATAGAAGGATTAAATTCTTATAACTTAGCTGAAGTTAGTCGATCAAATGATTTTTGTTTTATTTATTCTCCATTAATTTTTATTCCAAATGCGTTTACACCCGATGGACTTAATTCAATATTTAAACCTATACTTAGTAATGTTTCATTAAAAAATTATAGTATGAAAATCATCAATCGTTGGGGTCAAGTTGTTTTTGAAACTACAGATCAAACTATTGGATGGGATGGAAAGATTTCTAATTCTGGAGATGAAGCAACAAACGATTTATTTTTATACTACATCGTTTTGGAAGACCAATACGAAAAGAAATATACCCGTCATGGAACGATAACAATGGTCCGTTAAGATGCAGAAAATTTTAATCATACAAACTGCTTTTATCGGAGATGTAATTTTAGCTACACCACTTATAGAAACATTGCGTTTACAATTTCCAAATTCTAAGATTGATTTCTTAGTTAAAAATGGCAATCAAAATCTTTTAATCAATCATCCGAACTTAAACAGAGTATTGGTATTTGATAAATCAAAAAAAATCAAAAGTTTACTAGCTCTTCTTAAGGAAATAAGGAAAGAAAAACATGATTTAGTAATTAATTTACAACGTTTTTTTTCCTCGGGATTATTGACAGCTTTTTCAGGAGCAAAGGAAAAACGTGGCTTTAAAAAAAATCCACTTTCATTTTTATTTACTAAATCTTTTGATCATACAGTCAATAATGGACTTCATGAAGTAGAGAGAAATTTAGCTCTTATTGAAGATCTATGCAAGAAAACATTTAAATCACCAAAATTATATCCAAGCGCAAGTGAATTTGATAAAATATCCTCTTTCCAAAGTAAAAGTTATTATTGTATTGCACCATCCTCCGTTTGGTTTACAAAACAAGCACCAAAATCTGTATGGATAAGAACAATCAATTCAATTAAAGATAAAAATGCTATAATTTATCTAATTGGTGGTTCTGAAGATTTTAATCTTTGTGAAGAAATTAGTTTTGAAATTAAAAATATAGAAATAAAAAATCTTGCAGGAAAACTCAGTTTAATGGAATCTGCGGCTCTGATAAAAGGAGCAATTAGAACCTTCGTAAATGATTCTGGACCCTTGCACCTTGCTTCAGCAATGAATGCGCCTGTTACAGTCTATTTTTGCTCAACAAGTCCAAGTTTTGGATTTGGACCATTATCTGATGATTCTGAAATTATAGAAGTTAAATATCTATCTTGCAAACCTTGCGGATTACATGGATATAAATCTTGTCCGAAAGGACATTTTGAATGTGGCGAGAAACTATTGTAGTTATTGTAAAACTTTCTTAACCAAATCTGCAGCTTCTTGTAAGAGAACAACAGAATGAACATTCAGCCCAGAATCTTCAATAATCTTTTTTGCTTCGATAGCATTTGTTCCCTGCAAACGAACAATTATAGGCACTGGAATTTCTCCAATATTCTTATATGCATCTACAATTCCTTGCGCAACACGATCACAACGAACAATTCCACCAAATATATTAATAAGAATTGCTTTTACGTTCGGGTCCTTTAAAATTATATGGAAGGCCTTTTCAACACGTTCTGCATTTGCCGTTCCTCCAACATCTAAAAAATTTGCAGGATTTCCGCCGGAAAGTTTGATAATGTCCATAGTAGCCATCGCTAAACCAGCGCCATTTACCATACAGCCAACATTTCCATCTAATTTAACGAAATTTAATCCAACTTCATCTGCTTCTACTTCTGTAGGATCTTCCTCCGATTTATCCCGCATTGCCTCATAATCTAGATGACGAAAAAGTCCATTACCATCAAGCGAAACTTTTGCATCAACTGCAATAATTTTATTATCTGAAGTTTTAAAAAGCGGGTTTATTTCAAACATCGAAGCATCAATTCCTTCATATGCTTTATACAAAGTAGGAATAAACTTTACCATCTGCTTGAAAGCTTCACCTGATAATCCTAAGTTAAATGCTATTTTTCTAGCTTGAAATCCTTGAATCCCAACACGAGGATCAATTAGTTCTCGATAGATTTTTTCAGGAGTATTTTCTGCTACATGTTCAATATTCATTCCACCTTCAGTAGAATATACAATCACATTTTTACCTTTTTCACGGTCAAGAAGAACAGACATATAAAATTCTTCCACTTCTGATTCACCGGGATAATAGACATCTTGAGCAATTAATACTTTACTAACCAACTTTCCAACTCCGTTTGTTTGAAGAGTTTGAAGATGTCCACCTAAAATTCCCCTTACCTTCTCTTCAACTTGGTCTATTCCCTTTGCTAAGACAACACCATGCGAACCTGTTTCCTCAATTGTACCTTTTCCTCTTCCTCCAGCATGAATTTGGGCTTTAATTACGTACCAACTTGTTCCAGTTTTGGCTGTAAGTTCTTTTGCTGCTGCCAAAGCATCTTCAACACGTTCAACAACAATCCCTTCTTGAATAGCTACACCGTAACTTTTAAGTATTAATTTTCCCTGGTATTCATGCAAATTCATAATTCAAATTTTGGAACGTAAAAGTAAGATTTTCTTTTTAAGAAGTGAAGGAAGAGAAGAAATAAATCTATTCCATTCTATTTTTCCAAGACGAACTAATTTCTCGTGAAGAATATTCCAACACCTCTTGTTTTTTCAAATCGCTCCATATAGCATCAATTGAATGTGCCAAAGCTTCGGCCTCTTCTTGCATTGCGTCTCTCATCACCTTTGGATCTTGAAAATAATGTTTAACAAAATTAGTATCAAAATTACCACTTCTAAATGCAGGATGCTTCAAAACATATTTCCCAAAATCCAATGTTGTTTTCACACCAGATATTTGATAATTATCAATTGCTTCAATCGCTCTGTCCATTGCCTCTTCTCTATTTTTACCCCAAACAACAAGTTTAGCAATCATAGGATCGTAATAAATTGGAATTTCCATTCCTTCAAGAAATGCATCGTCTACACGAATATTTTTTCCTGCAGGAATTCGGTAGCGATTCAATGTTCCAATATCAGGCGCAAAACCATTCAATGAATCTTCAGCATAAACCCTAACTTCGATTGCATGACCATTGATTTTAAGTTCAGGTTGTAATTTTGGAAGTCGTTCCCCTCTAGCAACTAAAATTTGCCATTCTACTAAATCTAATCCAGTTATCATCTCAGTTACAGGATGTTCAACCTGAAGGCGCGTATTCATTTCCAAGAAGAAAAAATTTAATTCAGCATCTAAGAGAAATTCTACAGTTCCAGCACCTTCATAATTACATGCTTTACAAACCGCAACTGCGGCCTCACCCATTTGTTTTCTTAATTCTTCACTTAAAACAATACTTGGAGCTTCTTCAACAACCTTTTGATGTCTTCTTTGAATAGAACATTCTCTTTCAAAAAGATAGACAGCATTTCCATGTTGATCCGCAAAAACTTGAATTTCAACATGACGAGGTTTATCTACAAATTTCTCAATAAAAACAGCATCATCGCCAAAAGAAGAAAGGGCTTCATTTTGAGCCATCGACATTTGTTCTTCAAATTCTGCAGTGCTATTTACTAGTCGCATTCCTTTTCCACCTCCTCCAGCAGAAGCTTTAATTAAAATTGGATAACCGATTTTTTCAGCTATTTGTTTTGCCTCAGCGATATCTGAAATAGCAGTATCTACTCCTGGAACAAGTGGCACATTAAATTTCTTTACTGCTTGTTTTGCACTTAATTTATCCCCCATAAGTTCCATCGATTCAGGAGAAGGACCAATTAGTTTTATTCCTGCTAGTTTAACATTACGAGCAAATTCAGCGTTTTCAGATAAAAATCCGTAGCCAGGATGAATGCCATCAACACCTAAATTCTTACAATGCTTTAAGATTAAATCTTGTTGTAAATAACTCTCGCTTGAAGGACTTTTGCCGACATATACTGCTTCATCCGCTTCCAAAACATGAGGGGCAGTTTTATCAGCATCAGAATAGATAGCTACACTTTTAATACCCATAATTTTGAGTGTACGAATTACGCGTCTTGCTATTTCCCCACGATTTGCAATTAATACCTTTTTCATATTTTAACTAATTGAATGAGTTATTCTATTTCATTTGGTTGTAAAAATACTTCCAAGGCTGGAAGCTTTTTTTTTACTTTAATCTTTTTAAATTGTTTTTTATCTTTCTTTCTAAAAACATCTAAAATCGCTTGAAACAGTTGAAAATCTTTCCAAGTATTAAACTCTTCATGATATGAGATACCTGCACCTTGTGTAAATGGTCCTGAATTTTCATTGACCGAGTTTGCATTTGATTGATTAAAAACATTTACACGAAATGTTCCTTTTTCATTTATCAAATATTCAATATTTACATCACCAATAAGTGAACTTTGAGTAGTATTATTTGAAGGCCCACTCGCATTATCTGTTTTATTTTCTACTCCAAAACTTCCAGACACAATTAGACGATCATTTAGTAAACCTGTTTTAACCCCAAGTTCAACAGAATTATCACCAGCAACTTTATCAGCTCCATAATCAACATTTAATTTATAACTTTCTGATAATTTTCCAAGAGCTGCATTTATTTGAGACTCAACTAAATCAATTGCCGATGAACCATTAGCCGATACCGTCCCTTTTAATGGTTGAAATTTTCGGACAAGTAACAAAGAAAAAAACTGACGATTTAACTCATCTTGTTCATTTGTTACCCTTCTTATCAAAGCTTTACCTGTTTCGGGTGCTTTGGGAGCTGCGATATCAAATGTTATCGTTGGCTTTAATAGCTTATCAGATAGATTTAAGTAACATAAAACATCTTGGTTTAAAAGTGACTTATCAGCAGTTTCTGGACTTAACTCCAAAATAGAAATTTTCTTTAAATCTATTGATGTTTTAATATCAAGATTAGCATCAAGAACGTCTCCATTCCAAGAAATAGACGATCCTTCATTAATATTAAAAGGCTGATTAATCCCCATCATCACAAAATTATACTTGCTTCCTTTTAAAATATTATAAGTTCCGTTCATTGTTAAATGATCCAACTGATCTAATTTCATATTTATTTCGCCGAAGCCTTTTGCTGTAATTTCATCACCAGAGAATTCATCAAAAATTAGTTTAATATTGCTTTCAGGAGTTACTTTAAATTTTAAATCAAGATTGACACCTGAAAAATTAATCTTATCCTCAACGACAGCATTATTAATTCCTTTTTGAACAAATTGTATGAAATCTTCTGATTCTTCAATATCTGAAACACCATACATTGGGAAATTAATAAGAGTGCCTTTTTTTGTTTCTAATTCCACAAGAACATCTAGTTTATTAGAAGTACCTGAAATATTTGCTGTTCCTTTTGCATAGGCTTTACCAAAATATACATCACCATCTTTATAGTTTGTATTTAAAACCATAAATTGATCTAAAGGCAAAACTTTCAGAGGATTTAAAACATCTCTTTTAGATAAATCATCTTCAAAATTTAAATTTAAATCAAAATTGAATCCGGAGAAATCTTTATGGTAAATTGTGCCAACCATTGATGCGATATTCCCATCCTCATCTTTCAGCGGCAGATTATTTATCAAAAAGCCATCCTCAACAACATCAATTTTTCCATTAAATCTATATTTAACACCCAATAACTCAACTTTAACAGATCCTTTGTCAATGGAAAGTTTACCAGATAATTTTGGCTTATCTGGAGTGCCTTTTACAGTCAAAACACCCTTAAGTTTACCATTTAAATCTCTTGCTACAGTTGGATCGAGAAATGAATTAGCAAACTGAATATCTGTCTCATCAAATTTTAGGTGCAAATCAAGTTGATTTGTATTTATAAAATAAGCTCCTCCAAAATCTAAAGTAGGTTGATTTCTATATTCAAGTAAACCATTTAAAAGAATACTTTTTCGTAAATCACTCCAATCTGTTTGAATTAGAATATCTCCTACTTCCTGACCATCTACAAAAAAATCTTGAAAAGTTGCATCCCCTAAGTAAGTGAAATTTGAATAAGGATTTGCTATCATTCCCCAACCAGAAAAGAAACCGCCTATTTTTTTGGGTAACCCCAAAACGGAACTTAATTCTGTCAAATCTAATTTATTTACATCTATTTTTAACTTATCAAAATCATTTTTTGAAAGACAACCATTAATCTTTATTTGTTGCTCATTTCTTATCAATTTAAAATTTGCGACCTGCAGATCGACAGATGTTAAAGAAATATCTGATTCATTTTCGATTTGCCAGCGCAAGCCATTAAGCGAGAAAAAAGAAGGTTTTAATAAAAAATTTATTCGATCATTTTCCATGAAAGAAGTTCGCCAAGTGATCTGTGAAAAAGCTGGTGATTCAGGATCCCAAGATAATGTTGAATTTAACAATCCTTTACTTCCTGAATTCACAAAATTTACTTTATTAAATTTAAGTGAATCTCTTACTGAAAAAGAATTAACTAAAAATTCTCCTCGAATTTCACGATTAGAAATATCCTGACTAAGATTTATCTGTTCCAAAATAAAATCATTATAACGTAAAAAATCAGAACTAAAATTTACTTTTATGCTTCCTATTTTAGAATTAAAATTCCCCTTTAATAAACTACCACTATTGATATTTAATTCTGGAGCAAAAATGAAAAATAAAGGATCTAAATCTTTAGTTTCAATTTCAAAAGAAAAATCACTTCCTTTTTTACTATCCTTTGGTTTATCAGAAACTAAATTAAGAGATGGAACAAGGATTGATAATTCATCTAAAAGATCATTTAAAACTGTTTCATAATTTATCTCCCCATTAATTTTTGCATTTACTAAGGAACTATTGATTTGGAAATAATCACCTTCAAGAGAACGTGAAAAATTTGCATTGAAATTCGGGACAATCAATTCCTTTTCAGCTTCTTTATAAGATAGACCATTAAAATTAACTTGTC
>JBILAB010000190.1:0-3529 GCA_044354455.1 Crocinitomicaceae bacterium | reverse complement strand
AGGCTCCATCTAATTCAAATACATTTAATGAATTCCCAGTATTAAAGGAAATACAAGAATCACAGGTATCACAAGCCTCAATTGCTTCACTTCGATTAAAACAATTGATTGTCTTTGCTAAAATTCGTGCAGTTGTTGTTTTTCCAACACCTCTTGACCCACAAAATAAAAATGCCTGCGCAAGGTGCTTATTCTGAATTCCTTTTTTTAAAGTTTCTGTAATAGCGTGCTGTCCGACAACTGTATCGAAGGTTTGAGGGCGATATTTACGTGCAGAAACTATAAAATCAGACATGCAACAAAATTAAGATAATTCATTGATTCAAAAAACAAAAGATACGAACAATTTGAATATTTTTCTGGGCTTATTTCTGAGGAAAAATTTCAACAAGTGTTCCTGCTTTTGGCCCCCATAATTTTAAGTTCAGGGGCATTTCAAAACGATTTTCTTCCCTTAATTCTCCTACTTCATTTTCATTTTCATACAACACGGTTCTTAATTCAATTTTTTCTTTTGATATAAAAATCCAATTAAATTGATTTACACCTTCTGCATCGCGCGTCCATGATTTTGAATCGTCAGCTGCCCTTAATGGTGCTCCCCAACATCCTTCTCCTGCATAAACAATTCCTTTTTCATCATTCCTTTCAAATCCTTCATCTGAAAGGGGACCAGAAGAACTGACAATTGGCCATGTGACTTTGCAGGTATGAGAATCATTTTCTAAACATAGCCGAACATTTTTATACTTTTCAAATAAGGGAACAAAATTCTTGTACTGCGTTTGCATTTCTTTTTTTGCGGCAACATGTGCTCTAACAGGTCGGTGGTATTGTGGTAATTGCCAATAATAATCCTTATGTTCTTCCAACGTTTTTCGTAGGAAAAATTTTTGAGGCCCGATTTTCAAAATTTCAGAATTCAAGGAAATAAGATTTAGGAGCTTGCCTCCAAAGTTTGTTTCGTAATAGATTTTCTTGTTAGGACAATCAAATAGCTCTACCATTACTTTATTCGTTAACTCGTGATTCCCTCGTGTGACAACAAGTGGAGAAATTCTTCCATTTCCTGAAATCGTATATTCCCAATCGACAAACCATTCAACCCATTGTTTATCGATATCCAATCCTATAAAATCTCCATTAAATAAAACTGCATGAGGCTTTAATTTAGCCACTAATTTATTTGCTTTAATTCTGACTTCTCTTCCGTCTCTTGAATCTCCTCCGGCAATAAAACTCAATTTAGTATCTGAAGAATTAGAAACCGTTGAGAAATAATATGTTTTATTGAATCCTTCCGAATCTTGGATTATAAAGTAATAGCGTGTATTTGGTTTTAAATCTTTAAGTCGAATAATATGATTATTCATTCCTTTTGCTGAATTGACACTTGATAGCTTAAAAGAATTGACGTAATTATTTATAGAGGGTTCTATTGTATCTATGTAAAAATTTAAAAAAGTCCCAGTGTTTTGATCCCAGATGATCGTTGCTGAATTAGAGGCATCTTGATTAAACATTACCCTTACAAAACGTGAATTAGCGAATAGATTAAAATTTATTCCAAAAAGAATAGCTAAAAGAAATAATGTCACTTTCATTTTTTGATTTTAGTTAGAAAATATAAATTTTTCTAGTGTCAACTGAAACTGAGTACTGATCATCAATTACAAGTTATTTCCCTCTTGAACTTCCTGTTTTAACAGGGGCTACTTTTCTGCTATTTGAAGATTTTGAAGCTTTTATTGGTGCTCCAGTACTTACTGGTTTTTTTGAAACAGCCTCTTTTTTAATTTTAACTTTTTTTAAGGTTTCATCGCTTGCATCACCTTCTTCAACAACAGTTTCTGATTTTAAGAGATCTGCTTTTAATAACAAGTTGTACCATTGAAATAATTTGCGGACATCAGATCCGTAAACACGGTCTTTGTCGTAATTCGGGACAATTTCTCCCATTTCTTTCTCTAAAGCTGGTAATTCAATCTTATGATTAGGAGCTTCTTTTCCAGCATACTTCTCCAACATTTTTGCTAAAACTTCTACTAATTTTACATCTTCATCAATAGTAAAAATACTTATGTCTTCTAATGTTGATATTTTTTCTGTAGCATGTGCAGGAAAACGCTTTTTGTCAAGCATTGATTCTACAATCACACTGTTTTTACCCTGCGTTATAACTTTAAAAATCCCCGGTCTTCCTGAAATAGCAATAATTCCTTTTAAATTCATAAATTTTAATAATTATTTATTGGTCAAAAATAGAAAATCTTTTAATAATTGCTCTACTTTTTTAAGTAAAATAAGCGATTGAAGACTTTAATTAAGCAATAATAGAAAGAATTCTTTAATTATGTGTACCTTTGCACCCAAATTTAAAAACACACAATGACATTCGAAGAGCTCGGATTGAAGAGTGAGGTGCTGAAGTCGTTAAAAGAATTGGGTTTTACAGCACCAACTCCAATCCAGGAAAAAGCAATCCCCTACCTGATGCAGGAAGATTGCGACTTTGTCGGCTTAGCGCAGACAGGTACAGGAAAGACGGCAGCATTTGGTTTGCCGCTCATTAATAACATCGACACGAAGGCAAGACTGCCTCAAGGTTTGATAATTTGTCCCACACGAGAATTATGCTTGCAAATAACGAAAGACTTAGAAACATATTCTAAGTTTTTAGACTGCAATATTGTCTCTGTTTATGGTGGAACTGATATCCGAAAACAAATTACTGACGTAAAAAAAGGAGTTGCAATTATTGTTGCCACACCCGGACGTTTAATGGATTTAATAAATCGTAAAGTAATTCAACTTTCTCAAGTTCGCTATGTAATTTTAGATGAAGCCGACGAAATGTTGAACATGGGTTTTAAAGAAGATATTGATTCAATATTAGATACAACGCCCGTTGATAAAAATGTATGGTTATTTTCAGCTACGATGCCAAATGAAGTAGCACGTATTGCTAAAACATACATGCACGATCCTTTGGAGGTTTCTATAGGTCATAAAAATCAAACCAATGAAAATATTGATCACGTATATTATTTGGTAAAAGAAAGAGATCGCTATGAAACAATTAAGCGTCTTATTGATTTTAATCCAAGTATTTATGGTCTTATTTTCTGCCGTACAAAAAACGAAACAGCAAATGTTGCCGAAAAATTAGGAAAAGAAGGCTACAACGCAGAACCTTTGCATGGAGATTTAACACAAGCAATGCGTGACCGTGTTATGGATCGTTTTAGAAGTAAAGAATTACAAATTCTAGTAGCAACAGATGTTGCAGCTCGTGGTTTAGATATTGATAATATTACTCACGTAATAAATTATAATTTACCAGATGACATCGAAAATTACACACATAGAAGCGGGAGAACTGCTCGTGCGGGTAAAAAAGGAGAGTCTTTGGTTCTTGTAAATGGACGAGAGATGGTAAAGATTAAAGCAATTGAGCGACAAATGCGCACCAGCTTTCGTCAAGGAGAAATTCCAGGTGCTGAAGAGATTTGTGAAATTCAGTTGATGA
>JBILAB010000189.1:0-3546 GCA_044354455.1 Crocinitomicaceae bacterium | reverse complement strand
TCAAATTCTTATGAAGTATTTTTACTCATTATTTATTCTTCTATCTTCCATTCAATTTGTAAAAGGACAGGTTGTCTGTTCTGGTGTTTCTCCGGCATCCATCGCTGGAAACTATGCATTTTCTTGGGGAACTCCCGCAAACACTTGGGGAAGTCCAGACTTCAATATCCCTGGAACCTATGTACAAGACACACTTATGTTAGTTGATGACGGCAGTATTGGAAATAGTATTATTTCTGGAGTTCCATTAGCAAATTATGGTTGTGGGGCTTTGATAAATAATCTTTCAGGCAAAATTGCAGTAGTATACCGATATGACGGTGGCACAGCATCAACAATTTGCTATATGTCTGAAAAAGCTTTGATAGCACAAAATGCAGGTGCAATTGCTGTTCTTATTGTAAATCGTCCATCCGCTGGTGCAGATATCGGAACTGGCGGTTTAACTGTAGCCCCAAGCGTTACTATTCCTGTAGTTTTACTGAATTTTAATGATGGTGAAATCTTACGCGCTGAAATGCAAAACGGACCTGTAACCATGTTCTTAGGAAACAAAACAGGCTTATTTGCCAATGATCTAGCTCTTAGAACAGAGGCTGCATTAATACCAAAAAAAGGATTTTTTCCCACCTTACTTGCACAAAATGAAACGGAATTTAATTTCGATTTAGGAGCACGAATATATAATCCAGGTAATCTACCACAAGGAAATATTTCTCTAAGAGCTACAGTTACAAATCCAGCTGGAAATCTTGTTTACGACAACAGTGTATCAGCTATGTACATTGACATAAATGACAGTATAGATGTTGCTCCAGGCGAAAATTTTACTTTAGCAGATTTTTCTTTGTCAACCTATCCTGTAGGAACTTACACTTTGACATATACTGCAAGTATGATGGATTTAAATATGACGAATATAGTTGATGAATACGCTTCAGATAATTCGATTTCTTATAGTTTTACAATAAGCGATTCGATTTACTCAGCTGCAAAAGTAGATACTGCAAATGGCTTACCAAATGCAAAAATATTCTATCGACCAAGCACTAACAATCAAACGTATTCTATTTGTTCTGTGATTAGTGATCCAAATGCAAGTAGATTGGCTGTTGAAGGATTATATTTTGCAGCGGTGAAAGGTACTGCTGTTCCTGGAGACACACTAATTACCGGTGAAGAAATGAATTTAACGCTCTATAAATGGGAAGATGTTTTTATTGATTTAAATGATCCTAATTTAGGTTTTAACCAATTAATTGAAGTTGCTCAAGCATATTTTTATTACACAGATGAAAGTCAAGAAGGGGAAACTGTTTATGGCGCATTTACTACACCTGCAACGCTAGAAGATAACCAACGTTATTTAGCGTGTGTTCAAACTGTAAATACGAATGTTTATTTTGGTCATGACAATACAAATTATACTTGGAATACTGACTATTACTTACAACCAATTTGCCCGATTGAAAATGATGGAGCATATTTCTCGCTTGGATTTGGATCAGATATTCCCAATGCTTTAGGAATAAAAGTGACGGAAGCAGTTACTAGCACAGATGAACTGGGTAATTTAAAAATCCTTGCTTATCCTAATCCTGCAATAAATAGTATCACAATCTCCTTGAAAGCAACAGGGAAAATTGCATTAACCTTTACAGACATCTCAGGGAAGATTGTTCTAAATAGCACCGAGCTACTTTTAAATGAAAAAGCTGAGATAGATATTTCAACATTAGAATCTGGTTTGTATTTGTTGAAGATTATGACAAATGATGGACAGACTTCTCAAATAAATGTCGTTAAAAACTAAAATTCAGTTCATTTAGATAACCGGAACCATGTTCTACAAGCTTATCTAAAGGATTCTACTCATTAAAGTTTTATGTAACTTTACAAGATGATTTCTGCTCCTCTTGCTGAACGAATGCGCCCAAAAACCTTAGATGAATACATCGGGCAGGAGCATATTTTATCAGCTGATGCCTCGTTAAGACGCGCATTGGATTCAGGAATGATTCCTTCAATGATTTTATGGGGACCTCCAGGTGTCGGAAAAACCACATTAGCACACTTGATAGCCAAGCACCTCAATCGTCCATTTCACAAGCTTTCAGCTATCTCATCTGGAGTTAAAGATGTACGAGAGATTATTTCCAATATTGATAAAGGCGGGCTTTTTCAAGCGAAAGGAACAATTTTATTCATCGATGAAATCCATCGCTTTTCAAAAGCACAGCAAGATTCATTGCTTGGAGCTGTAGAAAAGGGTACGCTTACTTTAATTGGTGCAACTACAGAAAATCCATCCTTTGAAGTGATCTCCGCCCTACTCTCTCGCTGCCAAGTCTATAGTTTGGTGGAACATACAAAAAGTAATTTGTTAGCAATTCTCGAGAATGCTATTCAACAAGATTCAGCTTTTTCATCAAAAAAGATTCATTTAGTTGAAACTTCTGCGCTTCTTCGTATTTCAGGTGGAGATGCAAGAAGATTACTCAATATTTTTGAAATTATTATCGGAACCTTTCAAGATCAGCAAGATATTGAAATAACAAACGACCTTGTCATGAAAAATGCACAACAAAGTTTGGCGCGTTATGATAAAGATGGAGAGCAGCATTACGACATTGTTTCTGCTTTGATTAAGTCAATTCGTGGAAGTGATCCAAATGCAGCAATATATTGGCTTGCTCGAATGATTGAAGGAGGTGAAGATCCCAAATTTATTGCTCGCCGTTTGCTTATTTCTGCTTCGGAAGACATTGGACTTGCAAATCCAAATGGACTTTTAATGGCGAACGCATGTTTTCAGGCTGTTGAATCTATCGGATGGCCAGAAGCAAGAATAGCTTTGGCGCAATGCACCATTTATTTAGCGGCTTCTCCAAAAGGAAATGCGGCGTATATGGCACTCAATAAAGCGCAGCAAGCAGTTCAAGAAACTGGAAATTTAGGTGTCCCCCTGCCCTTACGCAATGCTCCAACAGCGCTTATGAAAGAATTGAATTACGGCAAGGATTACCTTTATAGCCATGATTTCCCCGGTAATTTCGTAGCGCAAGAATTTTTACCCGAAGAATTAAAAGGAATGAATTTTTTTAATGCTGGATCAAATGCCAAGGAGCAAGAAATAGCAAAAACTATTCAAGCTCTTTGGAATAATAAATATGAAAACTAATGGCACGCCTGTTCTATTTTATATTTGTAGCTCCTCTTTCCCACTTGCCTTTATGCATACTTTATCGCATAAGCGACCTACTTTACATTCTATTAATAACGATTATTCCTTATCGAAAAAAAGTAATTGAAGAAAATATCCTGCGTTCTTTTCCTGAACTAGATAAATCTGAAAGAACGAAACTTAAACGCGATTTTTATAGGCATTTTGCGGATATTCTTATTGAAGGCGTGAAAAATTTAAGTATCTCAAAAGTGGAGCTTGAAAAACGCATGATTCTTCAGAATCCCGAAATAATGAAGGATTTATTCGAGAAAAACAAAAATGTAATACTTGTTTCTGGACATTTTAATAATTGGGAATGG
>JBILAB010000002.1:0-50864 GCA_044354455.1 Crocinitomicaceae bacterium | reverse complement strand
GGTATCCTAGTAATAATCTAATTGGGCAAAATAATACTAACGTTATCTTAAGTCCTCCAACTGAACAATATTATTACTGTGATGTCACAAATAGCTGCGGGACAACTACAGATTCTATTTGGGTAGATATAATTATTCCACAAATTCTGGCAGGAAATGATACAATCGTTTGCCCAAATAATACAGCTGTAGTCAATGCCAGTGGTGCAGCATCTTATGTCTGGTCTCCTTCTCCAATTTCCAGCAACTCAAATGAAAGTCAAGCGTTTGTCCAAAACCAAACAACGACAAATTATATGGTTATTGGCACGGATATTTTTGGATGCAAAGACACAGCTTATGTTCTTATTAGTACTTTTCCTCAACCTTTTGTATTTGCAGGTTCAGATGTTTATGCATTTATAGGAGAACCGATTAATTTAGCTGCAACATCAAGCAGTCAAGGCACTTTTTTATGGACACCCTCAGCTGAATTTACCTGTGCTACTTGCCAAAATACGAGTGTTAACACCTTGCAAAACTCAACATATACAATATATTTTACCGACCTAAATGGTTGTAAAGCAACAAGTCAAGTAAGCATCTATTTTGATCCCTATTTTTATGTACCAAATACATTCACTCCTGATGGTGATCAATTTAATAATGGATTTAGGGCGATTGGCGGTAATATTAAAGACTTTGAAATGACAATTTTCAACAGATGGGGAGAATTAATCTATACAATGAAATCTTTATCTGATTATTGGGATGGAACCTATAATAATGTGTATTGTGAAGACGGAACGTATATTTGGAAAATAGTCTATAGTGATTTCGCATATAGGAAAAAAGAAATCACAGGACACGTTAATTTATTGCGATAGTATTTTCTTTGCGCTAACTTTGCCTCATGGCACTAATAGTGAATGTATTTCAATTGAATGGTTTTCAGGAAAACACCTATCTTGTTTCAAATGATAGTGGAGAGACCTTAATTTTTGATCCGGGTTGCTATAATCGTGAAGAAGAACTCTTACTTAGTGATTTTATTGAGAAAAATAAATTAAATATTTGCGCTGTATTATATACGCATGCTCACATAGACCATATTTTAGGAGCAGAATTTGTGCGTGAAAAATATAAATGTGCATCCTATTTGCATCCTCTAGATCATATAACCTGGACTTCCGTTGCAAATTATGCACATGTTTATGGATTTGAAGGATATAAATCTTCTATTTTACCGGAAAATTATTTGGAAGACGGACAAGAACTTCATATTGGCGACTTTAAAATTCAGATACGCCATACGCCAGGACATGCACCAGGACACGTTATTTTTTATTTTGACGCAGATAATTTTATCATAAATGGTGATGTTTTATTCAGAGAAAGTTTTGGAAGAGTTGATTTGCCTGGTGGAGATTTAACAACATTAAAAAAATCAATTTTTGATATTCTATTCCAATATCCCGATGAAACAATCGTTTATTGCGGACATGGGCCAAACACAACAATTGGGCACGAAAAGAAGTATAATTATATCAATCAATATTAACTGAAGTGCGAATTGGAATAAATGCTCGCAATTTATTGGCTAAAAAACTAGAAGGTTTTGGTCAGTACACACTTGAAATAACCAAGCGAATTTGTGAGCAAAATCCTCAACACGAATTCATCTTGTTTTTTGATCGACCATACGACCTACAATTTATTTTTTCAGATAATGTAAAACCCGTTGTTATTTCTCCCCAAACAAGGCATCCAATTCTATACTTAATTTGGTTTGAGTGGCGTTTGAAAAATGCTCTAAAAAGAGAAAAGATTGACGTGTTTTGGTCGCCAGATGGCTTTAGCTGCTTAAGTTCTTCTGTTCCTCAAATTATTACCATTCACGATCTAAATTTTGAACACAATCCCAAAGATTTACCATGGATTGTTTCGCGCTATTTTCGTTTTTTCTTCCCGAAATTTGCAAGAAAAGCAAAAAAAATCATAACGGTTTCGGAGTATTCAAAGGAGGATATTTGTACTACTTATGGAATAAACAAGGAAAAAGTTGAAGTGATTTACAATGCAGCTAATACAGCATTTCGGGAATTGAAAGAACAAGAAATTAGCGAAACCAAAAATGAATTTACTGCAGGAAATAATTTTTTTATTTTTGTGGGGTCTTTGCATCCTCGGAAAAATATACAAAACTTAATTTATGCCTTTGAACTTTTTTGTGTTTCAAATAAATCCATAAAACTTGTCATTGTAGGAAGCGACATGTGGAAAGAGAATAATTTAGTAATTTCTGATGAAGTTAGAAAACAACTTATCTTTACAGGGCATATTGAAAATGCACAACTCACAAAATTGATGGGATCTGCTCTCGCTCTTACTTATATCCCCTATTTTGAAGGCTTTGGAATACCCTTGGTTGAAGCAATGAATTGTGGAATACCAATTATTGCTGCAAATACAACTTGCTTACCTGAAATTGCACAAGATGCTGCGATTTATTGCAATCCTTTTGATGTAAATGATATTGCAGAAAAGATGTTGCTAGTAAATAGTAATTCCATAATAAGAGAAGATTTAGCAACTAAAAGTTTGAAACGCAGTAAGTATTTTGATTGGGATATTGCTGCAGTAAAAGTAGAAATTGAAATAAAAAAAATAGTAGAAACATTGCCAAAATAATACTGACTTCGTAGTTCAACGGATAGAATAGAAGTTTCCTAAACTTTTGATCCAGGTTCGATTCCTGGCGAGGTCACAAATAAATTTAAATAAAAAAGGTATCCTTGTTTAGGGATACCTTTAAAATAAAAATTATACTAATTTAAAGTTTTTAATTTTTAATAATTCTATTCATGAATAGTTGATTATTAACTAATGTTTTAAATATGTATAAACCATTATCAAATTCAGTTAGATCTACTATATCTCCATTTGAAAGAAAAGAATTCTCAAAAACAAGTTTTCCTTGGGAGTTATAAATACTTAATTGAGCATTATAATTTGAAGGTAATGTAATTAAAACATTTCCATTTGTTGGATTTGGAGAAATCGTAATTAAATTAATTAGTTCCTCTGATAAACCAACAATACCTAAATTCAGAATAAAAACAGCACAATTAACTGTATCTAAAAATATGTATGTCCCAACGGAATCATATGTTTCACCATTAATAGACCAAGTGTAAGAAGAAGAAGAAGAAGAAGAATCAGCAGGGAACGGAACATTAACTACGTTTTCTATTGAAGATATAACCCAAATACATAAATCTGAATTAAAAGTAGCTACATTATAACATTCAAGACCTGTTGGTGCCTCTGGTTGTGAACCGATTACGTTCCATTCACAGCTAACAGTATTAAACGTGCCTAAAGTCTCATAACACTCCAAGTCGGTTGGTTGAGAAGGAAGCTCTCCTACTATATCCCAAAAACAAGTTGAATCATTAAAAATTGCATCTTGGTAACATGATAAGCCTGTTGGTTGAGCTGGCTGTGTACCTGTTACGTTCCATTGACAGGTTTCTGTGTTGAACGAACCCAATTCTTGATAACATAACAAAGTTTGAGGTGTTGGCTGAGTACCTGTTACAATCCAAGCACAGCTGTCATTATTAAACGTTGCTGTCTCATAACACTCCAAGTCGGTTGGTTGTGCAGGCTGTGTGCCTGTTACGTTCCATTGACAGGTTACTGTGTTGAACGAACCCAATTCTTGATAACATAATGTTTGAGGAGGTGTTGGCTGAGTACCTGTTACAATCCAAGTACAACTGTCATTATTAAACGTTGCTGTCTCATAACACTCCAAGTCTATTGGTTGTGCAGGCTGCGATCCAGTTACATTCCATTGACAGGTTACTGTGTTAAACAAACCCAAGGTTTGAAAGCATAACAAGGTTGGAGGTGCTGGTTGAGTACCTGTTACTACCCAAGTACATAAAGAAGGATTTAAAGTTAATACATTAAAACAGGCAAGACCTGTTGGTTGTATCGGCTGAGTACCACTTACTACCCATGCACAGTTTGAAGTATCGAAGGTTGCTAGTTGGTAACATGCTGTTGCTGGTTGTGGATCTTGAGTACCTGTTACAATCCAAGCACAGCTATCAGTATTAAACGTTGCTGTCTCATAACATGCTGTTGTTGGCTCTGCTGGTTGTGTTCCTGTTACATCCCAAGAACATGTTGTGTTATTAAATGATGCTGTCTGGTAACATGCTGTTGTTGGCTCTTCTGCTTGAGTGCCTGTTACTACGTATGCACAGCTATCAGTGTCAAGTGTTGCTGTTTGCCAACAATTAAGACCTGTTGGTTGTGTTGGTTGTGTTCCTGAAAAAACAGACCAAGTACATGACACTGTATCAAGTATTGCCTCTTGCCAACATGAAAGATTGGTTGGAGCGTTTGGAGGATTTGTACACTGAGAAAATGATGAAAAACTTATTAAAAATGAAGTTAATAATAAAAGTAATAATTTTTGCATAGTTTAAATTTTTAGTTAATATTGAAATTCCTGCAAATATATAAAATATATCTATGAAAAAAAATTATGTGGCTTGATTTAATTAAGTAAATCCCAATAATTTACAAGTCCCCAATGAAGTTTCCAAAACTTTTGATCCAGGTTCGATTCCTGGCGAGGTCACAAATAATCAATTTATTACAGAATGAAAATCTTAATAGCTTAATAGCTTAATAATATACTTCCTTGATTTAATCCGAATTCTTAAAGTATATTTGCAATAGAATTCAGCATTGAACTCCTTGAGGTATACTTTTAAATTTGGCGCCGAAACCAGTGCAGTATTTACAGTCTAAAAAGTCAATGTATAAAGTTCTAGTATTCAGTTTTTTACTGCTCATCTCAAATTTATTGAGCGCGCAGCAATTAATCATTAATGAAGTCTCCCAGGGAACTGGATCAAGTGAATATGTAGAATTTGTTGTTATTGGAACTCAAACTTGTACCACCCCTGTTCCTAGCTTGGACCTAAGAAAGGTGATTATTGATGATAATAACGGGTATTTTGCGCCAGGTTCAGGAACAGGAATTGCTCCGGGTGCGATACGATTTGCAAATATTCAATTTTGGCAAAGTATTCCTCAAGGAACTTTCATTGTTATTTATAATGCTGGAAGTCCAAATACAAGTTTACCTGCTGATGATATCTCATTGATAGACGGGAATTGCCGGCTGATTATTCCTTCTAGTTCAATATTATTAGAGAAAACAACGCTCATTCCAAATACTAACGATCAAACTTATCCACTGAATGATAGCGATTGGACAAGCGGTGGATCATGGTCACCATTAGCAATGTCTAATTCAGACGATTCGTTTCAAGTTCCTAATATTCCTTCTACAGGGGTGCCTTTTCACAGCGTAAGCTGGGGAAATAATACAAGTAGTACACTTGTTTATTTTCCTGGTTCTGCCGCAGGAATTGTTTATTCTTTTACAAACACTAATTCCAATGACTGGAATTTAGTTTCCAATTGGACAATTGCAAATGTGGCAACTGGACAAACTCCTGGCACAGCTAATAGTGCTGTCAACGACGCCTGGATAGCAAGTATGAATCCTCTTTGTAGTGTGAATCCTGGGATGACGCTCACAACTTTTATTTTAAATGAAACATGTATAAATTCTTGTGATGGGGAAATCCAGACAAGTGTTAACAACGGCCTTGCACCTTTTACCTATAGTTGGTCTAACGGTTCCAACTCTAGCTCAATTATAAATAGTTGTCCGGGTACATATTCTGTGACTGTTACAGGAGCAAATGGTTGTTCGGTAGTTGAATCTTTCACAATAAGTGCAGGGAACCAAGTTGCTAATGCTACAATTTCAACTGCAGGACCCTTCACAAACCTAGACCCAACATTCCAAATACAAGCATTAAATAGTGGAGGAGTTTGGTCGTCTAACTGTGGAATTTGTTTAACAAGTTCTGGAATATTCAATCCGCAAGTTGTAGGAATTGGTTCTTGGGAAATTTGTTATTCACTCGGATCTGGAAGCTGTTCTGATTTGGAATGTATAGCTATTCTTGTTACAAATGATTGTTTACCTCAAATAACAACTGAGACCTTTATAATTTGTCCGGGAGATTCAATGCTTGCAAATGGTTTTTGGGAAACTTCAACTGGGCAATATTCTGCAACATACCAAGATATGAATCAGTGTGATAGTACACACATTGTGAATTTAAGTTTTTATGTTGTTTCTCCTTTTTTGATAGAGGATATCCTTTTTTGTGAATCTGATTCAGCATTTGTCTTTAATCAGTGGATTTATACGCCACAAACCTTAACGCAAGTTGAACAAACTGCTAATGGATGTGATTTTGAGCACACCATCAATTTGCAAACGGAATCCTGTATAATTGAAGAATCATATATATACATCCCAAATGTTTTTACGCCCAATGGAGACTTGGTAAATGATACCTTTGAAATCATAATTCAAAATGGAATTGTAGAACGCGGTTGGATTTTGAACCGTTGGGGAAATATCGTTTACACCTTTTCACCAACTCAATTAAAATGGAATGGAAGAGATGTGCGTACAGGAAAATCTGTTTTGGATGGTGTTTATACCTATGTGCTTTATTTCAATCCATCAAATACCGCAACTAAATTGTATCAAGGTTTCGTAACGCTTATCAAATAATTTATTTGCGCTTTTTGGATCTTTCTAATATACTATTAACACTAACTTATCTGAATAAATTTTTAGTTGGACTTGCCCGTGATTTTCGGAAAGCGAGTTAAGCTAAACTAATAACGTAATTATTTTTATTAGGCAAAGAATAAGGGTAAAAATTAAAAAGTTGTTTTGAAATTTTTGTATTCTATGTGAAAAATAATTTTACAACATTTGCAATTCTCTCACGATGTTTAATTGATAAATTAGATCCCGAAGGCAAACATAGTCCGTTGTAGAATAATGTTTCAGCGATTTTAGTTCCGTAATAAGGATAGTTGGAGAATACTGGTTGCATATGCATTGGTTTCCACAAGGGGCGAGATTCAATATTTTCAGCTTCAAATGCCAATCGTAATGTTTCTCTTGTAATTCCATTGGTTTTTAAAGGGTCAATTAAAATCGTGGTTAACCAATAATTTGAAAAAAAATCGGTGCTTGGAGCTAAAAAAACATTAACTCCATTTATATCTCTGAACAGTTTTTCATAAAAATCATGCATTTTTCTGCGCAAAGCAACATGCTTGTCCAACACCTCCATTTGCCCCCGACCAATTCCCGCACAAATGTTACTCATTCTATAATTATAACCTATTTCGGAGTGCTGGTAGTGTGGCGCTGGGTCTCTGGCTTGTGTAGAAAAGAAAATAGCTTTTTCTTTTTGATCTTTAGTTTTTGTGACTATGGCTCCTCCACCTGATGTAGTAATAATCTTGTTTCCATTGAACGATAAAACACCTATATCTCCAAAAGTGCCACATTTTTGTCCTTTGTAAGAACTCCCTAATGCCTCGGCACTGTCTTCCAAAATTGGAATGTTGTATTTGTCAGCGAGGGCTCTAATGACCTCAACCTGATAGGGCACCCCATATAAATGAACAGCAATAATGGCTTTAGGTTTATTACCTTTTAGAATTCGATCTAAAATTGCTTCTTCTAATGCCACTGGACAAAGATTCCAGGTTTGCTCTTCACTATCTACAAAAACTGGAATTGCACCTTGATATAATATTGGATTTGCTGAGGCAGAAAAAGTAAAACTTTGGCATATCACTTCATCACCGGCTTGTACCCCTAATAAAATTAAACCTAAATGTATAGCAGCTGTTCCTGAACTCAAAGCACCTACACAAGCTTGATTGCCCAAATAGCTTTCTAAGTCTTGTTCTAATCCATCTACATTAGGTCCTAGTGGTGCTACCCAGTTGGCATCGAAGGCTTCTTGTATGTAGTGTTGTTCGGTTCCTCCCATATGGGGCGAGGAAAGCCATATTTTTGGGTTATTCATGATATTTTATTGGTTTCGCTGGTATACCTAATGCTGTACATTTTTCTGGCAAACTTTTTGAAACAACAGCACCTGCTCCTACTATAGTAGAATTACCAATGGTTAATAAATTTATAATTTTTGCGCCTGTACCAACATATACTGAATTTTCAATAATAACCTCACCAGATATATTTACAGCCGGCATAAATGAACAATAATCACCAATTCTTGTATCATGTCCAACGGTACACCCTAAATTTAATATTACAAAATTTCCGATAGAAATATTTACTGTTATAATATTTGATGCGCAAATAATACATCCATTCCCAATAATAACTTCATCACTTCCAATTAAGACATTCGGATGAATCAACGAAGGAAAATTTAAATATCTATTAGTATTTAAAGTTTCATGAATGTTCTTTTTAATTATTGGGTCAGCTATTGAAATTATAACTTCTAAATTATAATCTATTTGGTCAAGTTCACTAATAGGCCCAAATACTTTAAATC
Organism: Crocinitomicaceae bacterium; assembly: GCA_044354455.1. Classification (GTDB taxonomy): domain Bacteria; phylum Bacteroidota; class Bacteroidia; order Flavobacteriales_D; family Crocinitomicaceae; genus UBA952. Next base: position 42,381 of record JBILAB010000002.1, on the reverse strand, counting down.
CATTAATTATTGTCCCTTTTTCAATATTGTCGTCATAAAATCCAATGAATTCATATTGTTTTTTATTGAAGTTTATTTGATCTATTAACATTTTCACTTCTCGACCAAAACCACCAGCTCCAACGATTACAATTTTTTTCATAAAATATTCCCTTTAAATGCTTCTGCTGAAATAGAATTCTCTGCAGATATACCTTCTCGTTTAAATACTTTTTTTATAGTCAAAAATACAATTTTACAATCTAATAAAAATGAAATATTTTCTACATACCATATATCGTACTCAAATTTTTGTTGCCAACTTATTAAATTTCTTCCATTTACCTGTGCCCAACCAGTAATTCCTGGTTTTACTTCATGTCTTCTCTTTTGGAAATCATTATATAGTGGTAAATATTCTGGTAACAAAGGTCTAGGACCGATCAAACTCATATCGCCTTTTATTACATTTATCAATTGTGGGATTTCATCTAAAGAAGTCTTTCGTACAAAAGCACCAACTTTAGTTAATCTCTTTGCATCAGATAATAAATTTCCTTCACTTTCCTTTTTATCGTTCATGGTTTTGAACTTTATTATTTTGAATATTTTGTCATTTTTTCCCGGACGTAATTGAAAAAAGAAAGGCTTACCTTTATTAGAAAAAAATAACAATAGCGTAATTAAAATTAAAATTGGAGAAGCCACAATCAATAATAATAAAGAGATACAGAAATCTGTAATGGATTTTATATGAATCTTATACATTTTTAATCCCTTTTTGAATTAACAAATGTTTGTATTCAATTAATAAAGCATCCCATACTAATTTTTGTTCATAATGAGAAACGATTATGTCTCTTGCATTACCTGCTAATTGTTTTCTCCATGCCTCATCGCTAATTATTTTATGCATTACCGTATATAAAGATTCCCTGTCTTTCGAAGGTATAATCGATCCATTAATTCCTTCTTGAATAATTTCATTACATCCATTTATATTTGATACTATACTAGGTAAACCCATAGCCCCTGCTTGCAGAACAACATTAGGAAATCCTTCTCGATAGCTAGGAAAGACTAAACAATGACTAATTGCGAAATAAGGTCGTACATCCTTTTGAAATCCAACAGAAATTATATTTTTATTTTTATCTATTTCATGAATAGTTTCACTTTTTAATGGATCTAAATCTGATTCAAGCCCTCCAACTAAAAGTAATTTTACATTAGAATCTTTGATTCTTGCAAACGCATCAATTAGCTCATTAATTCCTTTATCGCCTACCAACCGTCCAACAAAAATAAAAACAAAATCCTTTTTTTGAATGATTAACCTTGTTAGAAATTCTTCTCTTTGCTTTTCTGAAATTCTTTCTGAATCGAAATATGATGTATCGATACCATTGGAACTACCGTTTGCAATAATTTTCATTTTTATTGATGAAATTAATTCTTCTTCAACAATAAAATCATATAAGCCTTTTGAATTAGGATAAACTTTAGTAGCACAAGCATAAGTTACTTTTTCAACAAAATTTAATAATTTACGCTTTATCCCTTTTGCTTCCATTAAGGGCAAACCTGCAACTGTATGTAATCTGATTGGAACATTAGCAATTTTTGCTGCCATCATTGCTACAGCACCAGCTTTAGGAGTGTGAGAATGAACAATTATTGGTTTCTCTTTCTTAATTAGTTTATAAAGATTATATACGGATAGAAAATCTTTAATTGGGGTGATTTTTCTACTCATATTAATTTCAATCACTCTAATTTCTTCTTCTTGGCTAACTTCATATAATGCATTGCCCGCACTTGAAATCCCTATCACTTCAAATCCATTTGTTGACATAAATTTGTGTTGCCCCCTTAACAATATATTAAGTGATTCAGGTACAGTAGTAACTCGAAATAATTTAGGCATCATAAGTATTTTTATACCATTTTTGAAAACAAAAAAATGTCCAGACTCTAAATGTATTGTCTATTTTTCCATCAACATGATTGTTAACTAACTTCAAAATACTGTCATAATTAAACATGTTTTGTTGTTCAATAAATTTCTTATCAATATACGTTAATAATTCTTCTTTAAGAATGCCTCTTAACCAGTCGCCAACAGGCACACCAAAACCTTGTTTTGATTTATTTAAAAAATCTTTTGGAAAATACTGCTTAAATGATTCTTTGAGCAAATGTTTCTTGTCCCAACTATTTATCAGGTAATTCTCTGGCAAACTAGAGGTAAACTCCCAGAGTTTCTTATTTAGGAACGGTGCTCTACACTCTAAAGAAGTTAGCATCGCTGACCGATCTACTTTCACGAGCAAATCTCCTTCTAAGCTTAACAATCTATCTATGTTTCTAAAGTCAGTAAGTGTTTTATTATTGGAACCAACAAATTTTTTGTAATAAGCAAGTGGATCAATACAATAATTATTTTGCGTGAAAATTTCTTTCCTTTCCTTTTCTAAAAAAGCAAGAGAAACGATATCATAATAAAAATCTCCTTCATAATTTACGGCTTTCAAAAACCGCTTGGCTTTAAACAATAGCCCTCGCTGATCATCTTTAGAATGTAAAAAACTGTTCAAAATAGAATGAGAAAAATCATGAATCTTTTTAGGAACAAACTTAGTGTAATTAGCATTGAGTCGACCCATATAATATTTATTGTAACCACCAAATACTTCATCGCCACCATCGCCAGTAAGTGCAACAGTCACAAATTCTTTGGTTTTACTAGCTACTAAATATGTTGGTAATGCTGATGAATCTGCAAAAGGTTCATCAAAATTGAGAATAATTTTATCAATATTTTCAGCTAAATCATTTTCAGTTAATCTAAACTCGTGGTGATTGCTGTTTATTAGTTTTGCAACTGTTTGTGATTTATCCGTCTCATCAAAAGATTTTTTATCAAATCCTACTGAAAATGTATCTATTTTTTTATCTGATTGATGGGCTAAACACAAAGAAATTATAGATGAATCTACTCCTCCTGAGAGAAATGTTCCAATAGGCACATCTGAAATAGAACGACTTTCAATACTTTTATTTACTAGATCGTGATTTAACTTAATTGCTTCTTCTTTGCTTAAATGAGAATATTTAGAAACTGTATTTTGTCTGATTTCTTTTATATTGTAATTAAAATTAGCACAATCGAATTCTAAATAGTGATTGGCCTCTAATTTTGAGATAGATTCGTAAATGGTAAATGGTGCCGGAATATAATGGAGCTGAAAATAAATATTTAAACCTCGTTTGGAAATTACGGGTTTGTTCGGTAAAACTTTTAAAATCGATTTTAATTCAGAACACCAATAAAAACTATCATTATTTAAAGTATAATACAAGGGTTTCTCTCCAAAAAAATCACGCACAATGAAAACTTTGTTTAAAGTTTTATCATAAATGCTAAAAGCAAACATGCCATCGAGCATTGCAAAGGATGAAACGCCAAATTTATCATATAAAGCAACAATTACTTCTGTGTCTGAGTTAGTTTTAAAATTATAATCGCTTAAATGTTCTTGCCTTAATAATTTGTAATTATAAATTTCACCGTTAAAAACAATTACTTTCTGGTTATCTGATGAAAAAATTGGCTGTTTTCCAGTAGATAAATCTATGATAGACAATCGGCGCATAGCCATTCCTATAGAAAAATTTTGATTGTTTTCTGTGAAAAATCCATCTTGATCGGGGCCGCGATGAATAATTTCTTGATTCATTTGATAAAGAACATTAGTTACTTCCTTAGAGTTATTCTGTTTGTTGTATATGACTCCGTTTATCCCACACATATAAATTTATTTTTTAACTACGCTTTTATTTAAATTAGTATTTTGTGATATATAGTTTAGGGAGAATAATAGGAGCCAAAAAGTTGGGTGCCTCAATATATTGTGAAACAAACTATAAATAATTATAGAAGACAGCATCAATAATGGTAATATGACATTCTTTGAATAAAATGATTTAAAAATTTTAGCAAGAAAAAACAAATAAAAAACCAATCCAAGCAAACCAGTATTTGTTAATAAATCAATAAATGTGTTGTGGCATTCTACTGATTCAAATGGTTCAAAAAACCCAGAAAAAGATCCAGGTCCAAAACCAATTATTGGTGACTCCAAAAAAGCTAATATACCATTGAACCATAAAACGTATCTTACATTTGCTTGATCTCCATTATTATTAGTCTGATCGATATACAACATCAATGAGTCAAAAATTAAAAAATAAAAAATAAGGGTAAAGAAAAATATCAAAAAGATCTTTACTTCAATTTTTGATTTCTTAAATATTAGTAAAAAATAAAAAAATAAAATTATAATAAAACAATAATAAACTGCATCGCTTTCTATCAGAAAAGCAAGAAAAGATGATGTAATAATGCTCAATACAAAAAGCCAATTTTTTATAATTTTATTTTTAAAAAGGTAAAAGGCTAAAAAAGGGATTGTAACTAATAAAACTCCGTGTTGATTTGGGTTTGTTGAATATCCTGAAAATCTTTCTCCATTGGAAATTGAGGAAATAACAAGTAAAAAAAGTGTTACAAAGGTTAGCAAATAAATGATATTAAAATAAACAAGTATTTTTTTTAAAATCTTAGCAAACTCATCTTTTTTAATTGTCAAAAATAAAACAGAAGCATTTAATATAGATAATAAATAGGCTAAAAATGTTCTAATGGCATTTTCATAAAATAAATCATTACAGATTTTTCCTCCAAAAAACACAGCATAAATAAATCCTAAAAAATTAATGCAAAAAAAACAAATCAAAAATTTATATGGGATTTGAATGTTAGTATTTGAGAATTTAATGTTGTTTATATTGAATAAAAAAAAAACAATTGATATTGTCATTATTAATTCTCCTACACCAAAAAAACTATTAAACCTCAAGTCAGTGGTAGCCAAACTCAATATTGCCCCTAGAACAGAAGTATTAAGTATTATAGTAGTTGATATATTTTTCAGTTTAAAAAATTTAAAAATAAAAATAAGCTATCATTATTAAAATAATTAACAAAATAATTACCTTATTGATTAAAAATTCTAGAATATATCTTTTAACTAATTTTTCATGCCTTAATTGAATGATTGTATAGATTATAGTGGAAATTAAGGTCCCAAAGACTATTCCATTTACCCCAATAAAATTATAAAGAAAATAAGAGATAATTATATTTAAAATCAATAGAATTAAGCTATAATAACTTACTTGTTTCGAATTACCAGATGCCGCCATTAATGCCCCGTAAAAATTATTTCGAAATAAACCAACTAATAAATATGTCTGGAAATAAAATACAGATCCTATAAAGTTTTTACTATACACAAAAAAAATAATTTGTTTTGAAAAAATCATTAAAAATAAAATTAATGGGTATATAATATAAGAAACATTCAAAGTTGTTTTTAACCATATGTTTTTTGCTTCAACAGCATTATTATTTTGTATATGCCCCACTAATTTAGGATAATCATTATTGGAAAAGGCAGCGCTTAACATCGCGAAAATTGGAATTTCTATCGCACCAGCTGCAAAAACAGCAAAAGTTTCTTTGTTTTCAAAATAGGAAACTAATATTTTATCAATATTAATACAAAAAAGTCCAACAAAAGTAGCTATATATAAGGGGAAACCCTGATAAAGCATTTTTTGAATTGTTTTAATATTAAACCAACTAATTGATAATTTTACTCTTGATTTTTTAATTAGTAAAAACACTGGTAAACCAAACAATACAGAATATACAAAAAGCCCAACATATAGAAAATAATCATTTGAAATAACATTATAAAAATAATAAGCTAATAAAATTAATACCGGAATTGGGATAAAAAATAATATTATTTTAGTGTGAACGTTAATTCTATTATCATTTATAAAAACATATCTAACTGATAAATTGACGATAAAAGCGATAAAAGCGAGCGGAAAGAAAAAACTTACGAGATAATAGGACTTTATATTTATTATATTAAAAAAATGTAAAAGATTAAGACCACCAATCACAATAAACATAAAAAAAACAATCGAAATTAAGAAGATTAATAAATTGCTAAAATAACTTAAATTATTTTTCTCTTTAGCTATGTAATATTTAAAGCCCTCTGCAATACCAAAAGCCATTAATGGTATAAAAATATTTAAAAAAATAAATATTTGTTTCCAAATACCAAACTGAGCCAAAGATAGTTTTTTTGAAAAAATAAAATCAATTAGCACAACAACAGTAGCAATTGCCCCTTGAGAAATTATTATTAAAAAACTTGGCGAAAAAAGTTTTATCTTTTGAATGAGTTGCATTTTGAAAGGATTTACTTTCTATTTTTCTTAAATAATCATTATAACTTCTTGTCCACAATAATAAGCAACTTCAAGCAAACCGTATTATTTAGCAATATAAACTAAGTTAATATTTTCTATTTGAAATCAATACAATCTACCCAACTATGATTGTAGGAAATTTAATAATATTTGTTTTCATAAATAATTAAGTCTTTTTGATTAAAGTTTTCCGTCAACTTCATCTCTAATAACACCTTTGATATCATATAAAATGCTGGTTTCATTTCGCAACGAAGATAAATTCATTTTTAGAAATACAGTATGGGAAACACCCAAAACTATAGCATCAAATTTATCAATTGGCAAAGTTTGTGTTGTAATTAAATTATATTCGTGCTTTACCTCAGCAGGATTTGCTATTGGATCAAATAAAGTGACTTGAATTCCGAAATCATTTAGAGATTTTATAACATCTACTATTTTTGTATTACGAACATCAGGGCAATTTTCTTTAAAAGTGATTCCTAACATTAACAAGCTAGATCCTTTTATTGCTATCTCCTTTTTAATCATCAACTTCACCACTTGAGAAGCAACATATTCTCCCATACTGTCATTTAAGCGTCTTCCAGCTAAAATTATTTCAGAATGATAACCGAATTCTTGTGCACGTTGAGCCAAATAATAAGGATCTACTCCAATACAATGTCCACCAACCAAACCTGGTTTAAATGGCAAAAAATTCCACTTGGTACCAGCAGCCTCTAAAACCGCTTGGGTATCAATATTCATTAGGTTAAAAATCTTAGCCAATTCATTAACAAAAGCAATATTAATATCTCTCTGCGAGTTCTCAATTACTTTAGCAGCTTCTGCAACCTTAATGCAAGGTGCTAAATGAGTCCCAGCAGTAATAACACTTTTGTACAATTCATCTACTACAATACCTATTGCTGGAGTAGAACCAGAAGTTACTTTTAAGATTTTTTCAACCGTGTGTTCTTTGTCTCCGGGATTAATCCTTTCCGGTGAATAGCCTACAAAGAAATCAACATTAAATTTTAATGCCGAAACTTTTTCCAAAACAGGAATACATTCTTCTTCTGTTGCTCCAGGATATACCGTAGATTCGTAGATAACTATATCACCCTTTTTTAATACTTTACCAACCGTTTCACTTGCTTTATACAAAGGCGTAAGATCGGGGCGGTTATTTTTATCTACAGGTGTTGGTACTGTTACAATATACACATTACATGCCCCTAAAACTGCTAGTTCATTTGTACAATACAATCCGCTTGAATCCGATAAATTGTCTACCAAAACGTTTTGTAAAATGGCGTCTTCTACTTCAAGGGTACTATCATGCCCTAAACTAAGTTCCTGGATTCTTTTTTCATTGATATCAAACCCTACTACCGCATATTTTGTAGCAAATAATCGTGCTAAGGGAAGTCCAACGTACCCTAAACCAATAATGGCAATTTTTTTCATTGAAATAATTTTATAATCACACTATTTTTAAATTTTATTTATTGCAAATTATTATAATACCAAGCGACTGCTTCTTTTAAACCCTCTTGAATAGAAAATTGAGGGTTATAACCTAATAAACGCTTCGCTTTTTCGATACTCGCCAAAGAATGGGGTATATCACCAGCACGATTTGGGCCATGCAACACTTCCACATTGCCTATTTTAGGATCAAAAATAGTAAGATACTCTTTTAAAAAATGAGTTAATTGGGTTAAAGTCGTACGGTCACCAAAAGCAGTATTATAAACGGTATTAATCGCTTCTGAATTAGTGGTAGTCATCCCTAACTCATTCATTTGAATAACATTGTCTATATAGGTAAAGTCTCTAGAATAAAGGCCGTCACCATTAATCACAGGGCTTTCATAACGCATAAATTGCTGAACAAACTTTGGGATTACTGCAGCATACGCCCCGTTTGGATCTTGTTTTCTGCCAAAAACATTGAAATAACGCAATCCTACTGTTTCTAGATCATACGTTTTACTAAAAATATCAGCATATAATTCATTTACATATTTAGTAATTGCATAAGGAGAAAGCGGTTTCCCTATTACTTCTTCAACTTTTGGCAATCCTTGAGAATCCCCATAAGTGGATGAGCTTGCCGCATATACGAAACGCTTTACTTTCGCATCACGTGATACTGTAAGCATATTTAAGAAACCCGATACATTAACTTCATTAGTAGTAATTGGATCATTAATAGAACGAGGTACTGAACCTAATGCTGCTTGATGTAAAACATAATCAACACCTTGAACTGCTTTTTTACAATCTTCAATATTCCTAATATCTCCTTCAATCAAGGTGAAATTAAGATTATTGATTACTCCATTCAAATTATGTAAATGTCCCGTTGCAAAATTATCTAAACAAATTACTTCATTTCCTTTTTGAATAAAATAATCGCAAAGGTTGGAACCTATAAAACCAGCTCCACCGGTTATTAGTATTTTCATCATTGTAAATTCTTAACTATTATTCTTTTCACAATTAGAAACAATATCACCAAAAATCCTCCAAAAAATCCTCCAAAAATAATAGCGTTCAATTTACCAAGTTTTTCTTCCGGTAAAGGTAATATTGGACTGTCTATTATTTGAATAAAGGGAGTCTCCTTGAGTACCGTTATTCTAGCTAATTCTTGTTGTTTTATCAACTCAGTTAGTATTGCCGTATTCAATTTTACCTCTACTTCTTGTTTTGCTGAAGAAATACGCCGAACATTTAATGCTGGCTTTAGTCCGTATGTTTGATCTGTTGCTACTGCAACACCTGCTAAAGCATTGTTTAACTCTTGTCGTACCGAGTCAGTTTGCAGTTCTAGTGCTGTTAAGTTATTCTTAGCCTTCTTAGTTTTGATACTCTCATAGAGCTCAATCACTATTGAAGTTAGCTTTTCAGAAAAAACCTTAGCAAAAAATTCATTTTCGGAACTTGTTTCAAGAGTGAAGATTTGAATTTTTTTATCTTTTTGAGCAACTGTCATTTCATTAGCTATTAACTGATTATAAATAGTATTCATAACCTCGTTTTGCTTTCGAGATAAAACCTTTGCATCTATTGGAAAGTCAAAATTTGAAAGAGTTGAATATTTAGCAGCATCATCTCGCCAGCCTTTAATTATTAAATAAGCGTTCGCTAAAGATTGCTTTTTTCCATTGAAATATATTTCAGAAAGCAAAGTCTTTTGAACCATTAAGCGAGATTTAAATAATTCAAGGACTTTTCCCCCATTTAATAATTCAAATTTAACTTCATTTCCAAACTGAGAAGCTAAACATAAACCTTCATCTTCCAAAGCAAAAGTGATTGTACTAAAATAAACTGGTTTGTTTTTTAATGAATATACTAAACCTAAAATACTTCCTATAATAATTGATAAAAATAAAATTAACCATTTACTGATAATATATTTTTTCCATTCATTCATTTTTAATAGTAATTCTCTTAAAGAAATTTCATTGTTTTCTGTGTTGATTTTCATCTTAGATTAAAAAATTAAAGTAAGTAATTTTAATGATATTTAATTATTTTAATTATGTTTTTATATGCTTCGCCAATGTTAATCAGATAAATCGCAAGAATAAATGCGATGTTTAACCTTATAAAAATTATTAATTTCTACGAATTTAATTAATTTAAATTTGTTGGCGAAGTTAAATAATGCTTATTAAGCAGCAGGAAATTTAATGAAGTTATAATTTATGTCTTTCATCCTTGAAAAAATAGGAAATATTATAAATCTTGCAGTTGGAAAAGCTTATAAATTTTAATTTTTATAGGGCTTTATAGCCCTTTTTTTTTGCTCTATTTTTTAAATCCATATGCCTGTAAATCTAATTTGTTATTTTTATAATAACAAGATCAATCTATTGGAAGAATTCAGGTCTCATAAAAATGAATTAGATAAAGAATTAGAAAGCTTTATGGTTCTTCTTAACCAAATACTGCCATTTTACCATTCATTACTTAACAAAAAAGAACTTGATTCAGATGAATTAAAACGTTTAGGGGAGATTGAACATTATCTTCTTTCTGTTAATACTAATATAATGGAAATTAGAAAAAGATTTATTTGAGCAATCTTTAGATACCTATTATAATTTGAAATCTGAAGCATTTACGGGAAATCCGTATTCAAAATTAAAATTAGAAAAAATGGGAGATACTTTTGCTGAAGCTCTTGCATCAGGAGAAATAATGAAATACAATTAATCCTCTTTGCGATTTATAACTAAAATCTCTTATTCTTTTTTTTACATTTGCAAGAATGACAACAAACAATAAGTTGAAAGTAGCTATAGTTGGAGGAGGAAGCTGGGCAACAGCACTCGTAAAGCTATTTTGCAATAACCTTTCAAAAGTTGGCTGGTGGATGAGAAATGAAGAGGCGATAGAACACATTCTTCATTTCAAACACAACCCCAGATACTTGCAATCCATTGAATTTGACACAGCAAAATTAAGCCTAAGCAACAATCTAATTGAAACTATTCAAAATGCTGAGATTATTGTAATCGCTACGCCATCAGCTTTTTTAACAGCACTTTTTAAGGATATACCCGAGGGGCTTTTAAGCGATAAAATCGTTTTCTCTGCAGTAAAGGGAATTATTCCAGAATACAATGCAATTCCAGCACGATTTATCCATAAATCTTTTAATACTCCCTATCATAATATCGGAATTATCTGTGGACCATGTCATGCTGAAGAGGTTGCATTAGAAAGGTTGTCTTACCTGACAATTGCTTGTGAAAATGATCTTATTGCTAAAGAAATGTCTGAATTATTAAATTGTCGTTATATAAAAACAACTCTTTCTGACGATTTATTTGGGACAGAATTTTCTGCAATTTTAAAAAATGTCTACGCCTTGGCTTCCGGAATATCTGCTGGAATAGGATATGGAGATAATTTTCAAGCTGTTTTAATTGCAAATGCCATTCAAGAAATTGAACGTTTTATTGATGTTGTAAGTCCTGTTCACCGCGATACAAAAACAAGTGCCTATTTAGGTGACTTATTGGTTACCTCTTATTCCAATTTTTCTAGAAATAGAACCTTTGGACATATGGTCGGTAAAGGATATTCTGTAAAAAATGCGCAATTAGAAATGAATATGATTGCAGAGGGTTATTACGCCACAAAATGCCTAATGGAAGTTAATAAAAAATTTCAAGTAGAAATGCCAATTTTAGATGCTGTATATGAAATCATTTATAAAAATGCAAATCCTGCACTTGAAATTAAAAAGCTTTCGAACAAATTATCATAATTCATATTCTGAATCCTTATTTTTGTCATTGTAAACTAGTAAAATGAAAGTCTTCAAATTTGGAGGTGCATCAGTAAAAGATGCCGCAGCTATTAGAAATGTGGCCGAAATAATGTCTTTATTCCCTGATGAGGAGATACTAGTAGTGGTATCTGCTATTGGAAAAACGACAAATAAACTAGAGGAAGTAAATCAAGTATACCAATCAATCGATAAGATCTACTTCCATAAAAGTATAACTGAGTTAGAAAAATTTCATCTTGATCTTGTTAATGAACTTTTTAAGTCAGCTTCAAATCCAATTTATAAAACAGTTAAGGATGTGTTTGATAATTTAAAAGCTAAAATTAATTCGCCATCTTCTCAAAATTATTCTTTCGAATATGATCAAATTGTTTCATTAGGTGAAGTACTTTCTTCATCTATTTTAAGTGCTTATTTAAGCGAAAAAGATTTTTCTGCAACGTTAATCGATGCAAGAGAATTAGTGCAAACTGACAACCATTACCAAGAAGCTAATGTCGATTGGAGGGAAACAGAAATAGCTATTTCTAGAACTATTTTGCCAAAATTCAAAGAAAAAAAAGTGCTAATTACCCAAGGTTTTATTGGTGGCACAGCTGACGGAAAAACCACTACACTCGGAAGAGAGGGTTCCGATTATTCTGCTGCAATCTTTGCCTATTGCTGTAATGCCGAAAGTGTTACTATTTGGAAAGATGTGCCAGGAATGTTAAATGCTGATCCAAAATATTTTGAAAACACTAAGAAACTAGATAGCATATCGTATAAAGAAGCGCTAGAACTTTCCTATTATGGCGCTAGTGTAATTCACCCGAAAACCATTAAGCCTCTTCATAATAAAGGAATTCCACTTTACGTCAAATCTTTTCTTGAACCATTAAAAGAGGGAACGAAAATTCAAGAAAGCACAGAAAATGATAAGCTAATTCCATCATTTATCGTGAAACACGATCAAGTGCTTTTTTCTTTTTCACCTCATGATTTTTCATTCATTGCTGAAGAAAATCTAAGTAATCTATTCAAAGGTCTGTCCGAATGTTCTGCAAAAATCAATCTTATGCAAAATTCTGCTTTAAGTTTCTCTATTTTGCTGGATCTTTTAAAAATTAACAAAGAAGATATTTTAAATCGCTTTCAAAGTGATTACAACATCAAATATAACGAGGGTTTAGAGCTTATTACAATTCGTCACTACGATGAGGAAACAATTTCAAAAATGACCAAAGGAAAAGTAATTTTAGTAGAACAAAAAACGCGAGAAACTGCACGATTTGTTGTTAAAAATAAATTGTAAATACCACTTTCAAGGTATGTTTTAGGGGACAAAAAATCTTAAATTTGTACATGATTGAACTTGCATCTTTGAAAACAGGAATTAAGACCGAAATTATCTCCATTGAAAACTCTTCTATTTATTCAAAACTCGTTGAAATGGGTTTTTTAGTTGGTAGCACTTTGGAAGTTGTTTTTAAAGCACCATTTGGAGATCCTATTGCAATAGAACTAAATGGTATAGTAATTTCCTTGCGAAAGGATGAAGCTGCTTTTATTAAAGTTCGCGAAACAAAATGATATACATTAATCCCTAAGTTTCAAGGAAATGAAAATAGCCCTATTCGGAAATCCTAATACCGGAAAAAGCTCTGTTTTTAACTTATTAACAGGATTAAGGCAGCAAGTTGGCAATTTTGCTGGTAGTACTGTTGACAAAAGAGAGGGTTTTCTTGCTATTGGAAAGGCAAAGCATTCAATAACAGATTTTCCTGGCGCTTACAGTGTATATCCTCGTTCAAAAGATGAGAAAATTGTATACGACTTACTCAGAAATAAAAATCAAGAAATATATCCTGATGCTGCACTATTTGTTGTTGATGCTGCTAATTTAGAACGGAATCTTTTATTTTTTACACAAGTATACGATTTAAATATACCACTGATTTTAGTCTTGAATATGTGGGACCTTACTGCTAAAAGGAAAATAGAAATTGACATTGAAAAGTTGCAAGAAGCATTTCCAGGAGTGCAAATTGTTACCTCTAATGCGCGACTAGGATTTGGGAAAACAAGAATTATTCAAGCGATACAAAACATTAATCTTGAAGCGAGAAAATCATATTTCATCAAAGATTATCTTATAGCAGAAATCAATGATCAAGAAAAACAAATTACAGAAACTACTTTACGCTATCAAAAAATTAAAAAATTAATTTTCGAAGTTGAAAAAATTAATGAAACAAAAACAGATGTTTTTTCGAGGAAAATCGATAAAATAGTCGTGCATCCAATTTGGGGTTATGCAATTTTTATAGTTGTATTATTAATTATTTTTCAATTTATATTTTCATTTGCAAGTATTCCTATGGAATTAATTGATGGTGTTTTTACAAATTTTGCCGCTTACACCTCACAAATACTTCCCACAGGTATTTTTAATAATTTAATCTGTCATGGAATAATTCCAGGAATTGGTGGAGTTGTAGTCTTTATTCCTCAAATTGCACTACTCTTTTTTTTCATTGCTATTTTAGAAGAAACAGGATACTTAGCAAGAGTCGTGTTTATTATGGATCGTTTGATGCGACCTTTTGGATTAAATGGAAAAAGTGTTGTTCCACTTATGTCAAGTGTCGCATGCGCAATTCCTGCAGTGATGGCTACAAGAACAATTTCAAATTGGAAAGAACGCATGATTACCATTTTTGTAGCACCTTTTATGAGCTGCAGCGCACGAATTCCAGTTTATACACTGCTAATTTCATTGGTAATACCTAAAATATATTATTTTGGTTTTATCAACCTACAAGGAATTGTTCTTTTTTCACTCTATAGTTTAGGATTGGTTGCAGTATTACTAGTTTCATTTATCATGAAATTTATCATTCATAACGAAGAAAAAGGATTTCTTTTGCTTGAACTGCCAAGTTATAAAAATCCAAGGTGGACAAATATCGGAATAAGTATTATTGAGAAAATCAAATTATTTATTTTCGATGCTGGAAAAGTTATCCTTGCTATTTCAATTATTCTCTGGGCTTTAGCATCGTATGGCCCTGGAAATTCTATTGAGGAAACACTTGTTAAAACAAAAGAATTAAAAAGTTTTTCAGATCTAAATGAGGTAGAAAAAGAACGGGAACTTGCATCGGTAAAATTAGAAGCATCTTACATCGGAAGAATGGGGAAATTTATTGAACCAGTAATCAGTCCATTGGGATACGATTGGAAAATTGGAATATCCTTAATAACTTCATTTGCAGCTAGAGAAGTTTTTGTAGGGTCATTAGCAACAATTTATGCAGTGCAAGACGATGGTGCTACAAAAACGAGGTTAATTGACCGACTTAAAAGAGATAAAAACTCAAAAGGCGAAAAAACTTATACTATTGCATCCGGAGTATCACTCATGATTTTTTATGTTTTTGCAATGCAATGTATGTCAACACTCGCAGTAGTAAAAAGAGAAACAAATAGCTGGAAATGGCCTTTAATACAATTACTAGTTATGGGTGTAATGGCTTATTTATCCGCCTATTTAGTATTCCAACTTCTACACTAAACATCTAAAAATTTATATGAGAATATTTTTTTTCTTTTAAAAATAAATTTCCTAAATAAAAAAGCTAAATTTATTCTCAAATGGCACAAACAATAATCGTAATTCTTATCATCATTATTGCAATTGGATATCTATTGCGGCATTTTTGGAAAATGTTTTTTCAAAAAAAAAGTTCGTGTGAGGGCTGTGGAATTTCAAAAGGAGGAGCAACAAAAATGCAACCATAAAAACTAAAAATGAGTAAATGTCAATTATATAAATACAATACTTCATTTTACGCTTTTGAGAAAGATGACGCTGGCTTATTTGCTTCTACTTTTTCTGAGAATGAATTAGATAATGACCATGTTGCTTGGCTTAATTTTCACGGATTAGATGATCTAAAAAGTATCGAAGAATTGTGCCATAGATTAGAAATTGATAAACTTACAATTGAAAATATTCATGCTGCAACAGGTAGGCCAAAAGTGGAAGAATATTCTAAATACATGTTTTTTCATGTAAAATCTGCACTTCCTACTGAAGACGATTCTACTTTATTAAACCAAGAACAAATTTCATTTATTTTAGGTGAAAATTATTTAATTTCATTTCAAGAAAAAGCAGCTGACCACTTTTCAGATGTTAGAGATCGTATCATAAAAGCAAGGGGTAAAATTCGAACAAAAGGTGCTGACTTTTTATTGTTTAGAATGTTGGAAGCAATTATCGATAACTATTTTGAAGTTTTAGAAAGCATAACAGAAAAAATTGATCAGATTGATGAGCGGATTCATAGCAAGAACAACAAATTAATTTTTAAGGAAATAGAAATAGAAAAAAGGAAATTAATTGAGCTGAGAAAAATAGTTCTTCCAATTCGAGATATTACCATTCAGCTAGAAAGTAGCGAAAGTAATTTTCTAGACAAAGCCAACGTTCGTTATTTCTCAAATTTAAAATCATCTTGTGCAAGCGCATTGGAAGAAATTGACGGTCGAAAGCAGATTCTTGAAGGACTTACAAATTTATACTATGCTGTTCAAGGGCAAAGAATGAATGAAATCATGAAAGTATTAACAATTGTAAGTGCAATTTTTATTCCTCTTACATTTATTGTTGGTGTATATGGAATGAATTTTGAAAATATACCAGAACTAAAATACCAAAATGGTTATTTTATAATAATGGCTTGTATGCTTATTCTAGGCATAAGTTTATTGGTATATTTCATAAAACGAGGTTGGCTAAACAAAGAAGACAAATAAATTATCTTGTTAAAGTTATGTTAAAATCATTCAATTAATATAAAATTTTATTAAATTTATAAAAAAATCAAAATATGAAAAAATTAATTTTATCTTTCGCATTGATGTTTGGAACTTCTGTTCTATTAAACACAGTAAGCGCACAAATTGAAAAAGGACCAAAAATTGAGTTCAGCAAAGAAGTGCATGATTACGGGAATATTAAATACGGCGGTGAGCCAAATTGCACATTTGAATTTAAAAACTCAGGTAACGAACCTTTAATTATTACAAATGCAAAAGGATCATGTGGTTGTACTGTTCCAGATTGGCCAAAAGAACCAATTGCACCAGGAGCAACTGGCGTAATCAAAGTAAAATATGATACAAATAGACCTGGCCCAATAAACAAGAGTGTTACTATCTCTACAAATGTTGCTACAGGAAAAGATGATCAAGGTAACCCTACTTATTACGATGCTGTTATTCGAATTAAAGGTGAAGTTGGTCCAGCTCCAGAAAGTGGAACACCAGTAAACAACACAGGTGCACCCACAAACAACTAAGATTAAAAATAATTCATTTAAAAAAGACTGCTGTTACTAGCGGTCTTTTTTTTGATAAAAAATTAGATTAAGACAATTTCAGAGAAATCTGCAGCTGACTGGTTCCAAACTTGCATGTTGTCTTCACGCCTTATTTGAATAGTTTTCATTCCAGCTTTGTCTGCTGCTTCTAATTCTTCTAGTACATCTGAAAGAAATAAAATACGATCCGCAGACAGTGCAATTTCCTTAGCAATTAAAACATAAGTTTCAGTATCTCTTTTAGGGCCGCTAATGGTGTCAAAATGATGGGTAAAAAAATGAGAAAGATTCCCTTTAACACTATGACTAAAAAGTAACTTTTGGGCATTTACAGAACCTGAAGAAAAAACACCCATTTTCTTTCCATTTTCTTTCCAATTATCTAATGAAATTGGCACATCATCGTAAACGTGTCCGAGTAATTCGCCATTCTGATAACCCTTCTGCCATAAAATACCTTGCAAAGTTTTCAAAGGTGTTATTTTCAAATCCTGCTCACACCATTTCTTCAATTGTTTTATAACCTCTTCACTTGTTGTAATGTCCTTATTTTCTTCTTTCTTTACAATTCGTAGTACTTGCCCAAATGCATACTTAACCTCCTTAATATTTGCTAATTGATTAATCTCATCAATATTTGAAAGAAAATATGGAAATAAAATATCTTTCACAAAGGAAATCGAAGAAGTAGTGCCTTCAATGTCCATTAAAATATAATCACAATCAATTTTCACTAGAAGGTATTTTAAAGTTTAAAAAATTTAACTCAATTCCAGAATTTGTATAATCCGGTACCCAGCCACTTTTATCCATGAAAACACGGATAGCTTTCACAAAGGGATTAAATTCTCCAGCATCAAACCAATGCTTTGTCCCTACTGGAACACTTATTAAATCGCCGGATTCACAAAGCACGTTAAAGACAGGTTCATTTTCTAAATTAAACCAAAACAAACCTTTACCGTCAACAAAAAATCTAATTTCATCTTCAGAATGAGTATGTTCAGCAAGAAATTTTGTACGCAACGCGCCGTAATTTTCTGTGGCTGAATTTATAGATATAACATCTGCTGTCTTATAACCTGAATTATTCATAAATGGCACTAAATCTTTTGAATAAGCAGCCAATATTTCCTCTTGTGAGGCATTATCATCAAAAACAATATCACAGATCCATTGATCGAAGAAAATACCATGGTTTTTTAAAAACAAATGGATTTCATCTAAATCAATAATTTGTTTTTGCTCTGACGGAATAGAAAGTATTGCCATTATTTTTTATTTATAAACCATTCAAATTGACAAAGGTAATCTAGGACCTCAAGATGTTTCTTTGCTTCAAAAAGAGTATTTCCCCAAGCATATGTTCCATGCTTAGAAATCACAAAACAATAATGAATTAATTCCGATTTATGGGAAAATAGTTTCTTCTCAAAAAAGGACATATCCTGACTGTTATCAAAAACTGGTATTTTTATAGTTGTTTGATGTGAATCAACACCTTTAAAACCTTTTTGAAGTTCAATACCCTCGAATTCTAAATAATTTTTCTTGATTGACGAAAGCAAGACAGGATAAAGACTATGACTGTGTAATATAACTTTAGTTTCAGGAAAAAGTTTATAAATAGAGGTATGAATAAGCATTTCAGCTGAAGGATAAATAGCTGGATTTTCTCCAATAAAGTGCCCATTTTTATCAATCGGAATAAAATCATTTTCAGAAATTAGTCTTTTATCAATTCCTGAGCGTGAAATCCACATTTGCATATTTTCATCAATAAACGAATAATTTGTAGAGGTAGCTGGAGACCATCCTTTTAAATTATACGCCTTAATGGTTTCGATAAGTTCTTGAATAATTGAATACGTGCTCATGTTAAAAAATTGAAAAAATCATCCAAAAGAATGCTTTTACAATGATATTAATTCTATTTTTACTAGGGATTTAGTAATTCTTCCTTTACAATTGAAGCAATAAGCTTTCCATCTGCTTTACCTGCCAATTTTGCTGACAAAATACCCATTACTTTTCCCATATCTTGAGGGCCGCTTGCACCAGATTGAGAAATAGCTGCTTTTACCTCAATTTTAATATCTTCTTCACTGAGCATTTTTGGTAAAAATTCTTGTATTATATTAGCTTGTGAAAGCTCAACAGCTGCTAAATCTTCTCTATTTTGTGCACTATACAAATCATAGGTTTCAATACGTTGCTTGTATAATTTCATGCAAATTTTTAATGCAATATCCTCAGAAACTTCTCCATTACCGGATGTGCTTTCTAATAAAAGTTTTGATTTTATATCTCTCAACGTGTCCAAACGATCTTTTTCTCTTGCGAGCATCGCTTTTTTAATTGCATCATTAATTATAGATGTAAAGCTCATTAGTCTACGTTATCGTGTAAGAAATTATTACTGCGTAATCCAGATTTTCCATTTTCATCTTCTGATAGTCCAAATCTCGAAACTGATTCTTCAGAACTTGGAAGGCTTTCATTTAATGAAATATTTCTTCGAACATACGCTGGTTCATTTTCAAATTCCGCAATTCCTTCAGCTTTTTTTAACTTAGAAGTAAATTCCATAATTCTAGAAGATCTTTCTTGCGCTAATTTTTGTTGCTCTTCAGGAGAAGTTCTTTTATCTTCGGTATCAAGTTCCATGTTTACTTCTTCCTCTTCCTCAAGCATATGTCGAACTATTTCTTCTTTCTCCTCACTTGTATTTGATGTATTAGTAAGCTCAGAAAAAGAATTGCTAACAGCACCTAAATCCCAAGAAAACTCTGGCTGAATAGATTCTTCCTCTTCGGTTTTTGAAGTAATTTCATTTTCACGAAGCGTTATTTCTTCTACAAAATTTGTATCATCCTTTACATCTAAAATAGAAGAAGGGTTTATTTCCACAGCAGCAGATTCAAAAAGATCAAAAGATTTTTTCTCGCCAAAACTATTTGAAATAGATTCATCTGGAATAGTATTATCAATAATTTGTTCAGATTTCAAAAAAGGTTCTTCTGAAAATTCATGTTGATTATTACTATTATTGTCTACTGAATTAACAGGTGAATTCAAGGGGCTTTTTATTTCTTTGTTGTTTTCGCCATGTAATTCTACAACGTTTCGCTCAGGTGCTTTTTCAAATCCGTTTAATGGAATATCTTTTAAACCAGCTGCAATTAAGGTAATACTTATTTTCTCACCTAATGACTCATCAAGACCATGTCCCCAAATTACATCTGCAGTTGCACCAGCTGCTTCCTGAATATAATCAGTGATTTCTGTGATTTCATCCATCATCACTTCTTTTGATCCGTAGGTAATATTTAATAATACATAACGTGCACCATCAATATCATTGTCCATTAGTAAAGGAGATGTAAGTGCAGATTTTACAGCTTCAATAGCTCGATTTTCACCTTCAGCAGTTGCGCTTCCCATAATTGCATGCCCACTATTTCTAAGCACAGTATTTACATCATTAAAGTCAACATTTATTACCCCAGTTACAGAAATTACCTCAGCAATTCCTTTTGCAGCAACAGTTAAAATATCATCAGCATAAGAAAATGCAGCAGACAAAGACATATCTTTACCAAATTCTCTTAAACGTTCATTATTAATGACTAAAAGCGTATCTACATTTTCACGCATTTTATTCAAACCTTCTTCAGCTTGCTGTCTACGTTTTCTTCCTTCAAAATTAAATGGAATTGTAACTATACCCACAGTTAAAATACCTAAATCCTTAGCAACTTGTGCAATTACTGGAGCTGCTCCTGTTCCTGTTCCTCCTCCCATACCAGCAGTTACAAAAACCATTTTAGTATTTTTTGAAAGTAATTCACGGATTTCCTCAATATTTTCATTTGCTGCTGCCATTCCAACTTCTGGTAACATTCCAGCTCCACGACCATCCGTTAATTGAGGGCCTAATTGAATTTTATAAGGGACTGGAGAAATGTCAAGCGCTTGACGGTCAGTATTGCATACAATAAAATCAACGCCAATAATGCCTTGATTAAACATATGATTTACTGCATTACTTCCTCCACCACCAACGCCGATAACTTTTATAATTGAGTTATAGTCTCTTGGCAAGTCAAAATCTATTTTGGGCATATCAAATTCCATCTTTATTTTTTTTAATAGTTAATTAATTTTCATCTGTAAAAAACTCCTTTGTTTTGTTTAATAGCTTATCAAAGAAACTGCCCCTTAACTCTCGATTCGAGTGCTTTGAAACTTCATCTTTCTTTAACGGCTCCATCACATCTTTTATGTTGTCTAGCTTCTTGAATCCTTGTAAGACCAATCCGATGCCAGTTGAAAACATGGGGCTTTCTATATTTTCTATATCATTTGAATTAGCAAGATGCTCTGTCGGGTAACCAATTCGAGTATCCATTCCCGTCATGTATTCAAATAATTGTGTTAAGTGCTTTAATTGGGCACCACCACCAGTAACAACAATACCACCAATTAATTTTTTGCTGTATCCAGAATTTTTAATCTCATAATTCACCAACTCAATTATCTCTTCCATTCGAGCTTGAATAATGCTTGATAAATTCTTAAGTGTAATTTCTTTAGGTTCTCTTCCGCGTAATCCTGGAATACAAACCACTTCATTTTCTTTATTTTCAGATGCACTCGCACTACCGTACTTTATTTTTAGTGCTTCAGCATGACGTTGCATGATTTGGCATCCTTCCTTTATATCATTTGTAATTATATTTCCACCAAATGGGATAACTGCTGTATGACGAATAATTCCGTCTTGAAAAATAGCAATATCTGTTGTTCCACCTCCAATATCTACAAGAACAATTCCTGCTTCTTTTTCTTCATCACTTAAAACTGCATCTGCGGAAGCAATTGGTTCAAGAATAATATCGCGCACATTCAGGTTTGCTCTTTCAATGCATTTTTTGATATTCATTACATTATTAATTTGTCCAGTAATGATATGGAAATTTGCTTCCAATCGAACACCAGCCATACCGATTGGCTCTTTTATTTCAGGTGAACCATCTACAATGTATTCTTGAGGAATAACATCAATAATTTCTTCTCCAGGAGGCATTACCATTTTGTGCATGTCATCAACAAAAAAATCAATATCTTCTTGTGAAATCTCGCTTGTATTATCACGTTTTGTATACATGCCTCTGTGCTGAATACTTTTTATATGCTGACCAGCTATTCCAACATATACATTTTTAATAATTAAGGAACCTTCATTACACACTTGTGCAGAATTTACTGCTGCAGTTATTGATTGTACTGTTTTTTCAATATTTGCAACAACACCATGCATAACACCCAACGATTCACTCTTGCCCATTGAAATAATTTCAATTTTGTTGTGTTCATTTTTTCGACCAATAAAACAAGCGATTTTAGTTGTTCCTATATCTAAGCCAACAATAACACGACTAGTATTACCTTGACTACTTATTTCTTTTTCTACAAACGATTTGTCCTTCATATTTTACACTTATTTCATCATATTTATCCCAACCTTCGTAAGGTATTCCTTCTTCATAAAAAATCCTCAATCGATCAAACTTTTCACTTATTTTTTGTTCTGAATAAGCAGAACCAAAAACTATTTTTTGATCACCAAGTAGCGGAATTAATATAAAATCCCCATTTTTTTTCAAATACACTTGTCCTATAAGTTTAGACAATAATGTGTCCTTACAAACATAATTTGAAATTCGATAGATTTCATCTATTTTTTTAATACTTTTCAATGAATCGTTGTTGATAATTTGAGCTACAGATTTACTAGAAAATTTATCTTTTATAAATCCGGAAAAAATCAGTACTCTTGCAGTGTGTAAATTAGATCTATTCATCATAAAACCATCCTCATCGATGTAATAACTTTGACCATAAATATTAAAAATTCGAGCAATTGGCTTTCGAAGTTCAATTTTAACAAACCAACGATTTCCAATATTTTTAAAAACCTTCACGTTTTTCACCTCTGTCATTCTGCTAATAGTCCTTTCAATTTTTTCGATATTGAAAGTTTTATTATCCTGCCCATCGAAGACCAAGCTATTAAATTTTAATCGATCCCATAATTCCTTTTCAGTAAGAAATGTATTTTCGCCTTCAACATGAATCGATATTTTAGGATTTTTAATTTTTTTCTTTTGTTCATGCTGATAGGAAAAAATTAAAGCGGTAGTTACACCAGCTGCTAATAATATCCATAAGACAATTCTTAACCATTTTTTCATTTATCAGTAGTTAGATTTGTAGAAAGTATTTCCTTTAAGGGAGTAACCATTTTATCAATATCACCAGCTCCAATTGTCAGAACAATTCCCTTATCAAAATTATTAAAGTATTGTAAAGCTTCTGAAGGAGCTAATAAAAATTTCTTTGACAATTCAACTTTTGAATAGAGCCAAGCACTTGAGATACCATGAATTGGTTGTTCTCTTGCAGGATAAATTGGTAATAGAATTAATGCATCTAATTTAGATAATTCGTCGGCAAACTCCACTGCAAAATCTCTTGTTCGAGAATACAAGTGAGGCTGAAAAATGCCTGTTATTTGTTGGTTTGGATATAGTATTCTGACAGATTCAATTAACACCTTCAATTCACTTGGATGATGTGCATAATCGTCAATATAAATTAAGTCTTCTGAACGAATTTGATAGTCGAATCGTCTTTTTACTCCCGTAAAACTTGCAAGTCCATTTCGGATTTCTAATTCACTCATCCCTAGACTATCTAGAAGCGCAATGCAACCAAGCGCATTCTCTGCATTATGAATTCCTGGAATTCCTAATTTCACATTTTGCCAAACATTTATTTTTAAACGTACATCAGTATAAAGAAAACCATCTCGAAAAACCATATTTTTCATGCTATAATCTGCAGTTTCAGAATTGAGAGCATACGAAACTTTTTTAGCTAAAGTTGGGAGATTCAAGTCCTCTTTCTCAACTAAAAATCCACTTGGTTCAATTTTCATCGAATACTGACCAAAACCTTCATTAAATTGTTCTACACTGCCATAAACATCTAAATGATCAGGATCTACACCGGTAACAATACTTGAAAAAGGGGAAAGTTTTAAAAAAGACCGATCAAACTCATCCGCTTCAACAACTGTCCAATCGCTTGTCTCAGAAAGCACCAAATTTGAATTAAAATTAGTAGCAATTCCGCCTAAAAATGCATTGCATTTCCATAAAGAGTGATCTAAAATATGAGCAAGCATAGAGCTAGTTGTTGTTTTCCCATGCGTTCCAGCAACACATAATCCTTTTGATTGTCGTGTTAAAATTCCTAGTACTTCCGCACGTTTATAAAAAGTAAACTCATTACTAATAAAATAGAAAAGTTCCTTCATGTCCTCCGGAATTGCTGGAGTAAACACCACAAATGTCGTCGCCTTATTTTTAAATTCATTTGGGATTTCTTCCCCTAAATCTTCATAATGAATCAAACAGCCTTCTGCCTCTAATTTACCTGTTAAATCACTAGCGCTTTTATCATAACCAGCGACTTTAAATCCTAAATTATTAAAATACCTTGCAAGAGCTGACATTCCAATTCCACCAATACCTATAAAGTAGACATTTTTAAAACCACTAAATAAATTTTTATTTTGTTCCATTTTCTATTAAACTATTTTCGAATGCATCTACAATATCAGCAGTAGCATTTAATTTTTGTATTTTTTTTATCTCAATAGAAAGAAGCTCACATTTTTCTTTTTGCTTCAATAAATCCAAAGCAATCTTGAATAATAAATCAGGTGCTTCAGAATCAGTAATTAGAAATGCAGCATTTTTTGCAACTAGTGCATTAGCATTTTTTGTTTGGTGGTCTTCGGCAACATTTGGAGAAGGCACAAGAATTAATGGTTTTCCTACGATACATAATTCAGAAACTGAAATGGCACCAGCACGCGAAATAATCAAATCGGCAGCAGAATAAGCCAAGTCCATTCGTTCAATAAATTGATACAAACAAATATTCTTTAATTCTTTATCCTTTAAATCAATAATAAGTTGAGAATGGTATAATTTACCACACTGCCATATAATCTGAACTCCTGAATTCATAATTTCTTCAAGATTTTTTTGAACAGAAATATTAAGGGTTTTAGCACCTAAACTTCCTCCAATTACCAATATTGTAGGTTTTTCAAAGTCTAAGCCAAAAAAAGTACATGCTTCAGCTTTGGATTTTAAATTAGCTGAAAACTCTTTTCGAATTGGATTTCCAGTTAATACTACTTTAGAATTTGGAAAAAATCGTTCCATTCCCTCGTAAGCAGTACAAATACAAGCAGCTTTTTTGGCTAAAATTTTATTTGTTTTTCCAGGAAATGAATTTTGTTCTTGAATTACAGTAGGTATTCTCAAAAAATTTGCAGTCATCAATGTTGGACCGCTTGCATAGCCTCCAACACCAATGACAATTTGGGGCTTAAAATCGACAAGAATTTTTCTAGCTTTTAATAAACTTCCAAGAATTTTAAATGGAAGCAGGAAATTTGAAAAGGAAAATTTTCGCTGAAGACCCGCTATTTTCAAACCCACGATCTCGTAGCCCGCTTGAGGAACTTTTTCCATCTCCATTTTTCCTGAGGCGCCAACAAATAGAATTGAAGCCGTTGGATTGCGTTTTTTTATTTCATCTGCAATTGCAATCGCCGGAAAGATATGTCCTCCTGTTCCTCCTCCTGATATAATTGCACGTTCAATCAACATAAATAAACTTCTTTAAGAAACAAAAACACCCTCTTCTTCCTTTTTTCCCTTTTGTATTTGATTGGAAAAAGATTGAATTACTCCAATTGAAATACAGGCCATAATTAATGCAGAACCACCCATTGCAAGAAAAGGCATGTTTTGACCTGTTACAGGAAAAACTCCAGTGCAAACTAACATGTTAATACTCGCTTGGGTTAGTAAATGAACACCAATTCCCATTGAGGCATACGTTTGAAATAAATCATCTGTTTTCAATGAAATACGAATAATTCGAAACAATAAAATAAGGTAGAGCAAGACAAGAAAAAAAGAAGAAAACAAGCCAAATTCTTCTACAAAACTTGCATAATAAAAATCCGCATAAGCTTCTGGCAAATATTCTTTTAATTTTCCGTCACCAACACCTTGTCCAAACAAAGAACCGTTGTGAATAGCCAACTGGGCGTTATTTGCTTGCGCATTGGCAATGTTTCCCATATCATTTTCAACACGTTGATTAAATCTGCTTACCCAAGTATCATAGCGCGGTAAAAGATTAAGTTGAGGAATAGTTACATGAATGCCAATTACAAGCGCAACTAATCCAATTCCACCTGCAGCTAATGTTGTAAGTTTCAAAAAAGGAACTCTTCCAATAAAGAGCAATGCCATTGAAAGTAAAAAGAGCATTGCTGCGGTAGAGAAATTATCTTTGATAATAAGTCCACAAATTAATAATATTGGAATCATTAAGGGTAAAATTCCTTTTTCCCAATCATTTAATAAATCTTTTTTTCGAACTAGTAAACGAGAAATATAAAGTATCAATGCAAGCTTTGCAAAGTCAGACGATTGAAAAGTTAAGCCAATAAATGGAATACGAATCCAACGTCCAGCATCATTTACTTTTGCGCCAAAAAAAATGGTGAAAAGCAGCAAAGCAAGTGCTATGTAATAGGCAAATTTTGAAAGTTGATAGATGTATTTTGAGTCGACTCTATGAATAAAAAACATAGAGGCAAATCCTAGTAAAACATAGATAAAATGCTTAAAAAGATATTGAAAAGGTGTTCCTCCCTCAATTTTAACAAGTATAGGCACAAAACTATACACTGTTACCAAAGAGAAAGCCATCATTAAAATAGTAATAATCCATATTACAGGATCACCTTTAAGGTATTTTAAATACGATCTTAAATTGGGATTAATATCTTTTATTTCCATTTTAGTTATGAATCAATAAATTTTCAATTACAACTTTCTAACCGCCTGCTTGAATTGATTTCCTCGGTCTTCATAGTTTTCAAATAAATCAAAACTTGCGCAAGCTGGAGAAAGTAAAACTGTTTCATTTTTTTTCGCTAAACGATAAGCATAAGCAACTGCCTCTGTTGCAGATCCAACTTCGACAATCGTTTCTACAAGGTGACGAAAAGCCTTGATGATTTTTTGATTGTCAATGCCAAGACAAATAATTGCTTTCACCTTGTCCTTTACCAAGTTACTTAATTCGGAATAATCATTTCCTTTGTCCACTCCACCCATAACCCAAACCACTGGATTTTCCATTGTTTCCAATGCATACCAAGTTGAATTTATATTTGTGGCTTTGGAGTCGTTTATAAATTCAATTCCATTTACTTTTGCTACAAATTCAAGACGGTGCTCAACATTTTCGAAGTCCTCAAGACTTTCACGCACAATACTCTTGCGAATTTCAACAAGGCGTGCAGCAATCCCTGCTGCTAACGAGTTTTGGGTGTTGTGCTTACCCTTCAAAGCTAATTCGTGAATTGACATAGTTAATTGGTCTTTTATATTGATTATTAGTTGATTATTTACAGCGTAAGCACCTACTTTTATTTCTTCTTTCAATGAAAAAGGTGCAAGATTCATTGAAAGCTTTCTTTTTGATAATTCTTCTCTAATTATTGGATCATCATAATTGTAGATAAACCAATCCTCATGATTTTGATTATTGAGAATTCTAAATTTTGAATCCACATATTTTTGCATTTGATTTTCGTAGCGATCCAGATGATCTGGTGTAATATTTGTAAGTATTCCGATGTCAGCTTTGAAATCAAACATGTCATCCAATTGAAAAGAACTCAATTCAAGCACATACCAATCGTGGTCACCTTCTGCCACTTGTTTCGCAAAACTTTTTCCAACATTTCCTGCTAAGCCAACATCCCAGCCTGCTTTCTTCAAAATATGATGGGTAAGCATTGTTGTAGTTGTTTTTCCGTTACTTCCTGTAACACAAATAGATTTTCCTCTGGTGTAGTAGCCAGCGAATTCTATCTCAGAAATTATCTTGACTTGCTTATTTCGAAGAGCGCGCATTAAGTCAGTTGTTTCAGGAATTCCCGGAGACTTAACAATGAGCTCAGCTTGAAAGATACGATCTGTAGAATGTGTATTTTCCTCCCATTCAATTTGATTATTGTCTAACTCTGTTTTATAATCCGCTTTGATTTTTCCTGCGTCAGAAACAAAAACATTCCATTCTTGTTTTTTTGCAAGAATAGCTGCACCAACGCCACTTTCGCCAGCGCCCAAAATAACAATATGTTTATTTTTACCCTCCACAGTTTAACGTAATTTCAATGTTACAATCGTTATAACAGCCAATAAAACAGCAATAATCCAAAAACGAGCAACTATTTTTGCCTCATGAATTCCTTTCTTTTGATAATGATGATGCAAGGGTGCCATCAAGAAAATTCTCCTGCCTTCACCGAACTGTTTCTTTGTGAATTTGAAATAACCAACTTGCAGTATTACCGATAGATTTTCAATTAGAAAGATGCCACACAAAACTGGGATCAGTAATTCCTTTCGTATTGAAATCGCAAAGACAGCAATAATCCCTCCCAATGCTAGACTTCCTGTATCTCCCATAAAAACTTGAGCAGGATAGGAATTATACCATAAAAACCCAATACATGCACCCACAAAAGCGGATATAAAAACCACTAATTCTTCAGCATTTGGAATGTACATGACATTCAGATAATCCGCAAACTTATAATTAGAGCTAACGTAAGCCAATACTGCTAATGCAATTCCAATAATTGCAGAAGAACCTGTTGCTAAACCATCTAAACCATCCGTCATATTTGCACCATTGGAAACAGCAATTACAATAAAAATCACAATGGGAATAAAAAGAAGCCAACCATAAGATTTGTTAGAATCGCCAATCAACCAATTGTAATTAAACTCATTTCCCTTCATAAAGGGAATTGTGGTTGTCATATCATCCGTTTTGATCCATTTATAGTTCTCCCCATCATTTTGAATATGTTTATGAGTAACAAAAGATTCATCCATTTTTAAGCGATAATTCACAGGAACTCGTTTATGAACAACTACCTCATCAGAAAAATAAAGGATACAACCTACTATTAAACCAACTCCTATTTGTCCAATAATTTTAAAACGACCTTTTAAACCCTCCTTATTTTTCTTAAAAACCTTAATGTAATCGTCTAAAAATCCAATCAACCCAAGCCAAATGATTGAAATAATCATTGTAATAACATATACATTTTGGAGCTTAGCAAATAACAAGGTTGGTATTAAAATTGCTGCAAGAATTATGATTCCACCCATTGTGGGCGTTCCTGATTTTTCAAGTTGCCCTGATAATCCTAAATCACGGACTGTTTCCCCAATTTGCTGATTACGCAATTTATTGATTATGCGTTTACCGAAATGAATCGACACAAAAAGAGACATAAGCAAGGCCATTGCAGCACGAAAGGAGATGTAATTAAATAAACCTGCACCTGGAAAATTGAACTTATCGAGGTAATCAAAAATATAGTATAGCATTACTTATTTAATTCGTTAAACATATTTTCTGTAATTTTCAAATCATCAAAATCATGACGAACACCCATAATTTCTTGGTATTTTTCATGACCTTTTCCTGCAATCAAAATAATATCACCTGTATTTGCTAATAAAATTGCAGTCTTAATTGCTTGCTTTCTATCTTGAATTGTTATTGATTTTTGCTTTTCAATATCATCTAAACCCGCTTCCATTTCTAATAAAATATTTTCAGGGTTCTCCGTTCTTGGATTATCAGATGTCAATAGAACATTAGTGCTTTTATCGCAGGCAATTTTTGCCATTAGCGGTCTTTTTGACTTATCACGATCTCCTCCGCAACCAATTACTGTTATTACTTTAGAAGCTCCTTTGCGAATACCATTAATTGTTTTTAGCACATTATCCAATGCATCAGGCGTATGAGCATAATCAATAATTGCTGTAATTCCTTTAGTACTTTGAACGTATTGAAATCTTCCCTCAACAGATTCAAGAAGGCTCATTGTTCGCAAAACTTCAAGTTCATCTTCCTCAAGCAAAAGTGATACGCCATAAACTGCTAATAAATTATATGCATTAAATTCACCAACAAGTCGAGAATAAACTTCCTTTCCATTGATTTTTATCACTAAGCCAGTAAACTCATTCTCCATTACTTTTCCTTTAAAATCTGCTGGAGTTTTTAGAGCAAAAGTGTGTTTAGAAGCAAGTGTATTTTGGAGCATTATCATCCCATTTTTATCGTCAGTATTGACAAGTGCAAAAGAAGTTGCAGGTAATAAATCAAAAAAAGTTTTTTTCACACGGATATATTCTGAAAAAGTTTTGTGGTAATCCAGATGATCATGAGTAATATTTGTGAATACAGCACCATAAAAACCTAATCCTGAAATTCTATTTTGATGAATTGCGTGAGAACTTACTTCCATAAAACAATGCGTGCAATTCTCAGTCACCATTTGAGCAAGCAAACGATTTAAACTTACAGGATCCGGAGTAGTATGCGTTGCAACAATATCAGTAGAACCAATTTTATTTACAACCGTTGAAATTAAACCGCATTTATATCCTAAATCTGAAAAGAGTTTATACAATAGAGATGTGCATGTTGTTTTACCATTCGTTCCTGTTACACCAATAAGTTTTAATTTCTTAGAAGGATTCTCAAAAAAGTTACAAGACATTGATGCCAATAAAGCTGAGGTATCACTTGTTTTTATGATTGTTGAATCTGATAAATCTGGAATATTGTTTTGTACAACGAATATTCTACAGCCTTTATCGTGTGCTTGCTGAACAAATAAATGGCCGTCAGTAGCACTTCCTTTAATTGCAAAGAAAACAGAGGAAGAATTAGCCTCACGAGAATCAAAAATTAAAGACTCAACACTGAGGTCCAAGGAACCTAAAACA
Organism: Crocinitomicaceae bacterium; assembly: GCA_044354455.1. Taxonomy (GTDB): domain Bacteria; phylum Bacteroidota; class Bacteroidia; order Flavobacteriales_D; family Crocinitomicaceae; genus UBA952. The sequence goes on along the minus strand of JBILAB010000002.1, from coordinate 11,383 downwards.
TTTTCAGCTTTAACATTCAATAATATGTCGGACAGCAACATCATTGCAATTCTATTTTTATTAATTGACCTTTAGTTGGCAGTATTCCCGGATTCAATGATTGTTTAGTTACACGTCCGCAACCAGCTAATTTGACAATCAAGCCCCTGCTTTCAAGAAGAAAGACAGCATCCTTAGCTGTTAGTCCAAGAACATTTGGAATTTTATCTTTAAGAATTATTTTTTTTGAGAGTTGAACTGAACCTTTGAGAGTATCGGCAGATAACCATTCGCCATGGTAATTTAATTTATAACGAATATGCAATTGATCTAATACAGCTAATATATCTCGTTTATTTCCTTTCTTAACAAGTGGCAAAACATTCTTTTTCTTCGCTTTTTGATTGATTGCCTTGTGATAAGAAAGTGTTGATGCATAAATTTTGTTGGCAATTTCTGCAAAAACAGTTCCTGAAACCCTCGCACCATAAATTTCCTTCTTAGGATTTGAAATTACTACGATACAAGAATAGATCGGATTATCAGCAGGGAAATATCCTACAAATGAAGCTTGGTATGCACTATTTCTTTGATCGTTGTATAATTTATTTTCGCCAATTAATTTTGCTGTTCCTGTTTTTCCAGCAATTTTAAAAAGAGAGCTTTTTAAATCAGAGCCGGTACCATCTGTCATGACACCTTTTAGACAAGATTGAAGAATTTTAATTGTATTTTTAGAACAAATTTCTTCACGAAGAACAACGGGATTAAAATTCTTTACAACCTTACCATATCGCTCAATTCTTTCTACAAAAAGTGGGCGTAGCATTTTTCCTTCATTGGCTACTGCATTGTAGAATGCCAAAGTTTGAAGAGGCGTTTGTTGTAATTCGTAACCAATTGCCATCATAGGAATAGAAAGTGCCGACCAACCCGGAGTTCCGATTTTTGGGATAACTGGAAATGCTTCTCCTTTGATCGCAACACCCAATGGCTGTGTTAAACCAAATTGCTTTAAGCGCGCTAAAAACTTTTCTGGATCGTTGTGATAAGTACGGTAAATAAGTTGTGCAATAACATTGGATGATTTTTCAAATGCTTTTTGAATTGTTATGGTGCCATATCCAATACCGTGATTGGAATCCTCCAAACGTTTTCCGGGAAAAGAATATGAGCCAACAGCAGAAACCTTATCTGTAATTTTGAATTTTTCATCCTCTAGACCAGCCATGATAGAAGCTAACTTAAAAGTTGAACCTGGCACCTCATGAAAACCAACAGCATAATTGTAAGACTCACTATATGATTTATTATCATTGTTTGTAAGGTTTGCAATAGCCCGAATAAAACCTGTTTTTACTTCCATCACAATTACACTTCCGTGTTCAGCATCCATATCTCTTAATTGTCTTTCTAATTCAGAATGAGCTACTTCTTGGATTTCTTTATCAATAGAGGTGATTACATTTGCTCCCTCAACTGACTCTCTTGTAATTTGTCCAGTTTTTTTCCAACCTGTCGAAAATTTCTGTTCTAGTTCTGCGCCGTCCTCGCCTCTCAAGTATTCGTAAAATGCCCCCTCAATTCCAACTCGCTTTTCTACTCCTCTATCCATGGAGTAATAACCAAGAGTTCTTCTCAATAAATTTCCATTAGGAAGTTCACGCTCAATAATCGCATCTGTATCAATTAAGCCACCCTTCATTCGTCCTATTCTGAAGATTGGTAATTTCCTTAGTCGTTTTCGCTCGTCGTTTGTAACTTTTTTCCTTATTAGTAAATAGCGTGATTTATTGGCGCGTGCTTTTTGAATTGAATTAATGTATTCTCGGGCTGATTTATCAGGATACATTTTGTGAAGACCTTCTGCTAAATCTGATAATTCATCATCAAAAACTTTTTGGTCAATAACCGTTGGATCCATGTGAATATCAAAATAGGTAACTGACGTAACTAGCGGATTCTTGTTGCGGTCTAAAATCTCCCCCATTCTAGGAATTCGATTTACTGTTCGAACAGGTATTTTTAAATCTGAGGAATCAAAAAAAGTTGAACGGCCTTCTAATTGTAAAGTAATAGTATTGTAGAGAACTGTTATCATAATAATAACAAAACCAAAATAGATGGCATAAGCCCTGTAATAAAGAAAGTTTTTCTCTTTACTCATCTTTTTTCTTTTTCAAACGAATTACTTTTGTGGCGTTTTTTGTCTCTTTCAATTCTCGATTTTGAAGTTTTTCTACTAATTTGTAGCGTCTTGTCACAGTTTCTAATTTTGATTTCGACTCTATGTATTCAGCTGCATTTTGATCGTATTCCCTTTGTGCATTATCAATATCTGTCGAAATCTGCTTTCCATAATATCCTTTTGCTATAATAAGTAGAAGCAATGCAATCAAAAAAAAGATATAATTCAAATTATTTAACACGAATTCCTTGGTTAAAAAATCTCCATTCAATATTTGAGAAAATGCACTAGCTTTCCCTGAACGCTTTTTAGTTTCGTTCTCACTTGAAGGTGCTTGCTTATTTGTATTTTTATCCTCAGTCATTCTTCTCAGCAATTCTTAATTTTGCACTTCTTGCGCGACTATTTAATCTAATTTCATCCTCGCTGGGTACAAGCGGATGTTTTATAAGCTCTTTAAATGGTTTTAATATGTTTCCAAAGAAATCTTTCTGAATTTCACCCTCAAAAGAGCCGCGTTTCATAAAATTTTTCACCAAACGATCTTCCAAAGAATGGTATGATATCACTACTAATCTTCCACCTGGCTTCAATAATTCGCTTGATTGTAAAAGAAGTTGTTTTAATGCATCTAATTCTTGGTTGACTTCTATTCTAATTGCCTGAAAAACCTGTGCATAAAATTTATGGTCTTTAAATTTTGGGGCAAATGGCTTTAAAACAGCCATTAATTCAAAAGTTGTTTTAATTGATTTTGAGGCACGTTGACGGACAATTTCACTTGCTAAAGCACGAGAATTACTTAATTCGCCGTAATATCGAAAAATTGAAATAAGTTTATCTTCACTATCTAGGTTCACAACTTCAAATGCAGAACGCTCTGAATTTTGGTTCATTCGCATGTCCAAAGGCGCATCTTCACGAATTGAAAACCCTCGTTCTGGTAAATCAAATTGATGCGAAGAAACTCCCAAATCTGCCAATAAGCCATCTATAGCTTCAAATTTTTGAGCCTTCAAATGATTTGATAAATAAATAAAATTTGAAGGAACAAAATAAAAATTTGGGGCTTCCCAAGTATTTTCTTTTGCTGCAGCATCTTGATCGAAAACAATTAATTTACCCTGCTCATTAATTTGCTTGAAAATTTCTTTTGCATGACCGCCGCCACCGAAAGTGACATCCACATAAACACCTTCTGGCTTAATTTCTAAACCCTGAATGCATTCCTGCAACAAAACTGGTATGTGGTACGGTATCTTTTTATCCATTATCCAAATCGCCCATTACATCATCCGCCAAATCAGCGAAGTCTGCCATGTTCCCTTCAATCAGATTGAAGTATTTGGATTTATCCCAGATTTCAATACGGTCATTGTATGCAATGAGCATTACCTCTTGCAGCAATCCTACACGCTCCATAAGCGTAGTTGGGATCAATACCCGGCCAGCATTATCCAATGCTATCTGCTTTGCCCCTTGATGAAACAAACGATAAAACATTCGATTTTTCGGCTTAAACAAGTTCATTTTTGAAAGTCGAGCACTTACCTTTTCCCATTCTGGAAGTGGATAAAGCGTCAAGCAATCCTCAAAACCTTTGTTTAACATAAAATCACGTTGAGACGCAGGGGGAAGCTGCTTCCGTAAACCGGAAGGAAATAGAAATCGGCCTTTTTCGTCCAATTTTACCTCGAATTCTCCAACTAAACCTGCCATAGCGTTATAATGGGTAAAAATAATGGAATTTTACCACTTTTTACCACTTAACTTTTAATTGTTCATAACTTTTAACGTTTATATACGAAAAAGGTTGCGATATAAAGTTTAATATTTTTTTTAAACTCTTTAAAAACAATAGATTTAGAATTTGTGGGAATATGTGGTAAACTTTTTAACAATTAATGTGAATAAGCAAAAAAATTAAACTTTTGGCTTATTTTATGTCTACTTTTGCGCCATGTCAAAAAATTTAAAAAGTTGGGTTCTTCTTCTAATTCTTGCTTGTATTTGGGGGAGTTCTTTTATGCTAATGAAGAAAGGAATGTTTACTGAAAATGGTGAAATAATATTCAGTGCGCTACAAGTGGGAAATTTAAGAATGTTAATTGCTTCTTCGATTTTGCTTCCTCTATCACTTTACAATTTAAAAAAAATAAAAAATAAAAAACAGTTGCTGTATTTATGTATTGTTGGCTTTTGCGGGAATTTTTTTCCTGCATTTTTATTTACCTATGCAGAAACTGAAGTCTCATCTGGTTTTGCAGGGATGCTTAATAGCTTTACTCCTATTTTTACGCTAGTACTTGGCTTTTTGCTGTTTTCGAATAGCATGACAAAATTTCAAGTTATAGGAACGATAATTGGAACTATCGGTATTTATTTTTTAATTACTTCAGGGAAAAATGTGTCATTCAAAGGAGACTGGAGTCATATTTTTTCTATTATTCTTGCAACTTTTTTATACGGTCTAAGTTTGAATACAATCAAATATAAATTGCAAGAATTATCAGCTGCAGAAATAACTTCCCTGGGCTTTCTACTTGTTTTTTTACCCTCTCTTTTTGGTTTCTTTTTTCTAAATACAGCTACCGTTTTTATAGAAAGTTCAGAAGCAATGAATGGCTTTTTTGCTATTGTAATTCTTGCAATTGTAGGAACGGCACTTGCAGTTTTTCTTTTTAATGGTATTATTCGGGTATCTTCAGCTCTTTTTGCAAGTGGAGTAACTTATTTTATTCCAATTGTAGCGGTAATAATTGGTTTTTATTATGGTGAAACGATCTCAAATTGGCAGATCTTAGCAATGTTCATTGTTCTAATCGGTGTTGTTTTGGCTAATTATGGAGCAAAACTATTTTCTAGAAGCAAGAAAACATAAAAAAGTTTGTTGTAAAAGAATAAAATTGTATCTTTGCAATCCTAATTTTAGGGACTAATAAATAAAAATAAGCTATTATGTACGCAATTGTAGAGATAGCAGGGCAGCAGTTTAAAGTGCAAAAAGACCAAAAGGTTTATGTACATCGATTAGCAGCAGAAGTTGGTTCAAAACTTACATTTGACCGCATTTTGTTGATTGATAACGATGGACAAATCAATGTTGGCGCCCCGGCTATAGAAGGTGCGAAAATCACCGCAGAAGTAAATGATCACGTGAAAGGTGACAAAGTAATCGTTTTCAAAAAGAAACGAAGAAAAGGTTATAAAAAACGAAATGGTCACCGTCAACAATTTACATCTATTACAATTAAAACAATAAAAGCATAAATTAACCTTCCCTATTTTTAGGAAAAAAAATAAAAAACAATGGCACACAAAAAAGGAGCTGGTAGTTCAAAAAACGGAAGAGAATCTCATAGCAAACGTCTTGGCGTAAAAATCTTTGGCGGGCAAGCTGCAATTGCTGGAAATATTATTGTTCGTCAGCGAGGAACACATCATCACCCTGGATCTAACGTAGGAATAGGTAAAGATCACACGCTATTTGCTCTTACTGATGGACTTGTAGAATTTCGCAAGAAGAAAGACAATCGATCTTTTGTTTCAATTGTTCCATTAGAGACAGCACAAGCATAAGATAAAATTCTATAAAATTTGAAAGGTCGCAATCATTGGTTAGCGGCCTTTTTTAATGCCAAAAACTTCTTCTGAAACAAATAAATTTGAACTATTAAAGTTCATAATGCTTAACTTTACTTCAAAATTAAAGACCCATAATGCTAGAACTGACTCGTTTGAAATGTTACTTGCTTTCACTATTGAGTGGAGTCTTAATGATTCTCTGCTTCCCTTTTACCGGAAGTTTAACAATATTAGTTTTCATTTCATGGGTGCCTCTTTTACTTGTAGAAGATTTTATACAAGTTGAAAAAAAGAGATCAGCTCTTGTTTTTTTATTTGCTTTCATCACGTTTTTAATTTACAATATCGGAACGACATGGTGGGTTTGCAATGCTAGTTTTAATGGAGGAGCCGCAGCTATAATTGCTAATTCGTTCTTGATGTCCATTACGTTCCAAGCATTTCATTTTGCAAAAAAACATATCGGCAGAAAACAGGGTTATCTTTCCTTAATCTTTCTTTGGATTGGATTTGAATACCTCCATTTTAATTGGGATATTTCATGGCCTTGGCTGGCATTAGGGAATGTTTTTTCAGTTCGAACTAGCTGGATACAATGGTATGAATTTACTGGAGTTCATGGTGGTACTATTTGGATTTTAATTCTAAATGTTTTAATATTTAGATGTCTAAAGCAGTACTTGAATAACGGCAAGAAATTTCTTCCACTAACGAAACAATTTATTGTGATTGGATTTATTTTACTAATACCAATAATAAGTTCATTCTTTATCAGATTTAGTGGTGGCCCAGTAGGGAAAGATGGTGCAGATTATAAAGTTGTAATTGTTCAGCCAAATATAGATCCATACAACGAGAAATTTGCTCTCAATTCAAGTGTAGAGACTCAACTAAGTAAGTTTTTCAAATTAGCAGAGAAAAAATACGCAAGTGATGTAGACTTACTACTCGGACCAGAAACGGCAATAAGCACTGGATTTGTCGAATCAAATATATTGAATGAATCATTTTTTAAATACCTCTCTATAAAAGGAAATAAATGGAAAAACACAGATTTTTTAATTGGTGCTTCTACCTTCGGTCTTTTTAAAACTAAGAAATCAAATGCTTCATTTCCTCTTCCAAACGGTGGGTTTTACGAAAACTACAATACTTCTCTGCTTTTAACCTCAGACAAGAAAATTGAATTTATTCATAAATCAAAGTTAGTGCCGGGAGCAGAAATAATTCCTTTTTCATCTTATCTTCCCTTTTTAGAAAAACTTGCATTAAGCAATGGCGGGACATCAGGAACTTTAGGAGTTGAAGATTCTCCAAAGATTTTTAAAACACAAAAAACAAGTATCGCTCCTGTTATCTGCTACGAATCAATTTATGGTGAATTTACAGCAACCCAAGTAAGAAAGGGTGCAAAACTTTTGTGTGTATTGACAAATGATGGTTGGTGGGGAGATACTCCCGGTTACAAACAGCACTTTAGTTTTTCACGACTAAGAGCTATCGAAACAAGACGTTGGGTTATACGCTCTGCGAATACAGGAACTAGTGGAATAATTAATGAGTATGGTGAGGTTATGGCACAAACACCTTATTGGAAACCAGCTGTTCTCTCAGCTACGGTTCCGCTTTTAAAAACTCAAACTATTTTCAGTCAGCAGGGCGATTATATTGGAAGGAGTTTTTCTTTTGTGGCTGTTCTAATTATTCTCTTTGCATTTTCAAAAAAGCTCAAAAATAAATTATCAAATTAATTTTATAGAACTCGATTTTATTTTCTTAAGAAATTTTAACCTTGTCTAACATTGTCCTAACAATTGCTTTTAAATCAAATGTATGTTTCCAATTCCAATCATTTTGAGCATGCGTTTCGTCAATGGAATTAGGCCAGCTGTCAGCAATAGCTTGACGAAAATCTGGTTCGTAATTAATACTAAAATTTGGTAATTCTTTTCGGATTTCTTCAGCAAGTTCTTTTGGTGTGAAACTAATGCCTCCTAAATTATAACTCGAACGGATTTTAACTTTTTCAGTAGGCGCATCCATTAAATCAATAGTTGCCTTAATTGCATCATCCATAAACATCATAGGAAGTGCTGTATTTTCACTAAGAAAACAAGTGAATGGTACTCCTTCTTTGGCTTTGTAAAATATATCTACTGCATAATCTGTCGTGCCGCCACCTGGTAAACTTTTGTATGAAATTAATCCTGGATAACGAAGACTTCGGACATCTACATTGAATCTATTGAAATAATATTCACACCAACGCTCACCTGCTTGCTTTGAAATTCCGTAGACTGTTGTTGGTTCCATTACTGTATATTGTGGAGTATTATCCCTTGGAGTTGTCGGTCCAAATACTGCAATTGAACTTGGCCAAAAGATTTTTTTTACATATCCTTCTTTTGCTAAATCTAAAATAGTAAATAATCCTTCCATGTTTAGTTTCCATGCGAAATCTGGTTTTCGTTCTGCAGTAGCAGAAAGTAGCGCAGCAAGTAAATAAACTTCTTGAATTGAATTTGATATAATGAACTCTCGAATATCCTCGCGGTCTATAATATCCAATTTTTTGTACGGACCATTTGCTATAAGCGCAGGACATTCATCCTTAATATCCGTAGCAAATACTTCAGCTATTCCATATTTTTTGCGCAATTCAATTACTAGTTCTATTCCAATTTGACCGCAAGCGCCAATAACAATAATTTTAGACATGTATTTATTTCTATTGATGCAAAATTAACTTTCTAAAATCACTTTTGACTTGAAAAAATATAAAAAAAACAGTATTAGATAAAATGCTAATCTACATGAGTAATATAAATGAATTGATTTACTTAAATTTGTATGAAAGGATCTAATTATTTGATTTTAAAAACAAAATAAAATGCCATTTTACCATAAACTCGGAAAAATACCACCAAAAAGACACACTGTTTTTAAAAATCCTGATGGTGGAATTTACCACGAACAATTATTTGGAACGATCGGATTTGATGGAATGTCATCTTTACTCTACCATATTCAACCGCCTACAGCTGTAATAAAAATCGTACAGCAAAAATCTGTGGCGCCAGAAATTGGTTTGGATAAAAATATGCAGATGCGAAGTCTACAAGGATTTAATGTTGAAGCAAAAGATGATTATTTAGAAAGTAGAACTCCGATGCTTGTAAATTCTGATGTTTACATAGAATTAGCCGCTCCTAAAAAATCGATGACAGCTTATTTCTATAAGAATGCTGATGCCGACGAGGTTATTTTTATTCATAAAGGAAGTGGGAAATTAAAAACGCAATTGGGAAATATCGATTTCTCATACGGCGATTATTTGCTAATTCCTCGAGGAATGATTTATCAAATGCACTTCGAAAATGAAGAAAATCGGCTGTTGATTATTCAATCTTTTCATCCTGTTTACACTCCAAAAAGATACAGAAATTGGTTCGGGCAATTATTGGAACATTCTCCCTATTGCGAGAGAGATATTCGCGCACCTCATGAACTAGAAACACACAATGAAAATGGAGAGTTTTTAATAAAAATTAAGAAAGAAGACACGATGTACGATTATGTGTACGCGCACCATCCTTTTAATGTTGTAGGTTGGGACGGATACAATTTTCCGTATGCATTTTCAATTCATAATTTTGAGCCAATAACTGGACGTGTGCATCAACCGCCGCCGGTACATCAAACATTTGAAACGCCAGCTTTTGCAATTTGCTCATTTGTACCAAGAATGTATGATTACCATCCAGATGCCATTCCTTCGCCTTACAATCATAGTAATATTGATTCGGATGAAGTTTTGTATTATGTTGATGGTGATTTTATGAGTAGAAATCACGTGGATAAAGGGCAAATAACACTCCACCCTTATGGAATTCCACATGGTCCACATCCTGGAGCGTATGAAAGAAGTATTGGGCAAAAAGAAACAAAAGAACTTGCTGTTATGATTGATACTTTTAAACCCTTAAAATTAACAAAGCAAGCTTTAGGTATAGAAATGTCAGATTATATGAATTCTTGGGTACATTAATTAAAACAATAGATGAATAAAGAGATAAAAAATATTGAATACGGTTTAGAAAAAATATTTGAGGGAGCGCAAGATTTTTTGCCTTTACTTGGAACAGATTATGTAGAATTTTACGTTGGAAATGCAAAACAAGCAGCGCACTTTTATAAAACAGCTTTTGGATTTCAATCTCATGCATATGCAGGATTAGAAACTGGAATGAAAGACCGTGTTTCGTATGTTTTAAAGCAAGATAAAATTCGCTTGGTTTTAACAACTGCCTTAAAAAGTGAATCTCCAATCGGGGAACATGTAAAAAAACATGGCGATGGCGTTAAAATTATTGCCCTTTGGGTTGAAGACGCCAGAAGCGCTTATGAAGAAACGATGAAACGAGGGGCTAAATCATACCAAGAACCACTTGTTACAAATGACGAAAATGGCGAAGTTGTGAGTGCAGGAATTTATACTTACGGAGAAACAGTACATCTTTTTATTGAGCGAAAAAATTACTCGGGAGAATTTTTACCCGGATTTGTGAAATGGGATTCTGATTACAATCCGAGTCCTGTGGGCTTGAAGTTTATCGATCACATGGTTGGAAATGTGGGATGGGGAGAAATGAACACGTGGGTGAAATGGTACGAAGAAGTTATGGGATTTGTAAATTTCCTTTCCTTTGATGACAAACAAATTCATACGGAATATTCTGCCTTAATGTCTAAAGTAATGAGCAATGGCAACGGACGTATTAAGTTTCCGATAAACGAACCTGCTAAAGCAAAGAAACGTTCGCAAATTGAAGAATATTTAGACTTTTATGAGGGCTCAGGAGTTCAGCACATTGCTGTGGCAACAGATGACATCATTAAAACGGTATCACTTTTACGCGCCCGTGGAATTGATTTTTTATCAGCACCACCACAAGCATATTACGATGAAATACCTGCGCGTTTAGGAGAACACATGAAAATGATGAAGGAAGATATTAAAGAATTACAAAGGCTTTCAATTATGATTGATGCCGATGAAGAAGGTTATTTACTTCAGATTTTCACAAAACCTGTGGAAGATCGCCCGACCTTGTTTTTTGAAATTATACAACGAATGGGTGCAAGAGGTTTTGGTGCTGGGAATTTTAAAGCTTTGTTTGAATCGATTGAACGAGAACAAGAAAAACGAGGAACTTTGTAGGTTAGAATCTAAAAGTTAACTAACCTAAGCATCTGCTAAATCAAATACCAATTCTGAAAGAGCTTCTTTTTTAAAATATTTTCTTGAGATTTCAAGTAGTTGACTACTGCTTATTTTATCAATTCCGTGATGGATTTCTGCAAGTGTATCAATTTGATTGAAGGCCAGCAAACTTTTTCCCAAACCTTGCATTAGTCCAGCATTAGAATCCATGCCAAGTGCCAAATGTCCTTTTAATTGTGCCTTAGCACGCTGTAACTGCAAAGATGAGAGTTCTTTTGTTTGAAAAACCTGCAATTCTTTGTAAATAAGATCGATTGCTTTGTTCATGTTTTTTGCTTCCGAACCAACATAAATCTGCCAAAAACCAGTATCTGCAAATGTATTGTAACTCGCTTCAACACTGTAAG
>JBILAB010000188.1:0-3570 GCA_044354455.1 Crocinitomicaceae bacterium | reverse complement strand
TCTGAATCTCAAGTTTTTACTACAGTAAATGGAATTACTGTAATTTTATCTGAAAACCATAAATTACCTCGAGTAGCTTTTCAATTTATTATTGGGTCTGATCCAAGAATTGAAGGAGATAAAGCTGGTTTATCTGATTTTATGGGTTCATTAATCATGTCAGGGACAGAAAAACGAACTAAAGATCAATTAGACAAAGAAATTGACTTTATCGGCGCAAATTTAAATGCTAGTAATTCTGTTGTTAATTTGTCCTGTTTAACCAAGCATCTTGATAAAGGTCTTGAATTAATGAATGATATAATGCAAAATGCAAATTTTCCGCAATCTGAGTTTGAGAGAGTTAAAAAACAGCTCCAATCTAATTTATTATCAACTAAATCAGATGCAGGTTCAATGGCGAAAAATGCTGTTTCAAAACTAAATTTCCCAAAACATCCCTATGGAGAAATAATGACAGAAAGCACATTAAATAATATTACACGAGAAGATATCATTGCTAGCTACAAAAATAATTTCAAGCCAAATGGCGGATATTTAGTAGTAGTTGGCGATATTAATCGCATAGAATTGGAAGACTTAATAACTAAATATTTGCTTGCTTGGCGAACTAATGGTCCAATTTTTACCAATCCAGCAAATGATGGTGTTTTTCCTACAGGAAACCGTGTTGTTTTTATTAAAAAACCAGGAGCTGTTCAATCTGTTGTTTCTATTACTTATCCTGTTAAAATTAGAACAGGTGAGCAAGACCAATTGCCACTAAAAGTTTTAAATGGCATCTTTGGTGGTGGTGGTTTTGGAACACGATTAATGCAAAATTTACGCGAAGATAAAGCATATACTTATGGCTGCTACTCTTCTTTAAGAATTACCGAATTTGGTTCCTGGATGTCAGCTGGTGGAAATTTCCGAAATGCTGTTACAGACTCAGCTATTACTGAAATATTGAAAGAATTTCAAACTATTAAAACTGATTTGGTAAAAGATGAAGAATTAAACCTTACAAAATCTTCAATGGCAGGCGATTTTGCGCGATCATTAGAAAGCCCAGAAACAGTTGCTGAATTTGCTTATTCTATAATCAAAAATAAATTAGAGAAAGATCACTATCAAACTTATCTTCAACGATTAGACGCTATTTCAAAAGAAGATGTTCTCGCAATGAGTCAAAAGTATTTTACTTCCACTAACTGCAACATTGTTGTTGTTGGAAATGAAGAAATAATTGAAAGCTTAAAGAAATTTGATTCAGATGGAAAGATTGAATTTCTAGATGCCTTTGCTGAAGAAGTAAAAGATATAAAACCTGCAACAATTTCTAAAGACGAATTAATTGATAAATACCTTTTTGCAGTAAGTTTAACAAGTAATAAAAAAGAACTTGCTAAAAAAGTAAAAAAGGTAAAATCCTATGAACGTGTTATTGACATGTCATCTCCTCAAATTCCTATTCCATTGAAAATGACAGAATATTTTGTGTCTCCAACTACGGAAGCACAAAAAATGGAAGGTCAAGGAATGGTATTTCAAAAGACTTTTTGTGATGGTAATTCAGGTTTTAAATTTGATATGCAAAGTGGCAAAAAAGATATGACTGCAGACGAATTAACATCTAAGAAGAAATCAAGTGGTTTATTTCCAGAAATGAATTACAAAACAAATGGAACAAACTATGAATTAACAGGAATTGAAAATGATAATGGCAATGATTACTATGTTTTAAAGTTGATAGACGGTGAAAATGTAAGCTATGACTATTATAATACAACTACTTATTTAAAAGAAAAAAGTATTTCAATACAAAAAGTTGGAGAGGAAACAAATGAGTCAACTACCACATACAACGATTACAAGAATGTATCGGAGATTCTATTTCCACATAGTTTAACTATCTCTGTTGGACCAATGAATTTAATTGGAAAGGTTTCTAAAATGGAACTAAATGGTAAAATTGATTTAAAAAGTTTGAAAGAATAAAACAAGTTTTTTTATTCAATAATAATTGAAAATTCTTTTTTAAGCTCAAACTTTCCTATTTCAAATAAGGGAAGTTTTTCGGCCTCAAATAATTTACATACTTCACCTTTAAAGTCAGGATGAACAGAAAATAAAAGTCCACCATTTGTCTGTGGATCACACAAGGTGAGTAACATTTCTCCTGAAATTCCGCTGACATCAGCTCCATACATTTTCCAATTTCGCATAGTATTATCAGGATAAACCCATTGCTTTGCAAGTTCAGCCGTACCGGTCAAAAGTGGAATGTTTTTATTCTGTATGATCGCAGAGATTCTTCCATTATCAGTCATTTCAATTAAATGACCCAATAGACCAAAGCCAGTTATATCAGTCATTGCAGAAACAGAAGGAAAGTCAGCTAATCTCTCTCCAATAGAATTTAACTGGCACATACTCTCAGTTAGCGTTTCTGAAAAATGAGCGCTTTCTAGACCACGCTTTATAGCGGTAGACAATATTCCAGTTCCTATTGCTTTCGAAATAAATATAATATCTTCAGCTTGTGCAGTATTGTTCTTCTTTATCTTATTTTTAGAAACAATTCCATTTACAGCTAAGCCAAAAATTGGCTCATTATTTTCAATTGAATGACCTCCAGCAAGGGAAATCCCAGCACGACGGCAAGTATCTGTTGCACCTTTTAAAACCTCAGTAGCAATAGCAATTGGCAATTTTGAACTTGGCCAGCCAAGAATACTCAATGCAACGATTGGTTTTCCACCCATAGCATAAACATCACTTATGGCATTTGCTGCGGCAATTCTTCCAAAGTCGTAGGGAGAATCTACAATAGGTGTGAAAAAATCTGTTGTACTTATTAAACAAAGGTCCTCATTTAATAAATAAACTGCTGCATCATCTGAGCTTGAATTACCAACTAATAGCTGCTCTGTATTTACTGCATTGACTCCTTTTAGCAATTCTTTTAATTCCTGAGGAGGAATTTTGCAACCACAGCCGCCACCTTTGGTGAATTCAGTTAATTTTATTGTGTTATTTTCCATTGCTTAATTCAAAAAGGTGTTTTGCAATTTGAGAATTGTTTTTCGATTTACATTCAATTTGAAATTTTTTACCCAAAGGATGGATTTCCTTTTGATAGGTATAAGTCTTGTCATAGTAAATTAAAGCTATGGAAAAAGCTTCTCGAAGCTCCCCTATTTCTATATCATTAATCGCTTTTTTTGCATGTTGAGGTCCAAGGCGCTTGGAAATTCGATCCATACAAAATTGTAAATCTTCTTTTGAAAAAGCAGCATAATCTTCCATAATTTGATCTAAACGCAGTTCGAAGGTCTTGTCAAGAAAATAATGTGGTGCTTGACGCATTTGATTCCAAATTCCTTCAGGGATAATTCTTGCGCCAACCGTTCTACTTTCATCCTCTAACCAACAATTCTTTTTATTTGTTCTAATTAGTTGGTAGGATAGATTATTCTCAAATTGTTCTTGACTGGGTTGCTTCTCCATACCTAAAGCTCCAAAAGAAGATCCCCGATGATTTGCCAAACCCTCCAAATCTATTATCACTGTATTTATTTTATCTAA
>JBILAB010000041.1:0-13160 GCA_044354455.1 Crocinitomicaceae bacterium | reverse complement strand
TTCCACTTACTACCCATTCACAAAACTCATTGTCAAATTCTACTGTTTCATAACACGCTAATGTCGGGGCAGGTTCTTGAACACCACTTATTTCCCATAAACATGTTGTAGTATTAAAAGTTGCAGTTTCATAACATGCTACGGTTGGCTCGGTTGCTTGAGTTCCTGTTACATCCCAAACACATGTTATAGTGTTGAAAGTTGCAGTTTGGTAACATGAAAGACCTGTTGGAACTACTGGCTGTGTGCCACTTACTCCCCATGTACAAAGAGTCGAATTAAATGTTGCTGTTTGGTAGCATTGAAGAACTGGCTGAACTGGCTGGGTGCCACTTACATCCCAAACACATGTTAAATCATTAAACGTTGCTGTTTGATAACATGCAACAATTGGGGCTGGTTCCTGAAATATAGAAACAATCCATTGGCATTCAGTTGAATCAAATACTGCAACTTCAGAGCATTCTGTTATTATTGGTTCATCAGGTTGAGTACCTGTTATATCCCACTCACAGCTTGATGTGTTAAACGTTGCTGTTTGATAACACGCTACGGTTGGCTCAGTTGCTTGAGTTCCTGTTACATCCCAAACACATGTTGTAGTATTAAAAGTTGCAGTTTCATAACATGCTACGGTTGGTTGAGGTTCTTGTGAACCACTTACATCCCAAGAACATGACTCTGTATTAAATGAACCTAAAGTCTCATAACATGCTAAAGTTGGTTGCTCTGGCTGTGTGCCTGTTACATCCCAAGCACATGTTGTTGTGTTGAATAAATAGGATTGATAACATTCTAATTCTGCAGTTGGCTCCTCTGCTTGTGTGCCACTTACATCCCAAATACATGTTAAATCATTAAACGTTGCAGTCTCATAACACGCTACAGTTGGTTGTGTTGCTTGGCTGCCACTTACATCCCAAACACATGTTGTAGTGTTGAACGTTGCAGTTTGGTAACACGCTACAGTTGGTTGTGTTGCTTGTGTGCCACTTACATCCCAAACACATGTTGTAGTATTAAAAGTTGCAGTTTCATAACATGCTACGGTTGGCTCGGTTGCTTGAGTTCCTGTTACATCCCAAACACATGTTATAGTGTTGAAAGTTGCAGTTTGGTAACATGAAAGACCTGTTGGAACTACTGGCTGTGTGCCACTTACTCCCCATGTACAAAGAGTCGAATTAAATGTTGCTGTTTGGTAGCATTGAAGAACTGGCTGAACTGGCTGGGTGCCACTTACATCCCAAACACATGTTAAATCATTAAACGTTGCTGTTTGATAACATGCAACAATTGGGGCTGGTTCCTGAAATATAGAAACAATCCATTGGCATTCAGTTGAATCAAATACTGCAACTTCAGAGCATTCTGTTATTATTGGTTCATCAGGTTGAGTACCTGTTATATCCCACTCACAGCTTGATGTGTTAAACGTTGCTGTTTGATAACACGCTACGGTTGGCTCAGTTGCTTGAGTTCCTGTTACATCCCAAACACATGTTGTAGTATTAAAAGTTGCAGTTTCATAACATGCTACGGTTGGTTGAGGTTCTTGTGAACCACTTACATCCCAAGAACATGACTCTGTATTAAATGAACCTAAAGTCTCATAACATGCTAAAGTTGGTTGCTCTGGCTGTGTGCCTGTTACATCCCAAGCACATGTTGTTGTGTTGAATAAATAGGATTGATAACATTCTAATTCTGCAGTTGGCTCCTCTGCTTGTGTGCCACTTACATCCCAAATACATGTTAAATCATTAAACGTTGCAGTCTCATAACACGCTACAGTTGGTTGTGTTGCTTGGCTGCCACTTACATCCCAAACACATGTTGTAGTGTTGAACGTTGCAGTTTGGTAACACGCTACAGTTGGTTGTGTTGCTTGTGTGCCACTTACATCCCAAACACATGTTGTAGTATTAAAAGTTGCAGTTTCATAACATGCTACGGTTGGCTCGGTTGCTTGAGTTCCTGTTACATCCCAAACACATGTTGTAGTGTTGAACGTTGCAGTCTCATAACAAGCTGTTGCAGGTTCAGGATCTTGTGTTCCTGTTACATCCCAAGTACATGTTGTGTTGTTGAACGTTGCAGTTTGGTAACAGGGAAGAGTGGGTTGGTCTGGCTGGTCGCCACTTACTACCCATTCACAAAAATCAACATCAAATACTTCAGTTTCATAACACGCAAGATCTGTTGGCGCTGGTGGTTGTGGCGTTACTGTTACTGTTGCAGACCCTGTATTTCCTGTGCCTGTTCCTCCTCCTGTTACAGATACTATAGTATAAGTTGATGTTGTACTTGGACTTACAGGAATACTCACTGGACTTACTCCTGTGGCTGAATAATTGTTTGTGCCGTCTGTTACCGTTACTGTATAAGGAGCTGTGCCGCCTGTTATTTCTATAGTTAGGTTTGTAGTGGCTCCTGCACAAATAGTAGTATCGCCACTCAAAACTGCTGATGAAGAAGGAGCTTGAGCAAAACTAATTGTTGAAGTGAGAAACGTAGTTATTAATAATAAGAGATTTTTTGTCATTCTTAATTTTTATCAAAAGTACAAAAAAATATTTAATTGTTTAGTTAACAAACAATAGCGTCCAAAAAATTTAAAAAAAGAGGAAGAATCTCGTATTTCAAAAAACTCAAGAATTGGAAGCCAAAATACCCTGCTTCCCGAAAATCGAACAAAAAACAGCCAACTTGTAAAAACCTTTTAATGTTTAGTTTAAAGGGTTTTTTGTTTCTTTAATTATGTATTTTACTTTGGCAGATGAAGTCTGTTGTTGGCACACTTGTTTTAGCAATTGCTGTGAAACCACCATCGATTTCACTAAAATTTCGGTAGCCTCTACTTTGGAGAATACTTGCAGCAATCATACTTCGGTAACCACCGGCACAATGGAGAAAGAAATGCTCATTTTTGTTTAAATTTTCAATCCACTTATTGATAGAAGTAAGTGGTTTGCTATAGGCTTCTGCAACGTGGTTAGCGGCATATTCTGTGTCTTTTCGGACGTCAACTACCACAGATTTCTCAGGGATAAAGCTTTCAGAAAATTCGCTGCTATTAATTCTATGAATTTGATCAATTTCTTTCCCTGAATTTTTCCATGTTTCAAATCCTCCATCAAGAAAACCAAGAATAGTATCAAAACCAACTCTACTTAAGCGAGTAATAACTTCTTCTTCTGTTCCAGGCTTTGCTACCAACAAAATAGCTTGTTTTACATCTCCAATCATTGCGCCAACCCAAGGTGCAAATTCACCATTTAGGCCAATGTTAATCGATTGAGGAATAAATCCTTGGTAAAAATCACTGCTATCTCTCGTATCAAGAATAAGTGCGCTGCTAATTTCTGCTAATGCTTGAAAATCAACGCAAGAAAAGGTCTTCAACCCTTTTTCTTTTACCACTTCAAAACTCTCGTAGCCCTTTTTATTCATCGCTACATTAGCGCCAAAATAAGCAGGTGGTGTAAGTAAACCATCCGTTACAGCTGCTACAAAGGATTCTTTGTTCACTTGATTTAGGGCATAATTCATCTTCTTTTGATTGCCTAAGGTATCAAGCGTTTCCTTCATCATATTTTTTCCGCATGCAGATCCAGCACCATGCGCAGGATAAACAATAATATCATCCTCAAGAGGCATTATTTTCTCCATTAAACTATCATAGAGAATGCCCGCTAATTGATCTTGCGTAATATCTGCTGCTTTTTGAGCTAAATCTGGTCGACCAACATCTCCCAAAAACAAGGTGTCGCCAGAAAAAAGCGCTGTATTTTTTCCATTTTCATCGATAAGTAAATAACAAGTACTTTCCATCGTATGTCCTGGAGTATGAAGCACCTTTAACTTTATTTTTCCAATTTCAAAAATCTGCTCATCTTCGGCAATTATGCATTCAAATTCGGGCGCAGCATTCGGACCAAAAATTATAGGAGCATTTGTTTTTCGGCTCAAATCCAAATGTCCTGAAACAAAATCTGCATGAAAATGTGTTTCAAAAATGTATTTTAGTTTTACCTTATCTTTTTCTAATCGCTCAATATAAGGATCGGTTTCTCTTAAGGGGTCAATAATAAAAGCTTCGCCATCACTGCTTACATAATAAGCTCCCTGAGCCAAGCATCGTGTATAAATTTGTTCTATTTTCATAGTAATACGGCTTAATTCTAGTTACAAAGGTAATTTATTCAATATAAATAGACCACGAAGAAGTAAAAGTTATTCAATAAGAAATGTCCTAAAACTTTAATTATCTTTGCAAGCATCTTTTTTTGATGAAATTCTATGGCTATTTAGCAAAAAAGATTTTTAATAAAACTATTATGGAGGAGTCTAAGAAACTAAGCGATATAAAAGATTTTGGGGAATTTGCCCTTATTGATCATTTAACGAAAAATTTTTCATTAAAAAATGCTTCAAGTTCTTTTGGTGTTGGCGATGATGCGGCTGTAATTTCGATTTCTGAAAATGAAGTTTGTCTTCTTTCTACGGATATGCTTGTTGAAGGTGTTCATTTTGATTTGATGTATACTCCGATGAAACATTTGGGCTATAAATCAGTCGCTGTGAATGTCTCTGATATTTGTGCAATGAATGGAATTGCAGAACAAATAACTGTTTCAATCGCAGTCTCAAGTAGGTTTTCTACTGAAGCTCTTGAAGAATTATACGCTGGAATTCATTTGGCTTGCGAAAATTTTAAGGTAGATTTAGTTGGTGGTGATACAACTACTTCTATTTCAGGCCTTACAATAAGTATTTCTGTTTTAGGCCGAGCCCAAAAAGAAAATGTTGTTTATCGAAGTGGTGCTAAAGAATTTGATTTATTAGTTGTAACTGGTGATTTAGGTGCCGCATACTTGGGCTTACAATTATTGGAAAGAGAAAAAGATGTTTTTAAAGCAAATGCCCAAATTCAACCTGATTTAGATGGCCACGATTATATTATTGAGCGCCAATTAAAACCAGAAGCGCGGGTTGATGTCATTGGTTTTTTAAAAGAACTAGGTGTTCAAGCTACGGCTATGATTGATGTTTCTGATGGTTTAGCTTCAGAGATTTTGCATATTTGCAAAGCTAGTAAAGTTGGATGTCATTTATACGATGAGAAAATTCCAATTGATACTAAAACTTCTATGACCGCGATAGAATTTAATATGGATCCCACTACCTGCGCTCTAAATGGTGGTGAAGACTACGAATTACTTTTTACAATTAAACAGGAAGATTTCGAAAAAATAAAAGGAAATCCGCATATGACAGTTATTGGACATATGACCGATGAAAAGGAAGGAATTTATTTAGTAGACAAAAATGGATCTGCTTTAACTTTAAAAGCGCAAGGCTGGAAGCATTTTTAGTCCACTCTTGGAAGATGAATATATTCTTTTCGAATAATTGTAATTGTAAATTCACCAAGAATTTTTTCAAGTAATTTTTCTGCTTCAATACGGGTTCGGAAATCCCCAACTAATAAGTTAAAATTGGGGGCTTCAAAATTCATGTAAGTATCAATTTTTGGGTAAAGATTTGAAAACTTTGTGCGCGCAGCATTTACTATGTTTTTGTCTGAATCAAAACAGATTTGTATGCGGAAACCAACAAGCTTGGTTTTTACTTTATCGTCAATTAACGCATCGATCCGATCATCCTTGATAATAATTGTCTGGGCATTTAAAGTGGTCTTGCCAACGATAAAAAAAATCAGTAAAACGAGTAAATTCTTTAACTTCAAAATCATTCACTCAAAATTAATCTATTTTTTTAAATGAAAAGCTAAACTTAACTTATTATTTAGAATCATTTTAAATTAGCTATTTACTTAATTTTTTTGTCACAATAGTGTCATTGAATAGTCTTAATCTTCTAATTTTGCAGTCGTAAAAACGCTTTGAATTCGTATTAAATAAAAGAATTTAGTAATTATTTTGATGAAAATATCTAATATTCAACAGCTTAATCGTTTTAAACAACTAATATTTTTAGTTTTAACGGTAGCTATTTCCACTTTCAGCAATGAGCTTTTTGCTCAAGGAGAAGGCTTATTTAAGGCAAAATGTGCAGTTTGCCACCAACCGCATAAGAATGGGACAGGTCCAAAATTATTTGAAGCCCGAAAAAGATGGGAGGCTGCCGGAGAAGGTGCTCTAATAATTGAATGGGTAAAAAATAATGCGAAATTGCGTGCAAGCGGTAAGTCTGCTCGTGCAAATG
Source organism: Crocinitomicaceae bacterium (assembly GCA_044354455.1). GTDB lineage: Bacteria > Bacteroidota > Bacteroidia > Flavobacteriales_D > Crocinitomicaceae > UBA952. The sequence goes on along the minus strand of JBILAB010000041.1, from coordinate 6,929 downwards.
AAATTTTTAATGAATACAAAGGTTCGGTAATGACGGCCTTTACGGATTTAAAGGACGAAGAAGTCATTTCGATTCTTGATTGGGTTGATGCGCAACCTGATCCTGCAACAGCAGCACCACCAACAACTGGAGGGCCAGTTACACCAGGAATGGATTCGGAAGAAGAAAGCGCACTATCTTGGATATGGATAATCTTAGGAGTAATGTTTGTTGTAATCATTATGGCAGTTGGTGGTGTACGCCGTCAATTAAACATTGCAACTTCAGATCAATTAGATGTTCAAGAGAAATTAACTTATGGAGAAGAATTTAGGGCTTGGGCATGGAAAAATAGATTGTATGTAGGAATTTCAACACTCGTTATTGTTATTTCTTTAGTTGTTGGAGTTTTACAAGGATTATCAAGAATTAATGTTGTGGAGAATTATCAACCTTCTCAACCAATTGCATTTCCCCATAGTGTGCATGCTGGACTAAATGGAATAGATTGTAAGTATTGCCACAACTCTGTGGAGAAATCTAAGTCAGCCGGTATTCCAACTGTAAATGTTTGTATGAACTGTCACAAACAAATTTCAGGTGAAGGAAAACCTTATGCGTCAGAAATTAAAAAGATTTATGCTGCTGCTGGATGGGATCCAAAAAATGGCCCTACTGGAGCATACAATAATAAAACAAAACCAATTGTATGGAATAAAGTACATGTCCTGCCAGATCACGTTTATTTTAATCACTCTCAGCATGTTGTGGTGGGTGGAGTTGACTGCAAGCAATGCCATGGCGATATGACTCAAATGCAAGAAGCAGTAAAAGTGCAACCTGTATCTGAATTAAATAAAATTGAAGGAAATATTAAATTATCAAAGCCTACTTTAACAATGGGCTGGTGCATTGAATGTCATGGAGCAAAAGATGTTCCTCTTGGTAATGGGAAGAATGCATATTACGATGAAATTCACAGAAGATTAAAAGACAACGACAAAACACTCTATAGAAAATACCTGAAAGATGGTAAAGTTTCTGTGAGTGAATTGGGTGGTTGGGAATGTGCAAAATGTCACTATTAATTATTAATATTCTTGTCGAAATATAGACTATGGGAATGACGAAAAAATATTGGAAGGGTCTTGAAGAATTAAAGGAAACACCTGCATTTATCAAGAGTAAGGATCAAGAATTTCCGAATCAACAAGCGATTGAGGAATTTTTGGGCGATGATAGTTTAAATGAATCCTCTACAACAAGAAGAGACTTCTTAAAATTTTTAGGGTTTTCTGTAGCTGCAGCAACAATAGCATCTTGTGAGGCGCCGGTTACTAAAGCTGTTCCTTATGTTGTAAAACCTGAAAACGTTACTCCAGGAATGCCAACTTGGTATGCTTCTACTTATTATGATGGTTGCTCTTACACGAGTATAAAAGTAAAAACTAGAGAAGGAAGACCGATTTTTATTTCAGGAAATAAGGATTTTGGTTTTACAAATGGTGGTGTAAATCCACAAATTATTGCTTCTGTATTGGGTCTCTACGATAGTGAAAGACTAGCAGAACCAACAATTGATGGCGTAGCTAAAAGTTGGTCTTCAGTAGATTCTGCAGTTTCTTCTGCTATAAAATCTGCGAAGAAAGTTGTTTTATTAAGTAATACGATTATCAGTCCTTCTTTAACTAGGGCAATTTCTGAAATGGAATTATCATTGAATAGTCAAGCACCTGCAAAATTTGAACACATTCAATACGATGCTGTATCCTATGCCGCTATGCGCGAAGCAAATTTAAAAAATTGGGGAGCAGCAATTATACCAAGTTATGATTTTTCGAAAGCAAAAACAATCGTAAGTGTTGATGCGGATTTCTTAGCTACTTGGTTATTACCAACAGAATTTGCAGGGCAGTATGGACAAACTAGAAATCCTGACAATAAGTGGATGTCTAAACACTTCCATTTTGAAACCGTAATGTCAGTATCTGGTTCAAATGCTGATGGTAGAGGAATGATTAAACCTTCTGAACAAGCTTCCGTTTTAGCATACTTAATTAAAGGAATGGGTGGAAGTACTTCTGTATCTTCTAACTTAAACCCAGGTGCTGAATTAATTGCTGCACGTGCCTTGAAAGCTCTAAAGCTTTCTAAAAAAGAATCTCTTGTAGTTTGCGGGGCCAACAATGTTGGACTTCAGCTCTTAACAAATAAATTAAACAATATTTTGCGTGCTTACGGTACAACAATAGACGCAAATAATCCTATTCATTTATATAAGTCTGAGGATGGAAAAGTCCAAGAATTTGTTTACAATGTCATAGCAGGAAAAGGTCCAGATGTTCTTTTAGTGTTGGGTGCAAATCCAGTATATTCTTTGCCAAATGGAGCTGAATTTGGGAAGGCATTGAAAAAAGTAAAAACCCGTGTTTCTTTTGCTTCCCATATGGATGAAACAGCAAGTCTTTGTAATTATACTTGCTCTGATCACCATGCATTAGAAGCTTGGAATGATTACACAGCGAAATCAAGTGAGTATGCAATTGCTCAACCGACAATTCGCCCACTTCACAATACGGCATCTGCATTAGAATCGATATTAGTTTGGTCGGGAAAAGCAACACGAGGAGGAAAAGACTCTGCAGTTGCTTATGATTATATTAAGAATACATTTCAGGGCTTATTTCCACTTGGAGATTTTGCTTTTACAACACATAATAGTTGCGCTGACCTTTCTGTAACGCCAGCAGCTTTAACTTTTCAGGATGAAGCTGCATTGACAAGATATTTACCGCAAGCAGGAGATTTAGAAGTTGTTTTTTATCAAAAAACAGCTATAGGCACTGGATTGAATGCTGGAAATCCTTGGTTACAGGAAATGCCAGATCCAATGACAAAGGTAACTTGGGATAATTACATTACCATGAATCCACTTGATATGGAAAAAGGTGGATTTGTAACTACTTATGACCAAGAACATGGATTAAACTTAGCAACAGTTACAGTAAACGGAACCTCTCTAACTTTACCTGTTTATCCATTGCCAGGTCAAACTTTAAATACTGTTGGAGTTGCTCTTGGTTATGGTAGAGGAGCAAATGGAGAAAAAATTGGAAAAGCTGCATATCAAACAAAAGAATACGGTGGTTATGAGCTTTCTGAAAATGGAAATTCAAAACCAATTGGTGCAAATGCTTTCCCTTGTGTAGCAATTGAAAATGGAACGTATCAATATTATGGTTCGGGTAAACTTTCAAAAGTAGAAGGAACTTATATCATCGCTGCGACTCAAATTCATCATACAGTAATGGGACGCCACTCGATTGTAAGAGAAACAACCCTTGATATTTTTAGTAATAAGGATAAAGAGGCATATAATCCATCATTTACATTACAGAGATTAAACAAAGAAGGACATCATGAAGATGCTCCACTAGCTGAATTTGATTTATGGGATGCACATCCTGTAGAAAAAATTGGTCATCGATGGGGAATGACAATTGATCTTTCTTCTTGTATAGGTTGCGGCTCTTGCTTGATTGCTTGTCAATCTGAAAACAATGTTCCTGTTGTTGGAAAAGATGAGGTGAGAAGAGGTCGCGAAATGCATTGGTTGAGAATTGACAGATATTTTGCTTCTGATGAAGAGGCAGCAGTTGGACTTCGCAAAGACAAAGAAACTTTCTCGTATGATAAAGCAGAGCTTGCGGCAGAAAATCCTAAAGTAGTTCACATGCCTATGATGTGTCATCATTGTAATCATGCTCCTTGTGAAACAGTTTGCCCAGTATTAGCAACGACTCACAGTAATGAAGGATTGAATCAAATGACTTATAATCGTTGCATTGGAACACGTTATTGCGCAAATAACTGCCCATATAAAGTTCGTCGTTTTAATTGGTTTAATTACCCGTCATACAAGAAGTTTACAGAAGTAAATCCAGCACAAGATGATTTAGGTCGTATGGTCTTGAATCCAGATGTTACAGTTCGTTCTCGTGGTGTAATGGAAAAATGTTCCTTCTGTGTTCAGCGAATTCAATCTACAAAATTAGTTGCTAAAAAAGAACTTCGTCCAATTATTGATGGAGAATTTGCAACAGCATGTTCAGATTCATGTCCTACTAATGCAATAATCGTTGGAGATTGGAATGATGTAAATTCAAAAATTTATTCTAGTTCAAATGAGAAACGCTCATATCAGGCATTAGAAGAAGTAGGAATCAAACCAAATATGTGGTACAAAGTAAAAGTTAGAAATGAGGGGAATGATTTACTTGATGATTTACAAGTTGTCAAGAAAAAAGCTCATCATGGAGAAAAAAAAGCACATCATTAATTGAAAAATAACTCGCAATGCAAAAGGAAGCAGTAATAAGAGAGCCCCTCATTTTAGGTCACAAGACTTATCATGATATCACGGAAGATGTTTGTCGTCCGATTGAAGACAAGGCTCCAAAAATGTGGTATATTCTTTTTGGAATAGCGCTTATTATTGGTTTGTATGGCGTTGGCTGTATATTATATTTACTAGGAACTGGTGTTGGCGTTTGGGGCTTAAATAAAACAATTGGCTGGGCTTGGGATATTACTAATTTCGTTTGGTGGGTTGGTATCGGTCATGCCGGGACATTAATTTCTGCAGTTTTATTGCTCTTTCGTCAGAAATGGAGAATGGCAATTAACCGCTCTGCAGAAGCAATGACGATCTTTGCTGTATTTATGGCGGGATTGTTTCCACTGATTCACATGGGTCGTTTGTGGGTAGGATATTGGGTATTACCTTTGCCAAATCAGTTTGGTTCTTTGTGGGTAAACTTTAATTCACCACTTTTATGGGACGTATTCGCCATTTCAACTTATTTATCTGTTTCAGTTGTTTTCTGGTACATTGGCTTAATTCCGGATTTCGCAACTATCCGCGATAGAGCAAAGAAACCACTGTCTAAAAAAATGTATTCTATTTTATCATTTGGTTGGTCTGGAAGAGCAAAAAATTGGAATCGTTTTGAAATGGTTTCTCTTGTTTTAGCTGGACTTGCTACACCTCTTGTATTTTCTGTTCACTCAATTGTATCATTTGACTTTGCTACATCAATCGTACCGGGGTGGCACACAACTATTTTCCCTCCATATTTTGTTGCTGGAGCAGTATTCTCAGGATTTGCAATGGTACAAACATTACTCCTAATAATGCGAAAAGCGATGAGCTTGGAAGCATATATCCATACAAAACACATCGAGTACATGAATATTGTAATCATGGTAACGGGCTCAATTGTAGGAACGGCTTATATCACAGAGTTATTTATTTCTTGGTATTCTGGAGTTGAATATGAAGCATATGCATTTTTAAACCGTGCAACTGGTCCTTATTGGTGGGCATATTGGTCAATGATGACATGTAATGTTTTATCCCCTCAATTAATGTGGTTTAGAAAATTAAGAAGAAGCTTATTATTCACGTTCTTTATTTCTATTATTGTGAATATCGGAATGTGGTTTGAGCGCTATGTTATTATTGTAACATCATTGCACCGCGATTATTTGCCATCAGCATGGAGTATGCATTATCCTAGTCATATTGATATTGGAGTTTATATTGGAACAATTGGCTTGTTTTTTGTGTTTTTCTTATTGTTTGCTCGTTTCTTCCCTGTTTTAGCCTTAAATGAAGTTAAGACAATATTGAAGGGATCTGGGCAATCTTATAAAGAATCACCGGATTATCATAAACACCATTAATAGTTTAAACATGACAGACAAGGTAATTTATGTAATGTATGACGATGATCAAGTGCTGAAAGATGGCGCAATGAAACTCGTTTCTAAGGGAATAAAAATCTCAGAGGTTTTTTCTCCTTTTGCAATTCACGGAATTGACCCAATAATCGGCATTAAAAATACGCGCTTAGGAATTATGGCATTCTTGTACGGTTTAACGGGCCTAACACTTGCAACTGTAGGAATGAGGTTTTTTATGGTTACAGATTGGCCAATAAACGTTGGAGGAAAACCAAATTTTACTTATTTACAGAATATTCTTGCTTTTATTCCTGTAACGTTTGAGTTTACAGTTTTATGCGCAGCGCACGGTATGGCGATTACTTATTTGTTACGTAATAAAACACTTCCGGGCATGCCAGCTCAAAATCCTGATCCTCGAACTACAGATGATAAATTTGTTATAGAAATTCGCTTGAGTGAAAACTCGATGAAGGAAGCTGATTTAGATTTGTTATTAAATGAAACAGGTTATATAGAATTAGATAAAAAAAATATAGATTAAGAATTTTAAGTTCATTTTAAGATGAAAAAAACAATAAATATGGCAGTCAATTTTTCAATAATAGTATTCACTATTTTGCTTTTTGGCGCTTGCACCTCTGATCCAGATAGTTCAGGCTACGAATACATGCCAGATATGTATCGATCACCATCTATTGAAACATATGTAGACTACGGTGAAATTAGGGGGCGAGAAAATAAGGACTTAAAATCAAAATTATCAGCATTAACCCCACCTCGCAATACTATTCCTTTTTGTGGAACAGATTCAACAGAGGTTAGACTTATGCTTCCAAATCTCAGAAAAGCAAACGCTGCTTGGAAAGAATCACACGGGTTTTATGGAGTTGATCTTAGTAAAGATGACGAATACTTACTTGCTGCAAACGATATAAATCCCTACAAATTAACAGCTGCTAATTCTGCTAGTATGATGACGTACGGAAAAGAACTTTTTACAGCAATGTGTCAGCATTGTCATGGTGAAAAAGGAGATGGAAATGGTCCAATGGTCGCAAGTGGAGCTTATGTTGGCGTACCTGCTTATGCTACGCTTACTGCACTTTCTGATGGGCAAATATATTATTCTATATATTATGGTAAAAACATGATGGGGGCACATAATTCGCTCTTATCGAAAAAAGAAATATGGACCTTAGTGC
>JBILAB010000187.1:0-3594 GCA_044354455.1 Crocinitomicaceae bacterium | reverse complement strand
GTGCTTGTTCTTACCCTGCACGTGTATTCAAAGGAATGCGAATGGGTGGACAAATGGGTAACAAAAATAGAATGGCCTCAAACCTACAAATATTAAAAGTAATTGCTGAAAAGAATATCCTTATCGTGAAAGGTTCTGTTCCAGGAGCAAATGGTTCAACTTTAACAATTAGAAGGTAATGAAAGCAAAAATATACGACGCAACAGGAACAGTTACAGCTAAGTCCGTAACACTTTCAGACGACATTTTTGGTATCGAACCAAATAACCATGCTATTTACTTAGATGTTAAACAACATTTAGCGAATAAACGTCAAGGAACACACAAATCTAAAGAACGAGCAGAAATTGCTGGATCTACTAGAAAAATAAAAAAACAAAAAGGAACAGGTGGAGCTCGTGCTGGTAGTGTAAAATCAGGAACACGTGTTGGTGGTGGAAGAATTTTTGGACCACGTCCTAGAAATTACCACTTCAAATTAAACATTAAGCTTAAAAGATTAGCTCGTAAGTCTGCATTTGCCTTTAAAGCAAAAAATGACGCTATTCTTGTAATGCAAGATATCAATTTTGCAGAAGCTAAAACAAAAGATTTCAAGACCTTAATTACTTCATTGAAATTAGACGATCAAAAAGTACTTTTTATTCTTGCTGAAAATACAGATAATGTTTACTTGGCATCACGAAACATTAAGAAAGTAAAAGTCGTAACAGCAGACTCATTTAATACCTATGATTTGTTGAATGCCAAAAAAATTATTTTAGCTGAAGGTGCAGTTAAAAAAATAGAAATGATACTTAATTAATCATCATGCAGACAATTATAAGAAAACCTGTCATTACTGAGAAAGCTACAATGTGTAGTGAATCACTAAATCGCTTCACATTTGAAGTTGACAAAAAAGCAAATAAGTTAGAAATTAAGAAAGCCGTTGAGAAAATGTATGGCATCAACGTTATTGATGTTCGCACAATGAATTATGGTGGTGGTGCTTCTTCTGCTAAATACACAAACAAAGGTGTTATTGAGCAAAAAAGTAAACAATGGAAAAAAGCGATAGTTTCTGTTGCAGATGGTCAAACTATAGATTTATTTAATAATTATTAAGAAAAGGCAATGAGTCTAAAGAAATTTAAACCAACAACTCCAGGGCAACGTCACAAAGTGGCATTGGAATTTAAGGGGATAACAGCATCGACTCCAGAAAAGAGTTTGGTCTCGAGCATGAAAAAATCCGGTGGTCGAAATAATGATGGTCGAATGACAATGCGATACATTGGTGGTGGCCACAAACAAAAATACCGTATCATCGATTTTAAACGCGATAAGTTTGATATTCCTGCTACTGTTAAAACAATTGAGTATGACCCAAATCGTACTGCTAATATTGCTTTATTATTTTATGCTGACGGAGAAAAAAGATACATCATTGCTCCAAATGGAATGAAAGTTGGAGATCAAATTTTATCGGGAAAAACTGCAACACCAAATATTGGTAACGCAATGTATTTATCTGATATTCCACTTGGTACTGTAATCCATAATATAGAATTAAAGCCTGGTAAAGGTGGTTCAATTGCAAGAGGAGCTGGAACGTATGCCCAACTTAATGCACGTGATGGTAAATATGCAATTGTAAAGATGCCTTCAGGTGAAACTAGAATGATTTTAGTTACATGTATCGCAACTATTGGATCGGTTTCAAATTCAGAGCACAATTTAGCTGTTTCTGGTAAAGCTGGTCGTTCAAGATGGTTAGGTCGCAGACCAAGAGTAAGAGGTGTTGTAATGAATCCTGTTGATCACCCAATGGGTGGTGGTGAAGGAAGAAATTCAGGAGGTCACCCAAGATCAAGAAATGGAATACCTGCAAAAGGATTTAAAACAAGATCTAAAAGCAAGTATTCAGATAAGTTAATTATTGAAAGAAGAAAAAAATAGGATATGAGTCGTTCACTAAAAAAACCGCCTTTTGTTCATTATAAATTGATGAAAAGAGTTGATGATGCACAAGTTGCGAAGAGTAAAGCAGTAATTAAAACATGGTCGCGCGCATCTACTATAACGCCTGAGTTTGTAGGCTTAACATTTGCTGTACATAATGGAAATAAATTTATTCCTGTTTTTGCAACTGAAAATATGGTTGGTCACAAACTTGGTGAATTCTCTCCAACGAGAAACTTCCGAGGACATGGAGGAAATAAAAAAGATAAAAAACGATAGAAATTAGATACTCATGGGAGCAAGAAAAAGGCTAAGAGCTGAAAGTATTAAGGAAAATAAAAAATCAATTGCGTTTGCAAAGTTGAATAATTCAAATATTTCACCACGTAAAATGAGATTGGTTGCAGATTTAATTAGAGGAATGGAAGTGAATAAAGCTTTAAATATTCTTCATTTTAATGGAAAAATTGCTTCGGTTAGCTTAGGTAAGTTGTTGCGTTCTGCAATCTCTAATTGGGAGCAGAAAAATGAAGGAGCAGATATAACACAAGAAAATTTAGTTGTTCGGTCTATCGAAGTTGGTGGTGGAGCAATGTTAAAGAGAATACAACCTGCACCTCAAGGTAGAGCGCACAGAATTAGAAAAAGATCAAACCATGTTACCATCGTAGTTGATGGAACTAAATAAGTAGTAAGAAATGGGACAAAAAACAAATCCAATAGGAAATAGATTAGGCTACATTCACGGATGGGAATCTAATTGGTATGGTGGAAATGATTACAAAGACAAAATTGTTGAGGATGATCAAATTCGCAAGTACTTAAATGCTCGTTTAACTAAGGCAAGTATTTCCAAAATAATTATTGAAAGGACTTTAAAACTAGTTACTGTTACTATCAATACAGCACGACCAGGAGTTATAATTGGTAAAGGTGGTCAAGAAGTTGATAAACTTAAAGAAGAATTAAAAAAATTAACGAAGAAAGAAATTCAAATTAATATTTTCGAAGTTAAACGTCCGGAACTTGATTCTCGTTTAGTAGCAGATGGTGTTGCAAGACAACTTGAAGCTCGTATTTCATTCCGAAGAGCAATTAAAATGGCAATTGCAAGTACAATGAGAATGGGAGCTGAAGGAATAAAAATAAAAATATCAGGACGATTAAACGGCGCTGAAATGGCACGTTCAGAAATGTACAAGGATGGAAGAACTCCACTTCATACATTTAGAGCTGATATTGACTATGCATTAGCAGAAGCACATACAACGTATGGCCGACTTGGCATCAAAGTTTGGATTTGTAGAGGTGAGGTTTACGGAAAAAGAGATTTATCTCCAAACGTAGGAGTTTCAACTGCTGCAAACAATAACAATAGCAATTTTGCAAATGATCGAAAGCCTAATGCAGGTAAGAGAAGAGAGAGAAAATAAATTAAGAAAGATATAAATTAAGAGTAATGTTACAACCTAAAAGAACAAAATTTAGAAGAGTACAGAAAGGAAGGAGCCGTGGATTATCACACAGAGGTTCAACAATTTCTTTTGGTTCATTCGCTCTTAAGTGTTTGGAGCCTGGATGGATTACTTCACGACAAATTGAAGCATCACGTATCGCAGTTACAAGACACATGAAACGTGAAGGAAAAGT
>JBILAB010000186.1:0-3607 GCA_044354455.1 Crocinitomicaceae bacterium | reverse complement strand
TTGATTTATAAGTATATAGAATTACACCTATCATGGCTCCATACATTGTGTATCCCATTCTTGGAAGGATTGGAAATATAGAATATTTTCCGTGAAACATGTTTTGTATGAAAATTGGAGCAGATTCCGGCCAATAATATTCTTTCGGCCAAGAGGAGATGACTATATAACTTGAAAATATAATTGTACCCGCAAAAAAGAAATAGACCCATAGTGGTATAATTTTAACCGCTTTATAAATGCCGTAAAGTATTAAAATTGTCAAAATGCCAATTCCTATACATTGAAGAACATGAAAAGCATAAACTTGTACTAAATACCCCCAAAAAAGTAACTCTACTACTCTTTTGTATCCTTTTTTAATACGATTATTTTTAAAATATTCAAGGTGATTATTTCCTACTAAAAGATAAGTAAAAACAATTCCGGTAATCGTTAAAAAAATAGGAGATGTGAAACCACGAATAAAAGACCAGATATTATAGATATCATAGTTTTTATCTCGGTAAATATCCATTAAGCCATTATCAACAAAATGTCCTTCAAGCATTAATAATATAGCTATTGACCTTGCAATATCGATAAAATATAATCTAGTCTTTTGCATTTCTTTTATATTTCATAATTGAAATAAACCGAATAAATTTTTGAAGTACTTTATTTAATGATTGATGAATTATTGCATCAAATTTTAAATACAGCGCAAAAATAAAAATAAATAATCCTGCACCAATAATGGCTTGTATTGAATTTAATTCATCTTTCAAAATATCTTTTAAGCTGTATCCAATTATTGCACCATAAAGTACTATTACATGAATAATATAAATCGAAAGTGTATTTTGACCGAACTTAGTAAAAAGACTATCCTTCCATTTAAAAATTTTGGTTAGAATCATCAGAATACTCATTAATAAAACAACTTCTCCTAAACGATCATATACCCATGCATCCTTTTGAAAGAATTTATTATTAGTTTGCATCAAAATATCTAAAAAATAGGCGACACTTCTTCCATAAAAAACAAGTAAAATTGATAATGCTACTGCAGAAAAAAGAAACCATAAACTCTGAATTTTATTTTCCCATCTAGCAATCAAACTTCCTAAAAATCCTCCAAAACAAACAAATCCTAACCAGGGAGATAGTGGAAATCCAGAATTTGGTCCATAAAACATATTTTGAATAAATTCAAAAGTATTTTTTGGAAAATAGTCATTTACAGTTAAAGCATCCAAAAAGGGAAAAGTTGAAAAAATCAAAGTTCCAGCAATAAGATAAATGAGTGTTAAATTAACCTTTAAAGTTTTGTGAATAAAAAAGAGAAGTATAAGCAAGAAAATTCCAAAACCAATACACTGAAGAATATGAAACGAGAAAAGATGGGTATTAAAATGACCCTTGAGATAGTAGAAGAAATATTTTAGATTTAATTGAAGAAAATACCCCCAAAAAATTAATAATCCCGAGCGTTTCAAACCTTTTATTACTCGTTTATTTTTCCAAAAAGAAGTATTATTTTCTTCCTTAAAATTTTTGGTAAGTAGGAATACAAAAACAACTCCGGTAATCGTAAAAAATAAAGGAGCAGTAAACCCTCTAATTTTTACCCATGTATCAAAGATCAAAGAACCTGATGTTCCAACTGATCGCAACTCCGCAATCATAGAAGTGTAATCTTCAAAAGTAAGTGTTATAAAATGCCCCTCAAGCATCAAAATAATGGCAATACTTCTTGCTAAATCAATAAAAAGAATCCTTTGAATATTTTCAGATTGAGTAAGATTTAAATTTGATTCTTGCATCAAGTGCAGTTATATTTAGGGTATAATTTCTGCTGTTATAAATAATTCTAGTTTTTCTTTAAATCCTTTCAGCGATAAAATTAATGATTTATATATCAATCCTTCTAATTCACTAGGATTAAATATAAAACGGACTTCGTAACTATTGTTTTGATTCTTTTCAATTGTGCATTCAAAATTAGAATCCTCATTAATTATTGCAATATCCAAATCCTGATTAGAGGTGCTTTCCACTATGAAAGATCCTGTTATTAGCGCCTCTTTTTTTACTTCTCCAAAATCTACTAAAGGTATTTGGCAAAATAATGGAAAAGTAATATTCTTCTTTTCGACTTCAATTTTTTCAATTTCTATCTTTCTTTCGATAGCCGCCTCTTTTGAGAAAACAGAATTTTTCTGATCTAAAATATCATCACTTGTTTCTTGATTAGCCACATATTCTCCAAATGATGCAAATGAAAAAGACAGCTTTCCTCCATTTATTGCTTGCCCATCTATGTATTTTTTAAATACTCCCTCATTGCATTCATTGAAATAATTTACGAGTGACGAAACTCTTCTTTTAGTTAGCGCAACATTGTAGTTAGTCTTCGCCAGAGGGCTAGCAAAACCTTTTAAATGAATAATAATTTTTGAGCCATCATTAAGTTCTTTTAGTAGCACATTTTTGAATATCACTAAATCTTCAAACCCTTTTTCAACTTCCTCTTTAAAGAATTGTTGTAGTTCTATTTGTTTGCTTAATGCGCTAGCAGCGCCCATACTTTCACCTACCTTTGATAGATAGGTTGAAAAATCTTTTTTATATAAATTGAATGTTTCCTCATAATTTTGGGTTGTGAAAATAGCCCAAGATTTTGCATCAGGCTCATCATTTTTGAAGTAAAGTCTTATTGGTGTATTTAATACTGTATTTTCATCAATTTCTTTTTGGTTCAAGGAATCAATTATATTATTATCAGTTGACTTTCTGATTGGAAATGAAGCATAAATGTCACTGCAGCATGTTGGATTTTTAGAATAAAAACTTCCGATTCTATTTGATGAAAGATAAATTGCATCATTGTGTTTGAAGAAATACTGATCGTTAGCGGCGCTATTAATTGGAATCTTTAGGTTCTTTGGGGCTGAAAAATCTTTATCATATTCGCTGTAAAAAATATCTTGTCCCCCAAAACCGTAATGCCACGAGGACGAAAAGTAAAGCCGATTTGTAATACTGTCGAACCAAGGGCTTAATTCATTATCTAAGGAATTAATTTTACCACAATTTATAGGCTTTGTAAAATCCCCATTTTTTATTGCGGACATCCAAATATCCATTCCTCCTTTTGTACCTTCTCTATCTGAAGCAAAAAAAAGCATTTCTTTACCACTTATTTTAGTAATAAAAGGCATTGTTGTATTTTTTCCAGGCTCATTGATTATTTCATTAAGGGTGTCAATATTTGACCATTTGCCATTTTCGAAATCAGAAAAAAATATCTTACACGAATAAGAAAAACCAGTATCTGAGCACATACTAAAATAAAAGCGCTTACCATTTGACGAAAAACTTCCATTTCCTGCATTTAATTTCTTGCTTTCGAGGGCAGTAATTTTTTTATTTTTTTCAAAAATTCCATTTTTTATTTCTGAGGTATAAAGTTTGGTTTTATAGGTTTTTGAATATACCTCCTCATTGATGTCATTTATAGAATCTGCTCTTAATGATGAAAAAATAAAGGAATTACCATGTACAGTATGTCCAAATTCAGAATTATTAGAATTTATATTTTCTGGAAGGCGAATAATTGCTTGGT
>JBILAB010000185.1:0-3642 GCA_044354455.1 Crocinitomicaceae bacterium | reverse complement strand
TGTCGTGGTCTGAATGGTCGGTAGTTGCAAATGTTGATTGGTCGGCACTCATATAATTACAGTCGTCCTTGTCGCTGCACGGCATACAGGACAAAGCCAAAATGTAAAAACTGAATATGAGTGTAAAGACTTTCACGGGGTCAAATATAAGAAGAAATATTGTTGGGTGTGCAGAAAATTGTCGGGTGGTGGTAGTGCGGTTGGGCAAAATAAAATGTGCTGCAAATTGGGTCGGCTTGTGGGTGGCTTTGCAGCCCTTTTTATTTTGCGAAGGGATAGCCAAACGGCTTTGCCGAAATTTGCATTGTCGGTCGGTTTATGTCTGTCGGTTAATGGTCGCACTGTCGGGTCTTAGGGTTGCTGATCAGAAAATTGAAAAAGAAAGAAAATCGTTTTGATATTTTCTTAGGTTCATTATCTTTGTGAAACCTAAGGAAACTCAAACTAGACAATCAAGCCCTCCTTTTGGCTGCTTGGTTTCTAAGGGGGTTTCCAAAGAGAAATAGAGAAGTAAAATACTTGATATACAGGAGTTTAGGCGTTACGGTTCATAATCCTAACTCTCCGCTTAAAGTCTTGTAATAATTGCAAGGCTTTTTTTATTGTTTTTAAAAATAGCAACTATTGACAATTTTCCATTAGTTAAATTTTTTAATTTTGAATAATCTCAAAAATTAAAGTATGAAGCAAGTCCTTAAATTTATATTTGTTTTTTCTTTTGTGTCGATAGGAACAGCTCAATCATATTGGCAACAAGAAGTTAACTATACAATTGTAGCTCGTTTGGATGACAAAAAGCATGAGATTTCAGCATTTGAGGTTTTTGAATATGTAAATAACTCTCCAAATTCTTTGGATAAAATATACATCCATTTATGGCCAAACGCATATAGAAATGGCAATACAGCTTTGGCAAGACAACAATATAAAGATGGGAAGAGTATTTTGCGCTTTGGTAATGATAGTATTAAAGGTGGCATTGATTCATTGGATTTTCAGTCAAATGGTATTCGATTAAAATGGGAATATGATGCTAAGAATAGTGATATCTGTATTTTACAACTCCAAAATTCACTCAAATCTGGTGATCGAATAAAAATTTCTACACCTTTTAAAGTCAAAATTCCGTCTGGTGAAATATCTAGATTGGGACATATCGGTCAATCCTATCAAATCACTCAATGGTACCCAAAACCAGCTGTTTATGATAAAAATGGGTGGAATCAAATGCCTTATTTAAATCAAGGAGAATTTTATTCGGAATTTGGGTCCTTTGATGTAAGTATTACACTACCCAAAAATTATGTTGTTGGTGCAACAGGAGATTTACAAACCGAAAGCGAGAAAATTTTTCTTGACGAAAAGGCAAATGAATCATTAAAAAGATTGCCAGATTATTTATCTCAAAAACAAGGTAGAAATGGAAAAACCCCTTTTCCAACCTCAGATAGTGAATGGAAAACGATTCGTTATACTCAGGAAAAAGTGCATGATTTTGCTTGGTTTGCAGATAAACGTTACGCTGTATTGAAAGGCGAAGTAGAATTACCTCAAGGAAAACGAAAAGTAACTTCTTGGGCTATGTTTGTTCCGCATAATGCGATTTATTGGCAGAATGCTATAGAATATATCAATGACGGAACTTATTATTATTCATTGTGGAATGGAGATTACCCATACAATCAAGTTACAGCTGTAGATGGAACTATAAGCGCCGGAGGAGGAATGGAGTATCCAAATGTTACTGTAATCGGAAATGCTAGTTCAAAAGAAGAGTTGGAGGTGGTTATTGTGCACGAAGTTGGGCACAATTGGTTTTATGGAATTTTAGGAACAAACGAGCGGGTGCATGGTTGGATGGACGAAGGAATGAATACCTTAAACGAAATGCGCTACATTCAAACGAAATATCCAAACAACACGCGACTTTCCGATATGCTCTTGAATGGGCGCTTACATTTCAATGATTTAGATCACCACGACATGGGAGATGTTTCTTATCGTACAATTTCCGGTTTTGGCGCTGATCAACCTATTGAAACACATTCGGAAGATTTTACATCAACTAATTATGGCTTGATAATGTATCAAAAAACTGGATTGGTATTTTTTTACCTGAAAGATTACCTTGGGGAAGAATTGTTTAACAAGGTTATGCATGATTATTTTGAGACATGGAAATTTAAACATCCTCAACCTGAAGATATGCGAAAAACAATGGAAGCAAGCTCGGGTAAAAATTTATCATGGTTGTTTGATGATTTAATTCAAACAACAAACCATATCGATTATAAAATAAAGAGCGTTCGTTCAATGAAAGTTGGTTCCTTAGTGAAAGTAAAAAATGTTGGGCAGGTAAATGGCCCCATAACGATAAATGTATTCAAAGATTCAGTTTTAATCGAAACCGTTTGGGTGGAACCGGGTGTGGAAGAAATTAAAATTAAGTCTAATCGCTCTCAATTTACACGATTGGTAATCGATGATGCGAAGAATATTCCCGAGATTAACCGTGGAAATAATACTTGGACAAATAGGTTTCTTTTTCCAAAAATAGAGCCCCTGAAATTTGAGTTTTTAATCGGTGATAATGAAACCAAAAGGACAAATGTTTTTTGGTCACCTTCAATTGGCGGAAATTTATACGATGGTTTACTTATTGGTGCTGCTTTCCATAATATGGGTATTCCTTTCAAGCCTTTCCAATATTTTGTTGCGCCGCAGTTTGCTTTTGGAAGAAAAAATATTGCTGGAATGAGCGAGTTTAGTTATACTTTTCTTCCAAAAAATAATTTTAGAATTTCAAGAATCGGACTTTCTCTAAAAAACTTTGGATCAGATGATTCAACTGGTTCGTTTTTGACAATCGCACCTTATTGGTCATTAAAATTAGGAGAGCGCGGTAATGCAAAACCAACAAGTCACTCTATTCTTATTCAAACCATCTATTCTAGTTTAAACCAAGAAGCTAATTTAACTGAGCAAATTGGTGCTTTTGGAGAATATATTTATAATGTAAATCTGCCGGATCATATTTTTAATTTTAAGTTAAGAGGTGAATACATGCAAACGAAATCTAATTCTGATAATGTTGCAAGATTATTAGCATCAAGTACTTACAAATACCGTTTTCTTAAAAATAAATCAGATAGATGGATCGAATTACGAGCAAATTTTGGAAATATATTTTTATATAATAATTCAACCGGTGTAGGGAATAATTACCGTATGTCAATGAGTGGCGCTCGGGGAAATCAAGATTTATTCATGGAGGACTATAACTTCGGTCGCTATGAAACTTCAGGAATATGGTCGCAGCAACGTATGAGTAATTTTGGCAATTTCGCTAGCACTTCTGATTTTGGAAGCTCTTCTTTTTGGATGGCTTCAACTAATCTGTTTACTCAAATTCCAAAAATTCCAAAAATTATTGGTGTTTTTGCTGATTTTGGTACATTTTACGATGGAGCTACTGTTCATTCTATGTATAATGCAGGTATTGGAATAAGGCTTTTAGGTATTTTAAGCATCTCGTTTCCTTTTGTTCAAAGTTCGAATATGGGTACAGATATATTTACTAACTATCAAAATAAAATCCGATTTACATTAAGATTAAATCCTGTTAATAAGGGAATTTTAAAT
>JBILAB010000040.1:0-13445 GCA_044354455.1 Crocinitomicaceae bacterium | reverse complement strand
ATTCAACTGAAGCATTTGATGCAGTTGGAAATGGCGGACTCATTTATATAACGATGTACATGTGTCTATTAGGAATGGGAGATGGCGCTCAAATAATTATCGCTCGCCGAATTGGTGAAGAACGACCCGAAGCAATCGGAAGGATATTTGGTTCATCTGTTCTAATGAATTGCCTTCTTGCAGCTGTTCTTTTTGTTATTTTATATTTTATAATGCCGGGCGCTATTCTTGGCTATTCTAAAAATCAGGAAATTGCTGCACTTCAAGGAGATTATATTCAAATAAGAAGTTTCGCATTGTTTTTCTCGATGATTACAATCGCAATTCAAGCTTTTTTTCTTGCAAAAGGAAGAACAGTAGTGGTATTAATCGCCGCATTAATTACAGCATTAAGCAATGTTTTTTTAGATTACTCACTCATTTTTGGGGAAATGAGATTACCAGAAATGGGATTAAAAGGAGCAGCATTGGCGTCTACAATTGCAGATGGATTGGGAATGCTTTTTCTACTAGTTTATTTATTTTTCTCCGATGAAAAACGAAAATATCGGCTATTTTCTCACTTCTCCTATAATTTTCAATCCATGAAGGAACTTTTAAAAGTAGGAAGTCCACTCATGCTACAAGGATTTTTTGCACTTGGGACATGGACACTTTATTTTACTTGGTTAGAGCAAAAAGGGCAATTTGATTTAACAGTTTCCCAAAATATTCGCTCTATTTATTTTTTGGCCTTTGTGCCAATTTGGGGCTTTGCAGGAACCACAAAAACATATATATCTCAGTATTTAGGTGCAAAGGAATTTGATAAAATACCTGTTATTCAAAGAAAAATTCAATTATTAACCGTTGGCTTTTTACTTTTAACATTTCATGGAGCAATTTTATATCCGGAAAAATTAATTTTAATGATTAATCCAGAAGAAATCTATTTGCAAAAAAGTGCTGAAATTCTCCAACTGATTTCTTTATCTGTATTATTATTTGGGATTATCTCCGTTTATTTTCAAACAATCCATGGAAGTGGAAATACACTTCATTCGATGCTGATAGAGTTTTTTACAGTATTTATTTATACCATTTGTAGCTTTTTATTCATAAAATGTTGGAATTTTGATGTCTATTGGATTTGGACTGTTGAATATATTTATTTTGGTGTTTTGGGATTGCTATCCATTCTCTATTTAAGATACTACCCCTGGAAAAATAAAATCGTATGAGTGAGGAAAAAAAATTACGACTTGTATTCATGGGCACGCCTGATTTTGCAGTAGGCATTTTAGACGCTTTACAGTCAAGTATTCATGAAATTATTGCTGTAGTCACTGTTGCTGATAAAGCCGCTGGCAGGGGACAAAAAATAAAAGAAAGCGCAGTTAAAATCTATGCTCAAGCAAATAATTTAACAATTTTACAGCCAGAAAAATTAAAAGACGAGCATTTCTTAGCACAGTTAAAAGAACTTCAAGCTGATTTATTTGTAGTTGTAGCTTTTCGAATGTTACCAAAAGAAGTTTGGAAAATGCCAGCTTTTGGAACCATTAATCTTCACGCATCTCTTCTACCAAATTATCGAGGAGCTGCTCCAATAAATTGGGCTCTTATTAACGGAAATGAAGAAACGGGTGTAACAACTTTTTTTATTGATGAAGCTATCGACTCTGGAAAGATAATCGCGCAAGAAGCAGTAAAAATATCCAACAACACAAATGCTGGAGCGTTACACGATGAATTAATGAGTTTAGGCGCTGAATTAACATTAAAAACTGTTGCTGCTATTTCTCAACAGACACATACTGTTATTGATCAAGATAAATTTGACGGAAAAGATTTTAAAACGGCTCCAAAAATTTTCAAAGAAGATTGCGAAATTTCTTGGCAAGAAACAGTGGAAAACGTTCACAATAAAATTCGGGGGCTTTCACCCTACCCTGCTGCTTGGACAAAACTTAAGAACACTAAGAAAAATGAAATTCTTTTGGTGAAACTTTTTGCTTCAAAAACCATAGAAAAGAATGGTATTAGCTTAACAGGAAAGCTTCAAGAACACGCTGATGGAATTCTTTTTCCATGTAACAATGGGTTTATTTGTATCACAGAACTACAAGTAGAAGGTAAAAGAAGAATGACTTACAAGGAATTTCTTGCAGGAAATGAAATCAAAGATTGGGAGCTACTCACAACCTAAATTGAAAGTTTTAACATTTTAGTTTAAAAATTTTTTCCTTACTCCAACTATCTCAAGTAAGTTATGGTATGCTTACATCTCTACAAATTAGCTATTTTCTCAAAAACGACCGCTTACTCGGTGAGAGAAAAGAAATACACTTCGTGGTTGCTTCGCGGTGTTAAGTGGATAAATTACCTTCGGTGCTGCTTAATGGTGTTAAAAAGCTCGAACAGCACGTATTTTAAAGTTGTATAACTTATTGGAATATGTGTAGCCCCACCAGTTGCTATGTGAAGTCCCATCTTCAAAGTTGAAACTCCATGCATTTAATGCATCAGTTTCTAAACTACTCCAATAGTGTGGAGAATATACATCTGTATAGACGGAAGCAAAACCTCCAATCAAACCTCGGTATTGATACATTAACGCTAATTCATTTATATTTGGCAGAAACCAGTCATTGTATCCATTTAATTGCAGTTCATCGCAAATTCGAGCAGCTATATTGGGCTCACTGCACCCTGCAATAATAGCTGCTGTATTTGTAGCTCCTGAACCAACTGTTGATTGTGTTTCAGGAATGGAAGTGCCTGGGCAGCCCCAGAAAGCATTTCCCTGGTCCGCAGTCCCGGCTATAAGCCCATGTTGACCACTGTTATCAATGTAAAAAATAATGCCGCCGCCATATTCTTGGCCAAGATAAAAGCCAGTGGTATCCGCAGTATTGAATACTTGTACATTTCCATAACTTGTTCCCTTAGAATTAGTTGCATAGGAGCGTACATAATAGGATATACCAGGTAATAAGCCAGATAAGTTACTTGTAAAGGTTCCTACGCCACCAATTACAGATACAATTTCATCAGCAATTGTCGGGGTACTTGTCGTATAACTCCAGCATATACCTCTCGCTATTATAGGGCAACCTTCATCAGAAGTAATAGCGCCTCCGCAGATTGCCGAATTGGAAGTTATATTATCTACAAAAGAAGTACTTACACCGAAAGGAGCTAAGCCTGTTGTAAAACTTACTTGATTACCATAGCCAGTACCTGAACTGTTAGTGGCATATGCACGAGCATAATAGGTCACATTACAACCTGAAAGGTTGCTTACAGTGCTTAAAAAAAATCCAGGCCCCATTCCATCATTTGAAATATTGTCTGCAGTAGTAGGGTTTTGCGATGTACTATAGCAAACACCCCTTGCCGTCACAACTGAGCCGCCATCGAAACTAATATAGCCACCACCGGAAGCAATAGTAGCGGAATTTAAAGTTACCGCCATAGTACCCAAAACAGGAACAGAAAATGCAGGGATGGTTGAAGCGGTAGTAAAACTTACTTCACTGCCATAGGCAACACCAATGCTATTACTTGCATAAGCTCGAACATAATAGGTAGTACTGAGGGACAAGTTGGTAAGAATGCTGTAATAATTACCTGTACCAGAGGCATCGATAGTTGTAAAGCTTAAAAGAGTAGGAGTCGAAGAAGTGCTCCAGCAAATTCCACGTGCGGTAACAGTACTTCCACCATCGTCAGTCACGTTTCCTCCTCCTGAGGCACTAGTCGTGGATATTCCAGAAATGACTGTGGTAATGACTGATGGTAAAGTTGATACTAGGGTACTAAAAATTACCTGGTTGCCATATACGGTACCACCCAGATTAGTAGCATAAGCACGGACATAATAAGTGGTATTTGGAGTAAGCTCTGTCATGGATGCAATGAATATCCCTAGCCCGGAAGCGGAAGAAGTTACACTATTTGCGATTGTAGGATTAAAAGATGTACTCCAGCAGATTCCTCTCGCGGTAACAGGATTCCCGCCATCGTTAGTTACATTTCCTCCACCGGTAGCTCCAGTATAGGAAACAATTGTAATCGGGTTGGTTGTAAGCACAGGCAAAGTAACCGTATTAGATGTAAAAACAATTTCGTTTCCATAGGCTGTCCCAACACTGTTGCTAGCATAGGCGCGAACATAATAGGTAGTATTAGGATTCAGTGCAGACATATTGCTTAAGTAGGTCCCAACTCCAACGCCATCATTAGTTATATTGTTTGTCAAGGTCGGATTTTGTGAGGTACTCCAACATACACCTCTTGTAGTAATAGGAGCCCCTCCATCACTGCTTATAGAACCACCACTAACTGCTGTAGTATTTGAAATGTTTTCTATAGCAGCAGTGATTAGGATTGGTAATGTCAGCGGCAGTGTGGTAAAACTAACCTCGTTGCCATAAACAGTTCCCACAATGTTTGTGGCATAAGCACGAACATAGAACGTTGTGTTTGGAGTTAAGCCACTTAGTGCACTGCTAAAACTTACAGAGTAGTCATTATTTTGAAAAAAACTATTTGCGAGTGTGGGGTTGGCAGAAGTACTCCAACAAACTCCCCATGCTGTTCCAGCGTCGCCACCATCATTAGTCACCGTCCCACCGCTACTTGCTGAGAAAGCAGTTATATCAGATACTGCTGTAGTTGTTACTGTTGGTAAAACCGCAGGGCAAGGCCCCCAAGTAGGCACACCATTGCAAAAACCTAAAGTCTGAACCTGGTTACCAGGGAGACTAATACCCGGTGCTACTGTAACCCAAGCTGTGCCATTCCAATAGTTCATTTCGCCAGCAACTGTTCCTGGAGGGAAAGTGCCTGCAGGGCCTGTAGCTCCTGTTTCACCATTTGTTCCGTTAGTTCCATTTATTCCGTTTACCCCTTGCAACGATTCTAACCACTGAGTTTCTGTTCCACTAAATCCATTTTCAACTGCAACTTGATAGGCGCTTGGTCCAGGTGTTCCATTTGCACTAAACAAGGCATAAGGAACACTCAGTAATTCATTACTGCTAATAATTGTATAATTTGTTCCGCCAGATAAATCAGTTTCTGTTTTTACATAGTATGGTCCTGCTGCCCAATCTATACCTGTAAAAGTACCACTGACTGCTGTTCCCATTCCTATTTGAAGGCTAACTAAGCCATTGTCATTGGTAGTAGCTGTTTGAGTTTCAGAAAACACTACAGTACCAGTCGGAGAACTTTGAACCAAGCTAATGCGCATTCCTACTGGAGTGGAAACAAGCAAAGAATCATTGCTATTTCTAATAACTGCTTGGTAGCTCATTTTTTGTGGCGCTTGAGCGAAAATTGACGAGTTGATTAGCAAATGTGCTAATGCGATGATTAACAGATGGACTGATTTTTTAATGACTTTTTTCATATTTTAATGTATATAAATGTTAATATGACTTTGTATTTTAGTTGTTAATTAAAATCAAATATAAACTTTTTCATTCATTTATTGTTTCTCAACGTATTCAGCCCCTCCAAATCCTCCAAAAAGGGGTTCGAAAATAGGTCAGTGGAGACCACAAAAAAACCAGTACGCTTGTACTGGTTTTTTTATAGCTTTTTCTCAAAAATCGACCGCTTACGCGGTATTCGAAAAGAAATGGTTAAATTGATAAATAGTTAAACCTTCGGCTGGCTCAGGTCTAGAAAGCCCGAACAGCACGCACACTGGGGTCGCCGCTCTTATCGTAGATGTACTGGCCACCATTGTAGAAACCCTGTGTCCACGCACCGTCGTTATTGCCCTCCGTAGAACTCCAATAGTTGTCATTAGCAAAACCGCCAATAGCAACTCTGTTTAGATACAACTTGTTTAACTCATCTTTACTTGGTAAATACCAATCGCTGTAGCCACCCAATACTAAATCTCCACAGAGGCGTGCTGCTATTCCTGCTTCGTCGCAGCCAGTCATTATGTCAATGGTGTTTTGGTTACCTGTGCCAATGGCTGTTCCATCTGCTCCTGATATGCCATAATAACAACCCCATGTTGCATATCCTTGGTCGCTCGGTGCGGCAATTAAGCCGTGAGGCACAGATGCATTATATCCAGGGTCTCCAGCTTGCAGAATATAGGCAATTATTCCTCCTTGGTAGCTTTGGCCAATAGTGAAAAAGTTATTGGTAGTAGTAAAAATTTGCTCATTACCATAGGCAGTTCCTGCACTGTTTGAGGCAAAAGCACGAACATAGTACGTTGTATTTAGTGTTAAGCCACTTAGGGCACTGCTAAAACTCCCAGAGCTTACAGTATTTTGTGAAAAACTATTTGCTAGTGTAGGGTTGGCAGAAGTGCTCCAACAAACTCCCCAAGCGGATACAGTAGCACCACCATCATAAGTAAGCGTTCCGCCGCTACTTGCTGAGGTAGAAGTTATTGCAAATATTGCTGTAGTTGTTACTATTGGTAAAACTATAGCGAGAGTTGTGAAACTTTGCTCATTCCCATAGGCAGTTCCTGCACTGTTTGTAGCATAAGCACGAACATAGTACGTTGTATTTTGTGTTAAGCCACTTAGGGCACTGCCAAAAATTGTAGTGCTTACATTATGTTGCAAAAAACTATTTGCGAGTGTAGGGTTGGCAGAAGTACTCCAACAAACTCCCCATGCTGATAAAGTAGCACCACCATTAGACGTAATCGTTGCGCCGCTATTTGCTGAGCTAGTAGTTATTGCAGATACTGCTGCTGTTGTTATTGTAGGTAAAACAACATTTGTATCTGTAGTAGTAAAACTTTGCTCATTCCCATAGGCAGTTCCTGCACTGTTTGTGGCATAAGCACGAAGATAGTACGTTGTGTTTGGTGTTAAGCCACTTAGTGCACTGCTAAAAAAACCAGCGCTTCCATTATTTTGCAGAAAACTATTTGCTAGTATAGGGTTGGCAGAAGTACTCCAACAAACTCCCCATGCGGATACAGTACCACCACCATCAGAAGTAACTGCCCCACCGCTACTTGCTGAGGTAGTAGTTATTGCAGACACTGCAAATGTTGTTATTGTAGGTAAAACAACATCTGTAGTTGTATTTGTAGTAGTAAAACTTTGCTCATTACCATAGGCAGTTCCTGCACTGTTTGTAGCATAAGCACGAACATAGTACGTAGTATTTTGTGTTAATCCACTTAGAGCACTGCTAAAACTTCCAGAACTTACAGTATTTTGCAAAAAACTATTTGCTAATGTAGGGTTGGCAGAAGTACTCCAACAAACTCCCCATGCAGATAAAGCAGCACCACCATTAGAAGTAACAGCTCCGCCGCTACTTGCTGAGAAATTAGTAATGCTAAATACTCCTGTAGTTGTTACTGTTGGCAAAACCGCAGGGCAAGGGCCCCAAGTAGGAACACCGTTGCAAAGGCTTAAGGTTAAAGCCTGATCTCCCGGTAAACTAAGCCCAGGAGCAACTGTTACCCAAGCTGTGCCATTCCAATAATTTATCTCACCAGCAACTGTTCCAGGAGGTAAAGTGCCTGCTGGACCCTGAGGACCGGGAGTTCCATTTGCACTGAATAAAGCGTAAGGAACACTTAGTAATTCATTACTGCTAATAATTGTGTAGTTTGTTCCGCCAGATAAATCAGTTTCTGTTTTCACATAGTATGGTCCTGCTGCCCAATCTATACCTGCAAAAGTACCACTGACTGCAGTTCCTATTCCTATTTGAAGACTAACTAGCCCATTGGCATTGGTCGTTGCCGTTTGTGTTTCAGAATAAACCACAGTGCCAGTCGGAGAACTTTGAACCAAGCTAATAAGCATTCCTACTGGAGTGGAAATAAGTAAAGAATCATTACTATTTCTGATTATAGCTTGGTAACTCATTTTTTGGGGCGCTTGAGCGAAAATTGACGAGTTGATTAGCAAATGTGCTATTGCGATGATTAGCAGATGGACTGATTTGTTAATGACTTTTTTCATATTTTTCGAATTGATTATTTTCAAATTTATACTTCAAAAATACATATAAAAAACAACAAGAATTAATTATTTCTTAAATACCACAAGGGTACCGAAAGAGATCTTCAGGTAGAAAGAAAAGAAGGATGACCTACAAGGAATTTCTTACAGAAAATGCAATCAAAGATTGGGAGTTATTTTAAGCCTGAAAAGGATGATTCTATAATGTCTATATCCTCGTTATCTTTCCACTTTTTTTTTGATCCAGTTTTTTGCACATTAAAACTAAGTCCAATAGAAATGGGGCTGATTTTTTCTACTGCGTCGTTTTTAAATAAACCATTCAAACTATAGGTGCCAAATAATCCAATAGGACCATATGCTAAACGAACCATTCCATCCAAGGATAGTAAATTAGTATGAAAATATTTATTGTCTCTAATAACATTGTTGAACTTATCACCATTACTGTACTTTCCTTGCAAGCGATGATTTGTAAACAATCGAATTCCACCAACAACACCTACTGCTAAACTTATTGATTTCTTTTGGTTTTTCTTTGTTGAAAAATCAAGTAATAAAGGAATTTGAAAAAACCCTTGGTTGAGTGTAGAATATTTTACTGTAGCAGATGCATCGTATAACGATGGGTTCCCTGTAACTAAATCAATCGTTGAATCAGTGGACAGAAAAGAATAATCATCATCAAAAGTGAAGGTTTTAAAATTAAATCCGAAACCTGTTGTAATTCCAATGTATTGTTTGAATAAAGGGATTTTAAATTCAAAAAGATTTATGCCAAGACTTGTTGATTGTATTACCTTATTTGACCACTGATCTGATTTATTAGTGGACATAAATCCAATATCTAATCCTTGCCATTGCGCATTGTACAGATTTTTTTCATCTGATGTCGTACTATCGATTCTGATATTTGAACTTCTTTTTATCTTTTGAGAGAAACTTAAACTAAAATTTAAGATTATTAATGCGCTAAAAAGTATTTTGTAAATAGACATTTTTAAGTTTTATAAATTTATATTCTGTGAAATTAAAAATAATTATTCAAAATTAAACCTTCATCAAAATTCTAAACATAAAATTCCTTCCGGCTTGCGGGTAATAGAAGTTTTCAGTAGTTGTTTGACCTCCATAAATGTATGAAAAGGTATAGCCATTGTTTGAATACAAGGCATTGAAAATATTATTTACTAACAAGCCAAAAGTAATTTCTTCAAAAAACTTTTTTTCAATTTTGTAAGACAAGGTCAAATTTGAAAAAGAGAAGGGATTTATACTTCGATTATCATTAGAAGTATTATCCAGATATTGGCGTCCAACATATTTTGATAGCCAATCAATCGAACAATTTTTAAATGGCGACAAAGAAAAGCCTGCATTTGCAACAATCGAAGGAGAAAAGGCCAAATCTGTATTTTTATGTAAAATTATCACTTGAGAATAAGGGGCAGAATAGTTGTCTAAATATTCTTCAAATGCAGCTATTTTATTTTGACTTAATGAAAATGAGCCATTTAATTTTAGAAAATCTGAGATTTTATGAGTCGTCATTAATTCAACTCCCAAGCGATAGCTTTCCTTCGCATTTGTGCGAGTATAAGCTCCAACATCATTAATCTGTCCAGTTAGTACCAACTGATTTAAATAAGCCATGTAAAAGGTATTTATCGAAAAATTTGTTTTTTGAGTGTTGAAAGAATACCCAAGTTCTAAATCCTGCATGCTTTCAAATTTTGGGCGACTAGAAGGAGAACTTTCAACAAAATCTTTTCTTACCGGCTCACGATGACTAATTCCATAAGCAGCGAAAAGAAGTTGAGTCCTATTTAGCTTGAAGGTCAATGCTGCTTTTGGATTAAAAAAATCAAATGCAACAGATTTCTGAAGCCCTTGGTCTTCCTGTAAAAAAGAATAGTCAAGATGTCTGTAGTTTAAATCTCCGGTAAAATCAAATTTGTTCCATCTATAAGTTCCTTTTAGGTAAGTGCTAAATTCAGATTTCTGCGCATTATTTGAATAATATCTATCTCCAATTTCGCTCGTGGAAGCCATTCTTGCCCACATAATTTCACCAAAATGGCGTCCTAAATAAGTATTAATAGCACCGCCAAAAACAAGGTTAAATTTTGAGCGATTATAATTAAGTGAATAGACAGCGCCAAGAAAATCATTATCCAAGCATCTTCGACGAATTAAATCTGAAGTTGAAATAGTATCTTCTCCCATAATCACAGCTGGCAAGCCATAAGAAGAAAGCGCATCATTTTTGCGGTATTGCTCGTAATATCCACGTCCATAAGTATAATGGCCAGCAATATTCAATACTAAATTTGGCTTAAAAGAATGGGTAAAGTGAACTTGATAATTGTCTTGTTGGTAATTATCCACCTCATTTTTATACGTGTAAAAGTTATAAGATCTTCCGGAATTTAATAAATTTTCACGGTCTTGATCACTTAAATAATTTCTATCAGCAAATGCATTCATTTCAGCAATATTTCCATTTATCCGAGATTCTGGTGTTCCATACCAAGCTTGATAAGTGATTTCTTTTCCACTAAAAACAATTGCTTTAAGCACTGACTTTTTTGTTAAATAAGATCCGGAAATATAATAAGAAGTTAAAGCTGAAGAAGCACGATCTAAAAATCCATCTGAAGCAATTTTGGATAAACGAGTTTCTAAGGAAAATTTATCGTTTATTAAGCCAGTTCCTGCTTTTATAGTTGTTTTTAGGGTATTAAAAGAGCCAACAGAATTATCACTAATTCCAAAAGGACTTGTTGAAATATCCTGAGATTTTATATTTATACTGGCACCAAAAGCTGCAGCACCATTTGTTGAAGTCCCAACTCCTCTTTGAATTTGAATCGTTTCAATAGAAGAAACTAAATCTGGCATGTTTACCCAATATACATCATGAGATTCAGGATCGTTTACAGGAATACTATTTATTGTAACATTTATTCGAGAAGCATCAACACCACGAATTCTAACTCCTGTATAACCTACTCCTGCTCCAGCATCCGAAGTTGTAACCACTGAGGGCGTAGCTTCCAATAATAATGGAATATCTTGCCCGAAGTTTTTCTTTTCAAGAGCTAAATTTTGAAGTGTGCTAGTCGATGTCGCATTTTCTATACTTCGTATAGAAATTACTTGAACTTCTTCAAAGGTTTTAGGGCTTGAAGCCATTTTAACTTCTATTTTTTCAGTGAATTGTAATGCGCTTATTTCTTTACTTATAGAAAAATAGCCTGGTAAGCCAAAGATCAATGTATAAGCTCCAGCTTTTAAATTCTGAAACTCAAATTTCCCGGCTTTATCTGAAAAAGACGTGAATGTCGTTCCCTGAATCGTTATTCGAACACCTTCTAAAGCATGATTATCAGTGTCGCTTACAAAACCATATAAATTATCTTGGGCAGAAGATACTAAAGAAAAAAAAGAAAAAATGGCAAGGATAATAAATCTTGTTTTCATTTTAAAAAAAAAAATTAAACAAGAACAAGGGGCTAATTCTTGGTAGTTATAAATTCATTAGCTCAGTCATCTTCCCTGCGCAGGCATTATCCTACAGGTTCAATGGGTATAATCTCAGCCCGTTTTAGCAACGAACACCCCTTAGAGACGAAGTAAAATTAATAATTTATTTAGATTAAACATTCAACACTATATAAACTTTAAACAAGTTATTTAAGGCGCAATGATATTGAATTAAAAATTTATCTATTACTTTGCCAATATTCAAAATATAAATTATACATTAAATCATGATGTATTAAAACTCAAGCATATGAAAGGAAAAATAATTTTACTGGCTTTATCTGCATTGGCAATTTATGGCTGTAAGAAAGAAGTAATTCCCACTCCAGAGCTTACTTCAAGAGAAACCGCCCTAGAGGATTATAATACCAATTACTTGGGTTCAGAGGTATCAGATCCCGGATGGACAGGCAGTACAGAGACATGCAATGCTGGAACACTTCCTCAAGCAACGCATGATAAGGTAATCAAACGAATAAATTATTTTAGACGAATGGTTGGACTTAATGATAATACAACCCTTGACCCTTCAAAATATGGAATGTATCAAGATGCGGCACTGATGATGAAGGCCAATAGCGCCTTGAATCACACCCCACCAGATACCTGGATTTGTTATACGCAAAATGGATATTCAGGCGCTTCGACAAGCAATCTTGCTTTAGGGGCGCACGCTTCCAATGCTGTTACACTATTCATTAATGATCCTGGGGCAAGTAATACCAGTGTTGGTCACCGCAGATGGATACTACACTCTGCCAAAACTCAATTTAGTTATGGCAGCACAAATTCATCTATGTCATTAGGAGTTATTGGAGTTGCTGGTGGCAATACTAAAATACCTGCATTCATTGCCTATCCGCCAAATGGATACATTCCTCAAACACTCACTTTTCCGAGGTGGTCTTTTGGGATTGCGGGGGCTGATTTTTCTGCGGCTACCGTAACCATGACCGGGGATAGTGGCAATATACCCGTAACAATTATATCGGCAGGTGGTAATTACGGTGATAAAACCATCGTTTGGGAACCTCAAGGCATTGTTACCAATAGCAATGCTGATGTATCATACACCGTTACAGTGAGTGGTATTGCAGGTGCTGCACAAACAAGTTATACCTACACAAGTATTATTTTTAAACCCTAAGTTCAATAGCTTAAAAAATAATTTCAAAAGAGGGTTTTGATATAACTAAAAATCATGTTGAAACGAAAAATAAAAAACCCTAAAAAAACACCGACAGAATTTGCTAGTGTATCATAAAAAGAAGGATCTCTTCCGGGCACAAAACCTTGAAAAAATTCTATTAATAAACCATAAGCAATCAGAATTGGGATTCCTATAAAATAAGAACGAATCTTAGATGAAATAAAGCCAAAATTCAAACTTAAAATAGCATACGCCAAAAAATGATTTAGTTTATCGGATTTTCCGAGTTCAATGCCTGATTTTGGAGGCAATAAACTCAAGAGTGTAATTGCTATTATTAAGATAATAAAGAGGGTTAAAAAAAGTTTATTCTTCTGTTTCATATCCGAACTTTTTTCCTTTTTCAAGAGCAGGCAGGCCATTTTTCAACCACTCTGGAGCTGGTTTGTCTAGTAAATAATGATTAAAAAACTGTCGCATTCGAATACTTAAATCAATACGATTTGGCGCCTTTTTTAAATTGTGGTCGTCATCATTATAATTTAATAGCCAACAAGGTTTTCCCAAGCGACGCATTCCATTATACAATTCTATTCCCTGATACCAAGGAACTGCACCATCACTGTCATTATGCATAATTAACAAAGGTGTTTTTACATTTGGTAGGTGAAACAAAGGCGAATTTTCAATGTAGCGTTCCGGTGCATCCCAAATTGTTTTTCCTATTCGACTTTGTGTTGATTCATATTGAAATTGACGGTTAAGCCCTGTTCCCCATCTGATGCCACCATAAGCTG
>JBILAB010000184.1:0-3661 GCA_044354455.1 Crocinitomicaceae bacterium | reverse complement strand
TTAGAAACGGAATTCTTTAATCTTTTACATTCTTTTGAAGCACATGCTGCTGCTGTTACGTCCTTTACCTTTTTTCCGGGTGATGATACAAAATGTCTTTCTGGAGGAAAAGATGCATATTTAAAAGCATGGGATTTAAATGATTACTTCTGTTTTAAAGCGATTCCAATACATAATTTTAGTGTCTATGATTTGCTTTTTATTTCTGATAATGAGTTTATTAGTTGTAGTAGAGATAAGACCATAAAAATATGGAATTCAGAAACTTTTTCTTTGTCTCAAAGAATTGAAGCTAAAAATGGCGGTCATCTCCATTCCGTTAATAAACTAATAAAAATTGGAGCTAAATCTTTTGCAAGTTGTAGTGACGACAAGCGAATAATGTTATTTGAAGGTTAGTCTCTTTTTTTTCGTAATTTTGACTCAATAAACTCAATCAATGCGTCGCTTTTTTCTTATTTATCTCTTGCTACTAATTTGCTTTTCTTTTAAAGCACAGTTCCAATTTAATTTTAATGATTCAATAGAAGTTTATAGGACAAATTCTGCCTTAAAATATCCTTGGGCAGGCGGATTAAATTACGCTCAATTTTCAGAAATTGATTATGACTACGATGGAGATTTGGATTTACTAGTTTTTGACAGAAGTAATGATCAAATGAGAGTTTTCGAACAAAAAATAGAGGGTGGTGTCTCATTCTATAAACTTGATCAGTTGGCTTATTTGCATTTTCCTGAGCAAATTCGTTACAGAGTTTTTTCAATTGATTACAATGGTGACGGTAAAAATGATTTATTTACGTATGGAATTGGTGGAATAAAAGTTTTTAAAAATGTAGGAAGCCCTCAAATAGGTTTGCAATGGGAATTGGCAAAAGATCTTTTGTACTCTGATTATACAGGTGCTAATTTAAATTTGTATGTCAGTTCATCGGATATTCCAGCAATAGTTGATGTAGATTTTGATGGAGACATTGATATTTTAACCTTTCATATAAGTGGTGAATATTTGCAGTACCATCAGAATCAAAGTCAAGAGTTATATGGGCATTCTGATTCTCTCATTTTTAAATTAAAAAATGAATGCTGGGGTGGATTCAGAGAAGATGTGAATACAAATTTTTTAATATTAAATGATAATACACTGCCTTGTACCACTGGAAATGTTCCGAATCCTGGCATAAAGCCAAATACTAGTAGTGTTGACAAAGCACATTCTGGATCAACAGTTTTGGCGCTCGATTATGATGGTTCAGGAGTTATGGATGTAGTTATTGGTGATGTTGCTTTTTCAAACATGAATTTATTAATTAATGGAGGAACTGCGCCGAATACAAACTCTTTAATGATTTCTTCTGACCCTGCATTTCCATCTAATTCAACGCCAATTGCAATTAATTTATTTCCGGCAGCATATTTTGTTGATGTTGATTTTGATGGTAAAAAAGATTTATTGGTTGCTCCAAACGCAAAAAATATCTCTGAAAATGAAAAGAGTATCTGGAAATATAAAAATACTGGTACACAAAATAGTGCAAATTTTGTTTTTGAGACAAAAGCCTTCTTACAGCAAGATATGATTGAACATGGAACTGCTTCTGTCCCTTTTTTAGTAGATATCGACAATGATGGATTAAAAGATTTATTTGTTTCTAATTTTTATGCCTATAAACCCACATTAAACAGAGAAAGTAGAATAGCATACTACAAAAACACAGGTACTCTAAATAACCCAAAATTTACCCTTATAGACAGTGATTTTATAAATCTTTCAACTTTAAATTATGGTTTTAAAATAAGTCCAAGCTTTGGTGATCTAGACAATGATGGAAAAATTGATATTCTTCTTGGTTTAGAAAATGGAACATTGGTCTTTTATAAAAATAACTCAAGTTCGAGCTCTCTCATTTTTGCTCCGCCAGTTTTAAATTATACTGATAATCTAGGTGCTGTAATTTCTGCAGGTCAATATGCAACTCCACAAATTTTTGATTTAGATAATGATGGAAAACTAGATTTAATTGTAGGAAAAAAAACAGGAGAACTAATGTATTATAAGAATATTGGTTCTTTATCAACTCCACAATTTGAATTAACAAATCCTATGTTAGGAAACATTGATGTTTCAACCTTAACACCAGATGGTTATCCGACACCACATTTTTTTAGAGTTCAAGATACAACGTATTTATTACTTGGTGCCTCAGATGGATTTATTCGTTTTTATGATGCGATTGATAATGCTCTTTCTATCGGAAATTCTTTTAATCTTAGAAATGCTGACTTTCTTTCTTTATCAAAAGCAATCGGAGGATACAGTTCTTGTGCAGTTGCTGATCTTGATGGAGACAATAAACTAAACTTATTCGTTGGTCAAGATTTAGGGGGATTATTTCATTTAGAACACGATGAAGATAGTAATCTTGGAATTCATACTGAAATTATTTCAACTCAAAATATCGAATGTTTTCCTGTTCCAGCAAATAAAAGTCTAACAATTCGACTTGAGTTAATGGGGGATAAATTGTTTATTTACAATGTGATAGGACAAAAGATTGATGAATTAATTCTAAATCAAGGAACAAATGAACTTGATCTTCAGAATTATTCTGATGGAATCTATTTCTTCCAATTTATAAATACTGGAATTACACGAAAAATAAGTGTGAAAGTAGATTAAAGAACAAATAGTTCTAATAATTGAATTCCGTTTAGCTCTCCTCTTAAATGATCACCAATCGCAACTGGACCAACTCCTGAAGGAGTTCCTGTAAATATTAAATCACCTGTTTTTAGTGTTACAAATCCTGAAACATAAGCAATTATTTGATTGATGTTAAATATCATATCACTGCTTTTACCATGTTGAACAAGCGTATCGTTTTGATAAAAATTAAAGCTTGTAGAATCAAAATTTATGGTACTTAAATCAATCCATTTTGAAGAAATAGGCGCACTATTATCAAAAGACTTTGCAATTTCCCAAGGTAAACCCTCTGTTTTACATTTTGTTTGTAAATCACGAGCTGTAAAGTCAACACCTAAGGTAATTTTCGAATAATATTTATGAGCAAATTCTTCTCGAATATTTTTTCCCGCTTTATCAATCTTTACTACAATTTCACATTCAAAATGTAGGTCTTTCGTAAAATTAGGATAATAAAATTTAGAGTCTATTAATAGCGCAACATCAGGTTTCATAAAAAATAGTGGAGAAGTAGGAAGTGGATTGTTTAATTCCTTTGCATGTTCCGCATAGTTTCTCCCGATACAAATTATTTTCATTTTGTATTGAATTTGGACTTTAGGTTATCCAATTTAGATTCCATTGATGTATTTTCTTTTGGAGTGTTTACTTGTTTTATGCGCTCCATTTCTTTTCGAAGGCATAGTTTTGTATAGCGCGGAAAATCAGCTTCTAGAAGCCATCCATAATAACCAGGCTCAGATTTCATAACATTCTCAATTGTTTTTTCCTTATGTTTCCCAAAATTATAAATCGCCTCACCTTTTTCATTAATCGCTAAACGACCGGCAAAATCTAAGGATTTAAAATTCCCGGCTCTTGAAAAATCAGCTAAATAGGAAACATCATTCTTTAAATCCGGATAGCGTGCTATTTGAGCTAAAAAAACATCGAGTGTAGCTCGAGTATCATATA
>JBILAB010000001.1:0-52634 GCA_044354455.1 Crocinitomicaceae bacterium | reverse complement strand
CAGCTCGATTTATCATGAATTGTAATCAAAAAAACATCCCTTTGGTTTTCTTGCATGACGTTACAGGATTCATGGTAGGTTCTAAAAGTGAAAATGGTGGAATCATAAAGGATGGAGCAAAAATGGTCAGCTCCATGGCAAACAGCGTAGTTCCAAAATTTTCCATAATAATGGGGAATTCATATGGTGCTGGAAATTACGCCATGTGTGGAAAAGCATATGATCCTCGCTTAATTGTTGGGTGGCCAAGTGCAGAAATTGGCGTTATGTCAGGTGCTGCCGCTGCTAAAACACTTCTTCAAATAGAAGTTGCTACATTAAAAGGAAAAGGCGAGGAAATAACTCCAAAACGAGAAAAAGAACTATTCGACTCTATTAAGAATAAGTACGATGAGCAAATATCTCCATATTATGCTGCTAGTCGCCTATGGATAGATGCCATTATTGATCCTGTTGAAACCCGCAAAATAATATCAATGGGAATTGAAATGGCCAATCATGCACCTATTGAAAAAAGATACAATGTTGGAGTAATTCAAACTTAATCCTCGTCCATATTTTTTTTGCCATTGAAATAAAAGGTGTAGCCAAAACTTATTGTTAATGCTGATGAAATTTTAGAGAAATCGGAAGTGGTATAACCCAAGTTTGAATCTAAAATTCCTATCGTTTCAGGAGTAAAATTAAATCCATAAAAAGGAAATCCGATTGTAAAACGATAAGCACTATTAACAGAAGAAGTCGCTATTAATGAAATAAATGGCTCAACAAAGCTCGCTTCAGTTCTCCTGTAATTTTTTATTAAATCACTAAAAGCAAAAGAATTTAAATAACCGATTTTACATCCTATTTCTGTTCCAAAACGTTCTGTCCAAAATTTTTCGTGACCAAGTTTTAAAAAGGCTGCAGCAGAATGAATTCCCCCAAATATTTTTGGTTGAACTCTAAATTCATTGATTG
This sequence comes from Crocinitomicaceae bacterium, assembly GCA_044354455.1. Taxonomy (GTDB): domain Bacteria; phylum Bacteroidota; class Bacteroidia; order Flavobacteriales_D; family Crocinitomicaceae; genus UBA952. The sequence goes on along the minus strand of JBILAB010000001.1, from coordinate 51,674 downwards.
CAAAATAGGAATAATGTAATCCTATTCCAAAAGAAATACCATTCTTAAGCGCGTATTGATAGGATGGTGAGATGCAAACCAAACCTTGCATAATCGATCTATAAGCTTTATTATTTGTTGCATTTGGCAATCCTAATTCAAAAGTAAAAGAATCATCAGGATTTATTGTTTGCGCACTTACACATGATATAATTAGAGAAAAGAAGAGAATAAAACTAAATTTCATTTATCTAAATTACAAACTTTTTGTTAGACCTTAATGAGTAATTAAATTCCACTTCAATAAAAAAATTTCTTAAAAAAAAAAACCTGACTTAAACTGTCAGCTTTTAATAATACATTCTACTTTATTACTTTAGAATAAAGTTTATTCTTCTATTTTTTGCATCTTTCACTTCATCCTCATCGTCTTCTTCAACTTCAAAACTTTGAGTAGTTGAACTTTTATAGGTTTTATCTATTCGAGCTGGATCAATTCCATTTTCAACAAAATATTTTACAACTGCTGCAACACGTTTTCTATCCATCTCATAATACTCATCAACACCTTCACCAACCTTCAACTCTTTAGCATCACAATGCCCTTGTATTTCAATTCTAAAGCTAGTATTTGTAACCATTTGGTCTATTACATAATTCATGGCATCTTTACAGTTTTCAGAAAAAGTTGCCTTACCAAATCTAAAGTAAGCTACTTGGGCAGCTATTTTTTCTGCAGGATTCATTTTCTCTGTTATTTCAGGTGTTTTAGAATAAATTAAATTTGAAAATGAGTCTTCAAGCTTAGGAGGAGCATTGTTGTAGCATTTACAATCATCCTCTTTGTCAATTAAAGTTATATTAACATTGTCTATATAATAATATGCATGACTTATAACCTCAACTTCACTATCTTTTGGCTTTTTAACAGCTTCAAATTTTGTTTTTTCATTTAAATCAAAGTTTCCAATTGTTATAAATTTCTCATCACCTTTTGCTGTATAGATATTACAAACCTGTTCCCAACCGTAAAAACCCGTATAGACTTTATTACCTTGAGCCTTAACTATTCTATCGGAAGAATTATAAATTGCTGCTGAATTATTTGACCCAAAATCTTCTTTTGAAAATAATGCCGCAATATTATTTACTGCAAACTTAGAAGACTCAGCTAATGAAAGTGAAAATTCAACACAATATTTTAAATTCTTTTTTAAGGTGATTTCATCTTTACCTCTCCCCAATGGAATTGTTACATAACTTCTTTCGTTTGCTAATTTTCCTGGTTTATACAAAATTAAACCTAGATATTGAGAGCCACCAAGGTCTTTAATAGGATCCTCTCTACCAAATATATTCTCCGGAACTTGAACATCCTTTCCACCTTCAGCAGTAAATAAATCTGCTTTTCGTTCAGATGATGAACTTACACCATAATCAAGTGCATCTATTCCACCAATTTCATTAACCGGATCATTTGTCTGCAATCTTTCAAATGTCATTTTTAAAATTTCTTTTTCAACAGCTTTATTTTTCTGAGCAAAAGAATAATAAGAAGAAAAAATAATTAAGGATATAAAACTTAATTTTGTTAGCTTAATTTTCATAGTTTTTAACAGTTTTAATAAATACTTTAACCTTTTCAGGGTCAATATCAGGATAAACTCCGTGACCCAAATTTACAATATGTCTTTGACTTTTGAATGATTTTAACATTTTTATTGTTTCTTTTTCTACTAACTCATTTGAACCATACAAAACACAGGGGTCCAAATTACCTTGTAAAGTCTTAGTTTCGCCTACTAATATACGTGCCTCTGCAATACTCATATTCCAGTCTAATCCTAATGTTGAGCAATTTAACGCTGCAATTTCAGGTAAAGAAGCAAGTGCACCTTTTGAGAAAACAGTAAAAGGAAAATTAGGGAAAGCAGCTACTATTTTTTCAATGTAATTTAATCCAAATGCTCTGTATTGCTCTGTCCCTAAAATTCCAGCCCATGAATCAAATAACTGCAAGGCATCAGCACCTGCTGAAACTTGAGCTTTCATATAGCGAATCGTAACATCAGTTATTCGGCTTAGCAATTCGTGTGCCAAAACTGGGTTTGTATAAAGTAATTTTCGAGATTCAGAAAAAGTCTTTGATCCTTTTCCTTCCACCATGTAGCAAAAAACTGTCCAAGGTGCACCAGCAAAACCAATTAATGGTACGCGCGAGTCGAGAGCAATTTTCGTTAATTTAATGGCTTCAAAAACATATGATAGCCTGTCTTCAACATCAATAGTAGTCTCTAAATAACTTAATTCTTCATTGCTTCGAATAGTTTTTTCAAACCATGGACCTTTTTGTTCTATCATTTGATACGGCAAACCCATTGCTTCTGGAACAACCAAAATATCAGAAAAAATAATGGCAGCATCGACATCTAATAAATCCACTGGTTGAATTGTAACCTCAGCAGCAAATTCTGGTGTTTCAACTAATTCCTTAAATCCTGAAAGCTTTGAGCGAACTATTCTATATTCTGGTAAGATTCTTCCTGCTTGTCGCATAATCCAAACAGGATATCGCTCTAATGATTCACCATTGTGAGCACGTAATAGCAAATCATTTTTAATTTTCATCTGCTGCAAAGTTACATTTTTGAACGAAAAAAATCACCAATTTATTTCTGTTATCCCTAATTTCCGAAAATACTGATTTGTTTGACTAAAATGCTTGCATCCGAAAAAACCACGGTAAGCAGAAAGTGGCGAGGGATGAGGAGCAGTTAAAACTAAATGTTTTTTACAAGCAATGATTTCCTTTTTTGCAATGGCTTTCGTTCCCCAAAGTAAAAAAACAATATTTGATTTCTCAGTACTGATTTTATGAATTACAGCGTCTGTAAATTGCTCCCAACCAATATATTTATGACTATTTGGACTTCCTTCATCAACCGTTAAAATTGAATTTAACAAAAGAACACCTTGATTTGCCCATCTCTCTAAATTTCCGTTCTTTGGAAAATCAATTTTTAAATCCTCTTGAACTTCTAAGAAGATATTTTTTAAACTTTTAGGAAGTACTTTAACAGAATCAGCAACTGAAAAACTTAGACCGTTTGCGTTACCCAAAGTCGGATATGGATCTTGACCTAAAATAACAACTTTAAGTTTTTCAAAAGAGCATAAATCAAAAGCACGAAAAATTAATTCTTCAGGCGGAAATATACGTTTTGTTTCTGCTTCATAAAACTTGTTGACAGTTTCATTCAGATGTATGAAATAATCTTTATGAAATTCTTCATTTATTACATTTGACCAAGACAATGGTATTCTTAATTGGCTATTTTTCAATTACTTACTTAAAATTAATTAATGCCGTCCATAAGGTGATTTTTTTCTTATCCATTCTTGGCCAAATTGGTCTTACGACGCCTTTATTGACTGCAATTCCGAGATAGTCACCGAAAAATACTTTTTTATTCGGAACAAAGGCTGAAGTAGATATAATCTCACTTTTAAAAGTAATTCCTCCGTCTTCACTTCTACACCAAACAACCTCAGTTTTATTTTTGTCAGAAGTATCTCTACTCCTATCATAATAAACAAAATGCAAATCACCATTGCTTTGATCAATTGCTACAGAAGTAAAAAACTGATGTTTTTTTGTCTTATCTTGATTTACCATTACTGCATCCGTCCAAGTTTCACCTCCATCTTTCGATGACTTCAGCCAAATATCTGTATTATTTTTTCCATTTTTTTGATCTGCCCAATTTAAATAAAGCGTCCCACTATTTTTACCTTCGCTCATATCTGAAACAAGGAATGGCAGGCCATTTGCTCGATTCATTCCAGGAATAGAAAATTCCCACCCTCCAGTATGTTTTGAAATTATGCGTTCTTCTTTAAGCCATGTTTTCCCGTAATCTAGCGACTTTTGAAAAACCAAGCCACGAGGACCACTCCAAGCGACATATACTTCTCCATTCAGACCCAACGCAGGAACAGCTCCTTCAACAGTATTATCACCATCTAAACAATCACCGCCATAATTCGAAATTCGAACTGGGTCAGTCCAAGAAAAACCCCGGTCAATTGATTTTGAAAACATAATAAAAGAACTATCCTTTGGATTAGGCGAAGCATAAGCATCAAATTGTGTCCATGTCATATAAACTACATCAGAAATTGGATCAATTACAACCCAATGTTTGTCCTGTGCTTTGCTTCCATTTGGTTTAGGAAATGCCCCCGTAGTAAACTCGCCTTCTATTTTATCTGAAGTTTGACAAACAATACGATCAATCCAAGAAGTCTTTGTATAATTAGCAAGATGAAAATAATACAAGCGACCTTTTGAATCGTAGCAAACAACAGGGTCACCCCAAACGCCATACGGACTTTTTAGTTCTTTACTTGCCCAAGTTTTTCCTAAATCACTTGAATAATGATAGCCAGCCAAAATCGAACCAGCAGCCATTTCATTGGGTCTAAATGGATTAATAGCAATAGAGGGTTCACATTCATTTGATGAATACAATTTATTTACTGGTGGAATCTGAACATTTAAGTATTTTCCTTGTCCGATGATTACAAAGGAAAAGTTTAAAAAAAGAGTAAAAAAAGTAAATTTAACGCAACCAAAAATTATATTCTGTCTCATATTTCGAGTTCGTTTGTTTTTCAAATTTAAATGCTGGTTTTCGGTAATTTGTCATTCTAATTTTTACGGAAAATAAGTTTTCATCTCTTGCGACAAGCAATTCTGCTGTTTCTCCGATCGTCAAGCTATTTATCATTCCATCTAACATTCCTTGATCAACACGATAAGTATTACAGCCAATAATCTCGTCTCCAACACTTAGACCAGCATCTTCTGCACAAGATCCAGCTCGAATACTTTTCACGATTACATTACCACCTTCTTGTCTGCATGTGGCTCCGAAAGACGGGGAAAAACTTGTTAAATCCTTCACTGTTAATCCTACTTTATCGAATATTTCTGCATAAGGCAAAATTTCTGTGCCATTGATATATTTTTTATAAAAATCTGTTAAATCTTTTCCTACAAATTTTTCCAATTCAACTTTAAATTCAACATCTGAAAATCCTCTATTTAAACCTTTGTGAAATTTTGTATAAAGGTGTTTTAAGAAGGCATCTAACCCCTCTTTCCCCTTTGAATTATTTATTATCATAACATCAAAAATTGCTGCAAGAATTGATCCTCTAGAATAATAAGTCATAGAAGTATTAGAACTATTTTCAGTAGGACGATATGCTTTTACCCAAGCATCAAAACTCGCATGAGCAACAGGTTGAACACGAGCTCCAACTGAACCTTCAACATAATTTATTGAGCTTTGCAGTTTATTTAAAAACTCTTCTTGTGAATAATGCCCAGTTCGTCTTAAAATTAGCTCATCATAATAAGAAGTAAATCCTTCCATCACCCACAATAAGCTTGTGTAATTTTCTTGTGAATAATCAAAAGGCCCTAATTCTATCGGTCTGATTCTTTTCACATTCCATAGATGAAAATACTCGTGAGCAACCAAATTTAAAAAGTCGATATTTTTTGGTGTAGCATAAGTCCACCGATTTACGCTTAAAGTAGTAGAATTCTTATGTTCAAGCCCTCCTTGACCATCCACAACATTGTGAACAATAAAAACATATTCTTTATTTGGATTTTCACCAAAAACATTCGTTTCGGCTTCAATGATTTTGGTCATATCTGTTTTTAAGCTTTGGATATCATAATTTCCTTCGCCATACATTGCAACAGTATGTTTTACACCCGAAGCCATAAAATCAAAAACCACTTGATTTCCAATTTCAATAGGACAATCTACTAATTGATCATAATCTTCAAAAGTAAATTTCTCAACACCACCTATTTTTTCAGGAATGAATGATTTTGGCAAAGCAGTTGTTATTTTGGCAAAAGTTGAATGTGGGAAAATATCCAAAGTTCCTTTGTTATTTTGATGCGATTCGGCGTACATAAAAACACCCGAGCCAGAAACAAAACCATGACTTAAATCTAGAAAAGAAGTTCTCACTGAAAGTTCAAATGCATACACCTCATATTTTACAACTATTTTTTTTTCGCCATTAATTTTTAAGGACCATGAATTTTTAGTTTTTTTATCCAGCTCCATCAAATTTCCTTTTTGATCATAAGCTTTAACTAGATTTATATTTTTAGAAAACTCACGTACTAAATAAGAACCAGGAGCCCAAACAGGTAATTTTAGATCAATTTGCTTTTCCTTAAAATCTGTAAGGACCATTTCGACTTCAAAATAATGATTCTGAGGCTTTGGCATTCGAAGATTGTAATGTATCGATTGAGCCTCTATTTTGAGAAAAGATATATAGAGTGTTATAAAAACTAATTTTTTCATTTTACAGTAATTTTTGATGCAACAAGTTTTGCTTTTTCAATTAATTCTCCAACATTTTCAGTTCCATATGCAAGTGCTACTCCCATTCTTCTGTAAGAGCGAGTTGAAGGCTTTCCAAAAATTTTAAAATCTGATTTAGAAATCAATGCTGCCGCTTCAAAACCATTAAATTCAGGTTCACTATCCGATTGAGCACTTGCTAATATTACAGCACTTGCTCCATTTTGGTTTAAGGATATTTCAGGAATTGATAATCCTAAGATTGCTCGTGCATGCAATTCAAATTGGGAAAAATTTTGGGTATTTGCTAATGTTACCATTCCAGTATCGTGAGGACGAGGTGATAATTCTGAAAAATAGGCCCCTTCTTTGGTAATGAAAAATTCAACACCCCAAATTCCAGCTCCACCTAATGCTTTGGTTACTTCTTCAGCCATTTTTTGTGCTTCAGCTAAGTGATCTGGATTCATTGGCATCGGTTGCCAACTCTCTTGGTAATCTCCTCTTTCTTGGCGGTGACCAATCGGCGGACAAAATAAAGTTGGACCATTTTTTTGAGTCACTGTTAAAAGCGTGATTTCATAATCAAAATCAATAAATCCCTCGACAATTACTTCTTTTAAGTCCCCCCGTGATCCCTCCATGGCATAAAGCCAGGCTTTTTCAATATCAGAATGTGATTTTATAACAGATTGACCTTTTCCAGAACTCGACATCAATGGTTTCACGACACATGGAATTCCGCAAACTTCAACACCATCTTTTAATTCTTGAAAACTTGTAGCATAGCGATAGGTTGCAGTTTTAATTCCAAGTTCTTTTGAAGCTAAATCTCTAATTGCTTTTCGATTCATCGTGAAATTTGCAGCCTTTGCACTTGGAACTACATGAATTCCTTGTTTTTCATAATCATACAAATGCTCTGTTCGAATCGCTTCAATTTCGGGAACGATGATATCTGGCTGATGTTTTGAAATAATACGATCCAGTTCAGAACCGTTTAACATATCAATAACCTCAAATTCGTGGGCAACTTGCATTGCTGGAGCACCAACATAACTATCAACTGCAATAATATATTGACCTAATCTTTGACAGGCAATTACAAATTCTTTTCCTAATTCACCTGAGCCCAAAAGCATGATTTTTTTCCTCATATAGCAAAGATAGACAAACAAGTAAAAAAAGCACTTTTTTGCTTTTCTAAAAGTTTAATTATTAAACTAAAAATATTGACATTGAACAAGTTTCTTTCATTATTAATCAACTTATGATTTTTATTGCCTAAATCACTTAACTTTGTGTTAACGTAAATGCAAGATATACTTAACATACTAAATACATTTTCACCTATTTCACTTGCTGAAATGGATCGGGTAAAATTAATGAACCGTATCGACACCAAATTTGCTTTTCGTATTGGCTTATTAGAAGAATTGTTACACGAGCTTAAATCAGAATATAAAATATTAGAAATAAATACTATACGGACACCAAAATACGAAAGTCTCTATTTTGATGATGAGAGATTTTCATTTTTTCAAGACCATCACAAAGGAAAAACAGATCGATTTAAAGTCCGGATTCGTAAGTATGTAGAATCAAATCTACTATTCTTGGAAATTAAACACAAATTTAAGGGTCGAACGGATAAAAAAAGAATAGAAACACAAGATTTTAACCCAATTTTTGAAGAGAAACAACAGCTATTTATTGATAAGCAACTCAAAAAATCCATGAGTTTGAATCCAACTATGTGGAATACATTTCAACGTTTAACACTTGTTCACAATGAATTAAACGAACGATTAACTTTAGATTTTAACATCGAATTTAAGTTTGGTGAAATCTCTTGCCCCTTTCCTAATTTGGTTATCTCAGAATTAAAACAAGAAAAACTAAATCGTTCTTCTCCATTTTTCAAAATCATGAAAAGTAAAAGTCTAAGACCCTACCGACTTAGTAAATACTGTTTAGGGTCAATGGAATTATATGGAGAAGGTAAATTAAAATTCAATCGCTTTAAAAGAAAATTACTTTATTTAAAAAAAATGAACAATGACACAACTATTTAACTTTATTTTTTTTCCATTAAAAAAATCTGCAGAGATTATTACAGATTCAACAACCATCATTTGGTTTAATGACGATTTTTATATGCTTTTGTTGAGGTTTGCAATAAATTTATTTTTCCTTACAATTATTATTCGTTACCTCTATTATCCCAAAACAAAACGGAAAGATTACCTTTTCACCTACTATTTAATTGGGACAATTACCTTTTTTCTTTGCTTCGGTTTAAAGAAATTAGATATTGATACTGGAATGGGCTTGGGGCTTTTCGCAATATTTGGTATTATTCGCTATCGGACAGATGCCATTGAAATTAAAGAAATGACCTACTTATTTTTGATAATTGGCATAAGTGTTGTAAATGCTTTAGGTGCAAATAAATTGAGCATGGCTGAATTAGCCACTATAAATTTTTCTGTTGTAATCTTAACGTATATTTTAGAATATGTTTGGTTAATGAAGCACGAAACTCGAAAAACAATCAATTATGAGCGAATAGATCTTATAACACCTGATAAATATGAAGAAATGAAAGCAGATTTAGAAAAACGTACTGGCTTATCTATTAATCGCTTTGAAATTGGAAAGATTGATTTCTTAAACGATACTGCTCTCATAAGAGTTTTTTATTATGCCGACGAGCAAGAATTATCTGATTATCATGTAAATTAAGAGAATGCTTTGTAAATTCGCTAGATGAATTTATTTCGGTATTTCCTATTTCCATTCTCTTTTTTGTATTATATAATTACCTTAATACGAAATCTTTTATTCGATTGGGGAATTATTACATCTCAAAAACTACAAGAACCATCAATTTGTATTGGAAATTTATCAGTTGGAGGAAGTGGTAAGACACCCATGACTATTTACTTGACAAATTTATTTAAAAATGATTTCCAAGTTCAAATCTTAAGTCGTGGATATGGCAGAAAGACATCTGGCTACAAAGAAGTAACCGAAGATTCTACTTCTGATGATGTTGGAGATGAGCCACTGCTCTATAAGAATCGCTTTAAATCAGAGATTACAGTTGCTGTTGCAGAAAAAAGAAGTCTTGGAGCAAATGAACTTTTAAAAATTCAAACTAAAAACACTTTATTATTACTTGATGATGCTTTTCAACATAGATCAGTAAATGCCGGATTTTCTATTCTTCTAACACCCTTTCAGCAAATATTTTCAAGTGATTTTCTTCTTCCTGTTGGCAACCTTAGAGAAGCGAGATGTGGCGCAAAAAGAGCTGATTGTATCGTTATTACCAAATGTCCCGAATCAATTGAAGCGGCTCATAAAAATAGGATTAGAGAATGCATGCAAAAATATTCAAAACCCATTTTTTTTAGTTCAATAGAATATGGTGAATTGATCTCTTTTGGTGCAAAAAGAACTTCATTTGAAACAGTTTTATTAGTTTGTGGAATAGCTCAACCGGAAACCCTAATTATTGAACTTCGCAAAAAGTATAAAGTTGAAGTAGTTCTCTTTGCTGATCATCATAATTTTGATTCCTCCGACATAAAGGTAATCCACCAAAAATTTGATACTTTTGCACAAGAAAATAGTGTAATTATTACCACTGAAAAAGATTATGTTCGTCTTCAAACTAAATTAAAGGCTGACGAATTAGAGAACTATCCTTGGTATTATTTGCCTATTGATTTAAAGATTGAAAATGAAGATGAATTTAATTTATTAATAAAAAAATATGTTACAGCAATTTAAAGAATCTGCAGCTTATATTCGTTCAAAAACAAATGTTGAACCAAAAATTGGAATTATTCTTGGAACTGGACTAGGTGGCTTGGTAAATGAAATAAATATTATCGATGAAATTCCCTATGAGGACATCCCTAATTTTCCTGTTTCAACAGTAGAAAGTCATTCGGGAAAATTAATTTTTGGTGAATTAGGCGGAAAAAAAGTTGTAGCAATGCAAGGTCGTTTTCATTATTATGAAGGTTACACTTTACAACAAGTTACATTTCCTGTTAGAGTTATGAAATTATTGGGAATTGAACGTCTTTTTGTAAGCAATGCTTCAGGAGGTGTAAACCCAGATTTTATAGTAGGGGAAATTATGATTCAAAACGATCACATTAACCTTTTTCCTGGAAATCCTCTTATCGGCAAAAATTTTGATGAATTAGGACCACGTTTTCCAGATATGAGTGAGCCTTATGATTCAAGCATGATTGCTTTGGCGCTGACAATTGCGAAAGAAAACGATATTAGAATTGCTGTAGGATGTTATGCAGGATTAACAGGTCCAACCCTAGAAACGCCAGCAGAATACCAATATGTTAGAAATACAGGAGCTGACGCAGTTGGAATGTCTACCGTTCCTGAGGTAATTGTGGCTCGACACATGGATATTCCTTGTTTTGCGATATCAATCATCACAGATTTAGGAGTTCCTGGAAAGATTCAAAAAGTAAGTGTTCAAGATGTAATTGAAGTTGCGGGTAAACAAGAACCAAAGATGACCTTAATAATGAAAGAATTGATTTCTCGAATATAAAAGAATGGAAAAGGAAGTACGCGATAAATACGAAGCAGTAATTGGATTAGAGGTTCACGCGCAAATGTTGACCAAAACTAAAGCATATTCCAACGATGTAAATGAATACGGCGCGCAAGTAAATACGAATATTAGTGCAATAACACTTGGACATCCCGGAACCTTACCAAAGATGAACTCCAAAACAATTGATTTTGCAATTCGTTTGGGAATAGCTTGTGGTTGCGATATTGCACGAGAACAACATTTCGCAAGAAAAAATTATTTTTACCCAGATTTACCAAAGGGATATCAAATTACCCAAGATACCACACCGATTTGTACCGGAGGAAGTATTGTAATTCGAACGGAAGAAAATCAAGAAAAGAAGATTAACATCACTCGAATTCACATGGAGGAAGATGCTGGAAAAAGCATTCACGATGTTGATGTTTATGATACTTTAGTTGACTTAAACAGAGCAGGCACTCCCCTACTTGAAATTGTTTCAGAGCCTGAATTAAGAAGTTCTCAGGAGGCCTATAATTATGTCAGTGAAATTAGAAAATTAGTTCGCTACCTCGATATTTGCGACGGAAATATGGAAGAAGGATCTTTGAGGTGTGATGCAAATATTTCTGTTCGTATAAAAGGTCAAGATGCATTTGGAACGAAAGTCGAGGTGAAAAATATGAATTCTATTCGAAATGTGCAGCGAGCAATTGAATTTGAAATAACTCGCCAAATAGAAGTACTTGAATCAGGAGGACAGCTTTCACAAGAAACAAGAGGATTTGATGCGTTAAAAGGAATTACAATTTCTATGCGAAGCAAAGAAGCAGCAAATGATTACCGGTATTTTCCAGAACCAGATTTACAGCCTTTATTTATCAAACAAGAGCAGATTGACGAAATAAAAAAGGACATGCCAACTTTGCCACGCGCACTTTTTGAGAAATACACCAGAGAATTTGGTTTGTCTGAATATGACGCTTACAACTTAACAGATAATAAAGGAATTGCCTTGTATTACGAAGAATTAATTCGTCAAACTAAAAATTACAAAGCTGCAGCAAACTGGATTATGGGTGATATAAAATCATATTTAAATGAATTCGGAAAAGAAATAGATGAGTTCCCACTAAATGCTGAGCGAATTGCTTCATTGATTAAACTTATTGACGAGGGGAAAATTTCAAGTTCTATTGCCTCACAGAAAATTTTTCCAGAAATGTTAAAAAGTGAAGAGCCCGCTTTGTTGATTGCTGAAAGACTAAATTTAATTCAAGATTCAAGCGAGGACACCTTAAAAAATTTCATTCTTAAAGTATTCGAAGAAAATAAAGCAGAAGTTGAACGTTATAAAGAAGGTGAGAAACAATTAACTGGTTTCTTTATGGGGAAATTAATGCAGATTTCTAATGGTAAAGCAGACCCGAAAATTGCAAATAGCTTGTTAAGACAAATGCTAGAAAAATAAAAATGAAGGAATTCGTATATAAATACAAAACCGGTCTAATTATAGCATTAATATGTGTTATAGGTACAACTAGCTATAGGATATGGATTAAATCAAAAAACAATATTGAACCCTTAAAAATTAATTTTGCCGTTTCTGGAAAAATTACTGGTGCTGAAAATTTAAGAATTTACATAGAAGCTCCAAGTGATCGCGGTATGATTCAAGTTGCAGACACGCTTATTTCTGCTTCAGGAAGTTTTAAATTAGAAGGTAACATACCAAGTATTGGATATTATTTACTTAGAGTTGGTGAAAATCCACAAAATGTAATTCCTGTAACAATGGTGCCAGGAGATAAACTGAAAATAAATTGCACTTCAGAAGAATTCCCTAAAGAACCAAATGCTTCAGGAACAAAATGGAGTAGTTCAATGAACGATTACCTCCGATTAATGAAACAATTTCAGCTAGAACAGGCAAATTTAAAAGCGAAGGAAGGAAGTGTTTCAATCGAAGAACTCACTATTCAATTCCTTAAAATTAAAAATAAACTAGAAGCTGTAACACAAACTAAAATCCTAGATAGCCCATCAAATCCATTTAATATCGTCATGACTGGCTCACTATTTCCAAGTTCTAGTTTCGATAATTGGGACCTAAACAACCTGGAAATACTAAAAGTAGTTGCACAGGCATTTGAAGAAAGCTACCCTAATACAACAGTTGCAGAAACATTTAGAAGGCAAGTGGAAGATATCGAAAATGCTTACAGTCAATATTCCGAAAATAAAAATGGTACAATTCAAGCCCCTGAAATTAGTTTAAATACACCTGAAGGAAAAACAGTAAAACTGTCCGAGTTACGAGGAAAAATTGTCTTAATTGACTTCTGGGCATCTTGGTGTGCACCGTGTAGAAAAGAAAATCCAACTTTAGTAAAACTTTACTCCAAATATCAAAAAAAAGGATTTACAATTCTTTCTGTTTCTTTAGATGAAGATATAAATGCATGGAAAAATGCAATTTTAAGAGATGGGCTTGTTTGGCCAAATCATGTAAGCGATTTATTGGGATGGGAGTCATCTATGATTAATTTATATTCCATTGAAGCAATTCCTCATACAATTTTAGTTAACAAAGAAGGTAAAATAATTGGAAAAAATCTTCGCGGCCCAGCACTCGAACAAAAAATTACAGAAATTATCAATTAATATATCATGAAAAAAAAATTATTAATAAGCATATTCCTTTTATGTTCTTTTATCATCTTTGGTCAATCTGAAATTGAAGTTACTTTGTCGGGCATGATATTTAAGCCTCCTGTAAAGGAACTAATTTTAGCTCAAATTTACACAAGTACCGAAGGAAAGAAACTTTATAAAGATTACCATAAATTCTCAATAGATGAACAAGGTAACTTTAGTTTTAAAGGAAAAGTGCCTTCAACAGACTACTATGTTTTACGAGTGGGAAAAGAAGATATAAACCTAATTTTAAGAGAGAATAGTAGTTTTAAGATTTATGGCGACGGTTCAAACATCTCGAATTTTTGCAACTTCGTTGGTTCTGATGAATCTAAAATTATAAATGACTTTTCGATAATCTCTAGAAAATGGAATCAAAAAACTGATTCTGCATTAATCGCTATTAATAAAGATACAACTAAACAAAAAGTCATTAATGACTATATGGAAAAACAACATACGCTATTCATGAATGATTTACAAACTTATATCAGAGCAAATAAAAATTCTGCAGCTTTGTATTTCGCTTTACCGCACATCCAAACAAAAGATGTTGCGCAATTGGAGTCAGTAATTAATGAACTAAATTCTGCTTTTAATATTAGTCCAACCGTAAAAGAAATTTATAGAAATTACACTGAAAGTAAAAAAATAAAAGAAGATGCTATTTTAGTTGCACCGGGAAAGCTTGCACCCGATTTTGAAGAACTTATGTTAGATCAAAAAACAAAAATGAAACTCTCCGATTTAAGAGGCAATGTAGTTTTATTAGATTTTTGGGCATCTTGGTGTGCACCATGTAGAAAAGAAAATCCAGCGGTTGTTAAGTGTTATGAAAAATATAAAAATGATGGTTTTACAATAATGAGTGTTTCATTTGATACTGATATAGAAAAATGGAAGTCCGCAATCATTGCTGATAAACTTACATGGAAAAATCACGTTAGTGATTTAGGTGGATGGAATAGTAAGGTCGGAAAAATTTATAAAGTAAATTCTGTGCCTTTTACAGTTCTTATTGACAAAGATGGAAAGATAATTAAACTCAATTTAAGAGGTGAAGCATTGTCAAATGAACTACTCCAAATTTTTGGTCATTAAATGTCAGAAACAAATAAAAAATACACTTATTTCGCATCTGATTTTCATTTGGGAGCTCCAAATGATACTGAAAGTCTAAAACGCGAAAAAGAGATTGTTTCATGGCTAAATCATATTGAATCAACTGCCGCATGTATTTATTTAGTTGGTGATATTTTTGATTTTTGGTTTGAATATAAGCACACAATTCCAAAAGGATTTTCTCGGTTACAAGGAAAAATTGCAGCACTAACAGATAGTGGAATTCTAGTACATTTCTTTTATGGAAACCATGATATGTGGATGTTTGATTATTTCAAAAAAGAACTAGGTGTAGAAATCCATTCTGATGATATTCAAGTAAGCATTGGGACAAAAAAATTATTTATAGCGCACGGAGATGGGCTCGGAAAAGGTGATAATGGATATAAATTAATTAAGAAAATATTTCGATCATCCTTTTGTCAATGGATTTTTGCAAGATTGCATCCAAATTTTGGATTTTCAGTTGCTAATTTTTTCTCAAAAACGAGTCGGTCTAAAAATGGACCTCGTGATAAACAATTTAATGGAATTGAAAATGAGTGGCTTTACAATTATTCAAAAGAATTCAACAAGAACAATAAGTTTGACTTTTTTATTTATGGCCATCGTCACCTACCTTTGAAAATTACTTTTGACGCTTCAGTTTATTTTAATTTAGGAGAATGGATAAATTATCAAACTTTTGGCAAATTTGACGGTGAAAATTTTGAATTGTTGCAATGGAAAAATGGTAAGGAACTACCCTATAAAACGCTAGCAGAAAATGATTTATAATTGGAAGGTCGAATCTGTTGGGGATTTAGACGATTATGCCAAGAAATTTATTGCCTTATTCCCTGAACCAAAAATAATTGCTCTAAGTGGAGAAATGGGAAATGGAAAAACAACATTTATACATGCCCTTTTAAAAGAAATGGGAATTGTATCCTTTGACGGATCTCCTACTTTTTCCCTTGTAAATGAATATGTAATTAATGAGACAAAAAAAGCATATCACATTGATTGTTTTCGAATTGAGCATAAAAATGAGGTTTTACAGATTGGATTAGATGAATTAATTGAAGAACCAAACTATTTCTTTATTGAATGGGCTGAAAAAATTGCTTTTATTTTACCAAAAGATGTAATTTGGGTGTATATTCGTATAACTGAAAATTCAACAACCAGAGAAATATCCTTTGAATTATGATTACTGATCCTGAATTATTGAAATCATTAATGCAGCAAGGAAGCTTGATGCCGAAAGAAGAAATGTTGGAAATTGCTCAAAAAAAAGGTGCTCTATTTATCGGAATACCAAGGGAAACATCTTTTCAAGAAAAAAGAGTTGCCTTAGTCCCAGAAGCAGTTGGTCTTCTTGTAGCAAATGGACATCGAGTTCGAATAGAAGCAAAAGCTGGAGAAGGGGCTAATTTTACTGATAACGAATACAGCGAAGCTGGCGCAGAAATTTGTATGGACAGGCAAGAGATATATAAATGTGATATCATTTGCAAAGTTGCTCCACCTTCTGAGGATGAAGTTAATATGATGTCCGGAAATCAAACATTTATTTCTGCACTACAACTAGCAACGCAACCAAAAGAAATCCTTCAAAAACTTATTGAAAAAAAAATAACTGCAATAGCATGGGATTACATCCGAGATGAGGAAGGTGTTTTTTCAATTGTTAGAACAATGGGAGAAATTGCTGGAACAACTTCAATTCTAATTGCAGGAGAATTACTTTCTTCATTTTCTAATGGAAAAGGTATTATGTTAGGTGGTATTGCAGGTGTACAACCAGCTGAAGTTGTTGTAATTGGTGCTGGGACAGTGGGAGAATTTGCAACGCGCGCTGCAAGTGGACTTGGTGCTTCTGTAAAAGTATTTGATAGTTCCCTTTCACGCTTAAGAAGATTACAAAATGATATTGGAACGAGAGTTTTTACTTCAATTATTCAACCTAAAGTACTTGCAAAAGCAATAAGGCGTGCAGATATTGTAATTGGTGCACTTCGATCAAATGTTGGTAAAACACCCTGCGTTGTTTCAGAAGAAATGATTCAAAGTATGAAAACTGGTTCGGTGGTAATTGATTTAAGTATTGATCAAGGTGGTTGCTTTGAAACATCTCATGTAACTAATCACATAGACCCAGTATTTACAAAACATGGAGTAATTCACTATTGTGTACCAAATATTGCTTCAAGAGTTTCAAGAACTGCATCCTTTGCCTTATCTAACATATTTTCACCGCTAATATTAGAAATGGGAGAAAGAGGTGGCGTAGTAGATTTAGTTCGGATGCACAGTGGATTTAGAAATGGAGTCTATATTTATAAGGGGATTTTAACCAATGAAATTTTAGGGAAAGTCTTTGATTTAAAATACAAGGACATTAACCTTCTTCTTCCTGGTATGTAATGCAAACCCTAATTCCTCTAAATTTACCAAAAGCAACTTTAACATTAACAAGAAAAGAGAATGTTATCTTCGTAAATTGTTTGATTCGTAAAAAAAAAATAATTTTAACACCCGAAGAATGGGTAAGACAACATTACATTAATTTTCTCTCTTTACATCTTCAATATCCTTTAAGTTTTATCAGTGTAGAAAAAGAGTTAATTTACTTTGGACTCAAAAAACGCTGGGACATTGTAGTAGTTAATAATTTATTCGAGCCAATTATTTTAGTGGAATGTAAAGCACCAAACATAAAATTAAATCAGGAAGCGCATAAACAAGTTTTTTCATACCAAAATAAGCTAAACTGCGAATACATTGTATTAACCAATGGAATTGAACATATAAATTGGAAGGTAGAACAATCAAAAAAGAAGATTATTGAAATTTCTCAGATTCCAATCTATTCTAATTCTGAATGAAATTTGATTCACCAGATTTCATCCGTCCGTATTCCCGCGATAAATATGCTAACTGAACGCGCATTTTATCCATTGCCAATTCTGTTTCAGGGCTAATTTCTTGCTTTCTCATTTTAAGCTGTAATTTCATATTCATTGCATGAAGCAATGTTTCTATATCATGACGTTTGAGAAAATTTGACTTCTCCTTAAAAGCAAGAATATCTTCAGCTGCAGCATCTACGAGAGATTTGTATTTTTCATCATTTACAACAGTTAAAAGTGTGTTGTGTAAATAGATTAATTCAATAATTATTTCCTTTAATGAATCTATATTCCCGTCTTTCTCAACTCCTTGCTTTTGCATTTGAGAAATTAGATCTGAATACCAATTCTTGTATTGATTAAGAAAAGAATCATCTACTAAAGTTGGCCGAACAAAAACATCTAAAATAGCATCAAGATCAAAATTAAAAGACCTTATTACATCTTCAATTTGGAACATATACAACAAATATTCCGCAATATTTTCTCTAAATTTCTGCTGAGCTACTCGCATTACTTTAAATCCTTTTCAAGTTCCTCCTGATTTTCATTCAAAAACTGAATAAATTCTTTTGTGACATCCATTTTTTCTGAGATGTAATTTAATTGGCCACCCTTGCCGTGCATGAATAAAATATCAATTTGATGTTTTTCACAGTATTTTTTTCCAAGAACCTCGATTTTATTACTTATTTCCTCTAATTTTTTTGCAGTTTCCGCTTCTAATTTAGTTCCTTCAGCTTGTTGATATTCCATAATATTAGACTCCAGTTGCTGGGCTTTTTGTTGTGCTAGAGCAATTTCATTTTGTGATAACAAGCCACTTCTTGCTTCCTGGTCTTTTCTCTGTACATAATTTTGCAATTCTGAAGATCTTTTATCAATCTCAGCTTGAAAAGCTTTTTGCTTTTTCGTTACTGCAGCATCCTCTCGATTATAATATTCAAAATATTCTTTGATGCTATCATTATTATAATAGGCGATTTTAAATCCATCTAATGAATGTGCTTCAATTTTTGGATTTGAATCACCTTTTGTTTTATCTTTTTCACCACAAGCTATTACTATTAATGCTATTGAAAAAAATGCAATAAAATTTTTCATTTTTCTATTTTTGAGTTATTAATTGATTCCAGTCCTCGCGCATTGAAATAAAGCGCTTTAAACAATTTGAGAAAAATTCAGGAGTTAAGTTTTTTTCAAGTAATTCAATATCTAAAATATCAGTTTCAGCTATTTTAAATAACTGTTCAAAGCCACTTAATTCAATTTTTAAAATAAACTTACCATTGTATTGGTGAATTTGAATCAAAAAACGATCATGTGGAATTTGTTTTACAAGACGCATAGGCAAAAGTAAGAAAAATGGCTCTAAACTTAGAATAAGTATGGAGAAAATAAGAATACAATAATAAAATAAAAAATTATGATTTTATTTTATCTAGAATTCGCTGAATATCCGTGTGTAAATTTCGATAGGACAAACTTAATTGCAATGCATCCATTTGAACTTCAGGCAACTCTTTCGAAAAATATGCAGAAAATTTCCAGATTTCGATCACCTGTTTAATTGAAACTGAATAAGGTTCAAAAAGAGGATTAGAAGAAACTAATAAAAGTGATTGATTTTCCTCTAAATGATTATAGACAAATTTAAAAACAATACCATCTTCTTTGGTGACTACAATACACGGTGTTCCTGATTTCAATTGAGTCCAATCTTGTAAAAATTCACCGATTACATGTGAACCATTATTTACAGGCGGCATTGAATCCCCTGAAATTGGAAAAGCTCTATGTTTACGTTCTTTACTTAAAAATGGTATTTGCAAAGTTGGCAACACCTTCATGAATTCAGGGTCTGAAAAACCTGTAATATAACCAGCTCTTGCTTTTTCAGGTATCATCTCTATCATTTCTTCATTATTTTGATCAACAAGAGCAGCTAAAACACGAAGATGTGTTCCTTTTGCCTCTACTTTCCAAGAAGCAGAATAATTTGTCCAATCGTATATTGAAAAATCAGCAAAATCTTTTTTGACTAAATCGTCGATTGAAATCTGAAAAAAATCACTAAATGAAATGAGATTTTCAATATTGGGAAATGCTACACCATTTTCATAGCCACTATATGTAGAACGATTCATAGAAAGTGCTTGAGCAATTTCTTCTTGAGACATTCCTTTATACTTTCGAAGGGCTTTTAAGTTTTTTCCGATATTCATATTTCTTATTTTATGTAAAAATAAAAAAGAAATTTAGAAACTAAGCAAAAAAAGGATGAATAATTAATCACTTATTGCGCGGCAAATTGATAGCGAATATAACCAGATTGCTCTGAATCTAGATTATTTGCACTATTAAATCGAGACATATTTGCATATTTTAAAGCTTGTTCTCTCATGCATTCAGAAACATTTGTGCTTTTTGAAGGATCAAAATTTACTTTTATGACTTTACCATCTGAATTAACATTTATCAGAACTACAACTGTGCCAGCTGCGCCATAACCGCAAGTATAACCTGGATTTCGAATATACCAATTATTGTTATTGTATGCTGTTCGTCCAGCTAAACTGAAATCAACCATAACATTTCCATTGTATTGATTTGGTTTTGAATGCTGATTGATTAAGTCAGTTTTTGAGGACTTATCATTTTTAGCTGCTTTTTTTCGCTCAGCTTCTGATGCAATTTTTTCTCTTTTCTTCTCCCCTCCTGCTTCTTCAAATAACTTTTTCTCATAATCTTTTATCGTTTGGACAGGATCACCTGAGGAAGTGTTTTCAGACCAATCTTTTTCAGATTTTGACCTTTTATCTTGATTATTTCTAGTTATATTTTTTAAATCTCCAGAATTCTGATTCGGCACTTGTATATTTTCTTTCGCTATTATTATTTCTTTATCCTCCTCAATTTTTGAAAACTCATTATATGGCTTAATTAAAACATATTGCTTGTAGGAGGAAATTTGAAAATACATGAAAAGTAATATATATACTCCAAAAGCAGCAATAAGGGCTAAAAAAAAATGTTCAGGACGATTGAAAAATCCTTTCATTGTTTTATAAGGTATTTACTACTGTTTAAAAAGAAATAAGATATCCCTTTTTCATTGATTAATGTTAAACAATCTGCATCATTTAATTGAATAAGATCAAAAGCGAAAGGAATAACCTGCTCACCAGTAATTGAATAAATGCCGAACTTTCCATCAATCATCGCTAATAAATGATTATTTCCTATTCTCTTAATTGACTGATGATTCATTGAAATTAATGGTTTTAAATCATTTCCGAGAAGTCCTATGAGACCCTCAAGTTCAACAATAAAACCAAGATCATAAAATGATTCAATCGCTGTAAATTTATATTCTAAAATCATTGTGCCTTTAATATTCATAAAACCCCATTTTCCAGCTTTTGTTACCGGAATAAATGCAGAAACTTTTCCTAGACTCGTAAATGTAGGTTTTAAGATAACATTACCTTGAGCATTTATAATTCCATATTTTTTATTTTTAAAAAAAATTGCATGACCTTCATAAAAATGAGCATTTTCCAATGCTTTTGGGAAATACTCGAAAGCTGTAGAGATAAATTTTGTGCCGTCTAAATTTAAATAATAAATTTTAAGTCCAAATTTTGCTATAATTGTTTTAGAATGCGGGTTATAGTTAGAAAAATCATCATAAACTGCAGGACTTATTATTCTTCCACTATTACTAATTAAGCCCTTTTTTCCATCCGATTGATATGAAAAAATACTATCTTTAATTGGGGTAATAGCTTCATAAATAATCGGTATTTTTAATTCTAAACTACTGTTTAACAATCCAATAAAATCTCCTACCTGAACAATAAAATGATTAACATCAAACTGCTTAATATCTTGATATATTATTTCAGATTTTTCTTTTCCATCTAAATTATAAATTGAAAATCCAATCTCATTTTTTGCTGCAATAAGTTCATTATTAAGCATTAAAATATCTCTATAAATTAGAGGAAAAACAAAAGATCCAATTCGATTAATTACTCCGAAACTATCTGAAACCATAACAATGGCAAAATCATTATGAAACTCATATATTTCATCAAAATCAAATCCAACTATCAATTCATTTCGTTTATTAATAAGACCTGATTTCCCATTTTTTGTAACAATTGCAATTCCATCTTGAAAAAAAGAAACATCATCATAAATTGCTGGAATCATAACAAATCCACTACTGTCAATATACCCAAACAAATTATTTTCTGAAAATGGATAATACATATGATTAAATACGATTAAATCATTTTTCAAAACCTGCTTAAATGGAAATGCAGGATATTCTTTTTCGAAATTTTTAAAATTTTCTAAACGGCAATCTTTTGTATAAAGATTATATAATTCTATCCAACCCTTATTAAAATTAGGATTATTAGGAAAAGTAAGCAAAAAGTTTTTATATGCGTTAATTGACTTTTCAGCAACAGAAATAACATAAATTTGATCCTCAGCTTTTGAAACATTTTTATTATACGGAAAATTTTCTATAAATAAAGTGTAATCTAAAATAGTTTCCGAAACTGTTGATTCAGAATACTGTAAATCATCAAATAAATCTTTAGCTATAGGCACTAAATAAGATTCTGGATTTGAAACAATAAAATCATATACTGCTGATGAAGTCCCAACTATTTTTGTGTTTTCAAAAAGCAGAGAATCTCTTTTATGGGTTGCTGGAAGACAGTATGGTGACCAAGGATGTTCAATGATAAATTTTTGGTAATCAGTAGCCAAATTACTTGATTCACAAATAGCATAAAAAAGAGAGCTTACTTTTAATTTAAGCTGCTGAATTGATAGAGAATCAAAACCATAAAAAAGTGCCTTCTCCCTGTTTTTTTTATCAAATGAAGGCCATTTCTTCTCAGCTAGCAAAACATACCTGTATGCACTGTCTTTATCTTTAAAATCATTAGTTAAATAAAGAGAAGCTAAGCCATAAGCTGCAGCTGATGGATGTTTTTTTTCACAAGACCTAAAAGTACTTTCTGCAATTTGATAATTTTTTGATTTTAGTGCAATAAATCCTTTTTCAAACCCTTGAGCATAAACTAAATTTGAAAAAAAACATAAAAACAAAATAAGTGTTTTCATTTTATTTGTCTAAATAAAATTTTTTGTACAATTTTAGCTAAGGGATTTAAGTAAATCTGTTGGTATTTTACAAAAGGGAATTGGTTTCATCTTATGCTCATTTGATTTATGAAAATGCTTGTAAATATTTAAAACTTCTTTTTGACGAGGAGAAATATTTGCAATATCGCCAGAAAAATCCATAGCCCATTCCAATTCCGGATAAGAAGCACCTATTTGATCTTCATCACTTCTGCCATCTTCCCAAAGTCCATCCGTTGGTTTTGCCTGTAAGATTTCTGGAATTACATTTAGCTCTTTTGCCAGTGAAAAAACTTGTGATTTACTCAAGTCTGCTATTGGACTAATATCGACACCACCATCACCGTATTTCGTAAAAAATCCAAGTCCAAAATCTTCAACTTTATTTCCAGTTCCAACAACCAAGCAGGAGTTTGCTTGAGCTACAGCATATAAAGCAGTCATTCTTAAACGAGCACGAGAATTTGCAAGCGCTAAATTATTTTCTTTAATGTCTATTGGAAGGGTTTTCTCGAAAACAGAAAAAGTTTCAGTTAGGTTAATTATAAAAGATTCAACATTAGAATATCGTTTTTTTAAATCTGAAATATGTAGTTGAGCTCTGTCATATTCAGCATTCGTTTGACGAATCGGCAAATTTAAAAGGATTACCTTTTTACCGGTTTCAGCACAGAGAATTGATGTTAAAGCAGAATCAATTCCACCAGAAACTCCCACTACAAATCCATGAATAGTTGAGTTTTCCAAATAGGAATTTAACCAAGATGATATGAAATTCTGAGTTGGATTCAAATTAAAAAAGGACTGCTAATTTTAGAGCTAATTGATTTTGAGTAGCCTTGTTAGAAAAAGGAGAAATTTCTCCATTCACATTATTATACAAGGTTTCTTTATCTTCTTTTCTATTCAAGAATAAAGGTGTAAGGCCATAATAGTAGCTTATTTCAGCAACTAGAGAAGTAGAGCCAATAAAATTCCATTCTGCTCCAAGGGATAAACCAAGTGAAGCCTGGTAAAAAAACATTTCATTTTTTGAAGTCATACTTAGGTTTTCTTTTTCTTTTAAGATTGTGGGACTGCCTTTAATTATCTCTGTTCCTTTATCCGTCATTTTATTAGATAACAAAAAAGAATTTTTTATCCCGAATTTTGTGTAATAACGAAAATGACCATTAGCATCTGTTCTAAAAAGAAGTGCAATAGGGATAGTTATTTGTGTTATTTTATGTTTGCGACTTTCTAGCAAAAAAAGATCTTTAGATGTATTAGTTGATGGCAAAATTTCTGTGTCAGAATAATTGTAAAAAATTGAGTCTGAAGAGGGAGATGACTGAAACTTAATAGCATTAAAATCAAATTCTAAACCCGATGAAAACCCGAAGTTTTTTGAATCTTGAAATGATTTATGAACCAGTAGTCCAATACTAAAATTTGTTCCTACTCCATTATTCTCTAATCTAGAAGTTCCCATTTTAGCAAAATTAAAACCAAAACTAGTTGTAATACCAGCTTGTATCTTTTTATTTTCGAAACCTTGTGAATGAGATAAATATGGTGTCAGTAAGATGAAACATAAGACAACTAATAAGTTCAAACTAATTGATTTCATAATAATGATTTTAATATTATTAAATTTGAAACAAAATTACAAAAAATAGTGAAAACAAGGCTTTATATAATTTCGACAATTCTCTTGACACTATGTTTATTTTTTGCTTGTTCGCAGGAGCCATTTAAAATTTCGATAGAAGGCATACAAATTGATTTAAAATTTTTAAACCTTGATTCAGCATTAAGAAACTCAACAGATAAAGAGCTATTGAATTTAAAATCTAAATTTAAGAGAAATAATTCATCAATACTTGATTATACTTTTGGTTATTGCATTGGCGGAAGTTTACAAAGTGACTCATCTTATATTAATGGTTTGAGGAGATTTTACAGTAATAATTACATTAATAGACTAGAGCGAACTATACAAAAAAAACATGGTGACTTTTCATCAGAGAAAAAAGAACTTTTAATCGCATTTAAACGTCTCAAAGTATTTTACCCAAAAGAAAAAATACCGGAAAACATCTATTTTATTAACTCTTCGTTCTCAGCTAGTGTATTTTGCACTGAAAAAGAAATAGCAATTGGAGTTGAACGCTATTTAGAGCCAAATGAAAAAGTAATTCAAGAACTTCCAAATGAACAATTTTTTACTTGGATTAAAAACGGAATTAAGAAAGAATATTTAATACGAGATGTTATGGCTGCATGGCTAATGACACATTATTTTCCTGAAACATCAGAAAATTATGCAAGTGAAATGATGCGCTGGGGAAAAATTCTATACATTACCCAGGCAACAATGCCTGATAAAGAACTAAATCAAATTTTGCGTTATTCTAAAAGTCAGTTCGATTGGGCTCTTAAAAGTGAAGGCATGTTTTGGAAATACCTTGTTGAAAATGAATTACTATTCAAAACAGATGAAAAAACGAGGTCTAATCTTTTAAATGAAGGACCTTTTACTATTGGACTACCTGATGAAAGTCCTGATAGACTAGGGCAATTTTTAGCTTGGCGTATCGTTCACCAATACATGGATAACCATGATATTAGTATCTCTGAGTTAAACAAAAAATCCTATAACGAACTATTACAAAATTATAAAGCAAACTAAGAAGGAAGATATGGTCTCAAAACAATCCGAAATAAAAATTAAAGTTGATTTAAACGCAAACAATCTTCCTATTCAAATAAATTGGAGCGCCAGCGATGGAGAAATCGAGAATCAAAATGCTAGTGCATTTCTACTTTCAATATGGAATCCAGAAGAAAAGAATACAATGAAAATTGACTTATGGACAAAGGATATGACTATTGAAGAAATGAAACAATTTTTTCATCAAAGTCTATTAACCATGGCTGATAGTTTTGAAAAAGCAACTGGTGAGCATTTGATTTCAGAAGATTTACGAGATTACTGCTTTCATTTTGCTGAAAAAATGAATATTTTACCTGAAAAATGAAACTACTCCTTACAAAAATGAAGACCCAAATTGGGAGTAAAATTGATTATTTTTTCGAATACTCAGAAAAAGAAATTCATGTAAATACATTTATTGGAAAACAAATTTCTTTAAAATGGAATGGGCGAATAGAGTGCTCAAAATGCCTTAAACAAACTGATAAATCTTTCGGTCAAGGATTTTGCTATTCTTGTTTTATTTCTGCTCCTGAGGCAAGCCCTT
The DNA here is from genome assembly GCA_044354455.1 of Crocinitomicaceae bacterium. Taxonomy (GTDB): domain Bacteria; phylum Bacteroidota; class Bacteroidia; order Flavobacteriales_D; family Crocinitomicaceae; genus UBA952. The sequence continues at coordinate 25,588 of JBILAB010000001.1, read as the reverse complement.
GTATTTTACATCCCGAATTATGTGAAGCTCATCTTGGGAAAGGAAGAGATATTGAATATGAACTGAAATATCATAACCAGCCACATATAGTTTATTTAGCCGCAACAGATATCGTTAAAGTTGGTGTTACAAAAATTAGTCAAGTGCCTACAAGATGGATTGATCAAGGGGCAAACAAGGCAATTATTTTAGCTGAAGTCCCAAATCGCTATTTAGCTGGAAAAATTGAAGTTGCATTGAAAGATCATTTTTCTGATAAAACAAATTGGCAAAGTATGTTGTGTAACTTGCAAGATGAAACAATAAATTTAGAAAATGAAAAATGGCATATTCACGAATTACTACCTAGCGACTTATCATTTTATTGGAGTGAGGACGACAGCATCCACACCTTTAATTATCCCGTTGAAATTTACCCGACAAAAGTAACAAGCTTAACTTTTGACAAAACACCAGAAATAAATGGCCTGCTTAAAGGAATAAAAGGTCAATATTTATTATTTGAAGGCGGGCAGGTTTTAAATATTCGTCGGCATACATCCTATCAAATTGAATTCGATGAAATTAGTTAAGTTAATTCATTCGTTCCTAGATTTTTTCTACCCACTTTTTAAACGTTTTTTTGATCGTACAACCTACTATTATGCTGTTTGCGGTGTTAGTAATTTAGTTTTAAGTTGGTTTTTATTTTTTATCTTTTATCAATTCCTTTTCAAGAAAGAAAATTGGCAATTGCCGCTAGTAAACTTTACACTTTCTTCGTATACAATGACTGCTTTTCTATGTTTTATTATCTCCTTTTCAATCGGGTTTACGCTCTTAAAATACGTTGTTTTTACTAAAAGTAATTTAAAAGGAACTACACAATTATTTCGCTATGCTGTAAGTGCTCTAATTACCAGTTTCACAAGTTGGATCCTCTTAAAAATATTGATTGAATCTTTTCATTTATTTCCATCAATAGCAAATATAGTTTCGTCCTGTATTGTTGTCGTAATTAGTTATTTACTGCAACGAAAATTTAGTTTTAGGTAATTTTTACTTTTTTATTATTAACTGAATATCAAAAGTATTTTCAGGGGCAGTATTTTTAACTAAGGCAGAAAAAGCTAAGTCATAAGGCCAATAAATGCAACAAAGGGTATTTTCTACAAGATAAATATGTTTGTGGGTTTCTTGGGGCATACCTTGATATATCCCCGTTAACACCTCATATCTACAAGTTTCTGTATCTAGTTTTGCATCGTGCCAAACTATTACAGATTTTTCATTTTTCAAAAATGAAAAAAGCAAGGATGTATCACTTTTTACTGATTCTGTATGATGATCTCCGTCAATAAAAATAAGATCAAATTTCTTGTTTAAACTTGAATAATCATAGTATTTTGAATCCCCAAAAAGATGAGTTATATTTTTAATGCCCTTAGAATAAAATCGATGCATTTGAATATAACTTTTATCTAATCCCTTTTGTAACATTACTTCATCGCTTAAATTTAAAGTGAAACAATTTTTGACATATGGAGCAATATTCGCAACACTTTCTCCACGCCAGGTTCCAATTTCAAAATAATCTTCCGCCTCTATTTTTTTGCACAATAACTGTAACAAGGCAAAGTCTGTGGCAAGTGAAGAACCACTTAAAAAAGAATAAGGATATACATTCACATCCTTCTCAAGGGGAAATAAGGTCGAAAATGAAATCTGTTTCTTTTCGTTTGCAGAAGGAAATAGGCCTTGAAATTCTGTTTCAAAAAGTTCCTCACTATTTAATACTGCATTCAATAAATAGGGCTTTTTGAGAATTGCAATAAATGCTTTGATTGCCTTACTTACTTTTTTCATTTACTTTAGTTTTAGCAAATAAATAATTTTGAATTTCAGAAAACTTTGGAAAAAGTACAAATTTACCTCCCTGACAAAGATAAATTATTATTGCAACTAGAGAGGTAAGTGAATAGGAAAAAATAGCAGAAAGAACTGATCCCTGAATGCCGAATTTTGGAACTAGTGAAAATATAAGTAGAAAGTTAAAAACTAGACCTATAAAAGTTGCTAGCGCATTAAAAAGGAATTTACCTCGTCCTGAAAAATAATGTCCGATAATCAAATAATAGTTGTAAATCCAAACTCCAGGAAGAAGAAGTAAAATCAATGACTTTAATTCATAAAATTCTTTACCAAAAACCCAAGTGTAAAAATTTGTTGGGATAATAGCAACTACACAAATAACAAGGAAAGAAATAAATAAAGCTACTTTCGTTAATTTCTCAGTTAAACGCATAGAATATTCCTTGTCGGTTGAATTTGATATCTTAGAATATTGATACAAACAAATACTACTCGTTATCATCCAAATTGCTTCAGCGATAGAGATTCCATTAGAATAAATTCCAACAGCTTCCTTTCCTTTGTAATGTTCAATTACAAAATAACTAATTCGAAAACTCAAGAGTTGAAATATATGCGCTAACTGATTCTGGAAACCATAATAAATAAGGGACTTGAAGGTCGATTGGAATTTTAAATCTTGCGTTTCATTTTCGAAAAAATAGGCTTTAATAAAATATAAACTACAAACTAGCGACAGTAAGTATGAGAAAAACAATGCGAAAACATAAGCTGAAATACTTTTTTTGTCAAAAAAATAAAATTGTACAAATAGAAATAATAAGGTTAAAAAAGGGACTAAAAAATTAACAACATTACTTTTTCCAATTTTTTCACGACCGATTAACAAAGATGAATTTATGGCTGTAAATGAACTTAAAGTACTCAACATAACAACTGCAAAAGAAATAAATGGAGTGAAATATGCTAACTTTATTATTATTAAATAGCTAAAAAAACTAACTGTGATTGTCCACAAATAGGATACAATAAGTAATTTTTGAGGATTCAGTCGAGATGCTAAATAGATAATAGAAGCACCACTTACAAGATTATGAAACAATAAAACAATTGTAATTGAAGCTAGTATCAGACTTTGCTCGCCTTTTCCCGCTGCACCTAAAAATTGTGACACTAGAACTGCTATTAGCAAATTAAAGATAGCAGAAGAAAAGCGCACGCTAAAATTACTGAGAATTGATTTCAGCATTATTGAGTCTTAGAGTTTAAAACTATTCTAAACTGTTCGTCAAATTGTTTTCCCACTTCTTGATAACTAAAATGTTTAAACGCATAAGAATGAATTTCATTTGAATCAAAGGTGAATTTAGCATCTAAAAAATCACAAATAGCTTTTTCAAGTTGCGCTTCATCTCCTTTAGGAATTAGAATCCCATTTTTCGAATTTACATGTTCAGGTATGCCATTTACATCTGTTGAAATAACAGGTTTACCCATCATAAGTGATTCTGCAATTACACAAGGGAAGTTTTCATAATTACTAAATAGCAATAAGGCAGAACTATTGTCGATCATAGAAGCAATTTCTTTGGTTGACTTCGTTGAATAAAAAGTTACAAAATCTTGGATTCCTAAAATTTCGATTTTTTCCTTGGCATATGCAACATCGCCATCACTGACAATTTTCAAATGAAAATCCTTTCGATATTTTGAAATGCTAGAGATGCAAGACAGTATTCCACTGATATTCTTATGCTCGTCTTTTCCAGTTGAGATATGAATAAAAGTTTTTATTTTTAATTCTTTTTGTTTTTCACTGTACTTAAATATTTCTTCATCTACAACATTTGAAATAATTGCAAATTGTGACTTTGGACTAAGAATACGCATATAACTTTTAAGATCCTCGCTAACTGGAAGTAAAATCGAAGCTCTTCTTACTATAAACTTACACAAAGACAAAATAATCTTTGGGTATGAATGATCAGTTCCTACATGAAGACCTGTTGCATTTTCCGTTATTACATAAGGAATATCTTTTCGCCAATTTAAATAAAACGCCCATATTCCAAGTGGATAAGTAATATTTAAATGAACTAAATCCGGCTTGCCGATAATCGACTTTACAGTTTTATATCCTATTTTAAACGCTTTTCTATGAGCGAAATAATTTCGGAACATATTCCAAAGACGAAATTTGCTAGTTGTTTTGGGATAGTAAACTACGATCTCTGAGAAAGTTCTTGTTCTTGTCTCAACCAAACGTATTTTTTTATCAAGTAACGAAGGAAAAACAGAAAGACAAACTACATCATTATAGCGAGAAGCAGCTTCGGCATGTTTTTTTACAAAATTTCCTAAGGTCGGATTAAAGTCATTCGGATACCAAGAACAAAGTGCTAAAATCTTTAGGCGCTGAATTGCCATTTCTTAGCAAATATTAACTTGAAAGACACTTTTAACTTGATCCAATGCATAATCGATTTCAGCTTTTGTTGTATACCTAGAAAATGAAAACCGAGCATTCGGGCGTGTTAAATCTGCAGAAATTCCTTCCAAAACATGTGAGCCCTTTGTTGCTCCTGAAGAACAAGCGCTACCTCCACTTACTGCGACACCTTTGAGATCCAATGTAAATAATAACATTCCAGACTTTTCCGTCTTTGGAAAGCAGACATTTAAAACAGTATACAAAGATTCCTCAGGCTTTGTTTCTCCGTGAAATGTAATATCAGAAAACTGATTTTTCAATTGATCAATCATATAGTTTTTAAGTTCCTGAATATGTCTTTGGTGAGCTGTTATATCTTCGTATGTCAATTCCATTGCTTTAGCTAAACCAACAATTCCAGCTATATTTTCTGTTCCACCTCTCATCCCACGTTCCTGTGCCCCGCCATGTATTAATGCAGAAATCTTTGTTTTCTTGTTTACATATAGAAAACCAATTCCTTTAGGTCCATGAAATTTGTGTGCTGAACAAGCTATAAAATCAATATCTAAATCGTGTAAGTCAAATGGATAATGACCAATTGTTTGTACGGTATCAGAATGAAAATAAGCGCCATATTTTCGACACATTTGCGCAACTTTCTTTAAGGGAAGAATGGTCGAAATCTCATTATTAGCATGCATTAAAGAAACCAATGTTGGGATATTTTCTTGGAGTAATTCTTCTAGATGATTAAGGTCAACATGCCCCTTTGAATCAATTTTAACAAAAACGCTTTCAACTAAATTTTCTTTTGTTAGAGATTCAATCGTATGACCAACAGCATGGTGTTCAATGCAAGAAGTTATAATGCGTTTTACACCTAATTCATTAATTGCTGCATGGATTGCCATATTGTCTGCTTCCGTTCCTCCTGAAGTAAATATAATTTCAGAAGAAAGACAATTCATTTGTTTTGCAATTGAACGTCTTGATGTCTCAACTAGAGCTTTTGCATTCCTTCCATAAAAATGTGTAGATGATGGATTGCCAAAATTCTCCTTTAAAACAAGCAACATAGAATCAATCACTTCAGGAGCAATTTGAGTTGTAGCTGCATTATCCAAGTAAACTCGCATGGAAATAAATTTTGTCAAAGATAGCATTAATCACTCATTAAAATATATTCCTTTAACTGATTTCATTGGGTTTTAATTTTATTAAACCAAGAAATATATTGAAAAGAATTAGATTTTAGATTAAATTTACAAAACTTTAAAAATAAAAATCATGAAATACATCCTACTTCTAATTCTAATTTTTGGATTTAAAACCTATAATTTTTCTCAATGTGTAAATCCAGCTCTAATTGATTCATTTGCTATTTGCCCTATGATTTACGCACCCGTTTGTGGATGCGATGGCGTTACTTATTCAAATGACTGTATTGCGGTTAATCTAGGAGGTGTAACTGCGTGGACAGAGGGAGCATGTTCAAGTACTATTTCATGCTCATCTTTTTGCGCAGAAAACATTTCTTTTGACACTTCTGGAATACTCAATGTATCAATTAATTTTAGTGGTGATTTTAATAATTTTATTAATTATCCATATGTTTCACAAGTACTAAATCTAAATGGTGATGTCATAGCAAGTGGAGAATTAGCTTATTTTGGACAAGTTGGAGGAACTACAATACCTTATTCAGTATCGAGTTCAGGATTAACAGCTCCTTTTCCTTCAAATTTCATAGGATCCGTTATTTTTAACTATGATAATAATATTTGCGTGTTGCCCTACCCTTGCGGTGAAATTTTAACATGCATTGATTCCACTCAAATAAATCTTGATGTTTTTTGCCCAACAGTTTTTATTCCTGTTTGTGGTTGTAATAATGTTACATACAGCAATTCTTGCGAAGCTGAAAATTGGGGCGGTGTAACTTCCTGGACTCCAGGGGAATGTCAAGGAACTATTACATTTGCAGATTCTTGTGCAGATTTAGCAGGAATTGACTTTGGTGCTTGCACAATGTTTATGGGTTATGGTTTAATTAATGGGATTTGCAGTCCAATTAGCGGCTGTGGAACAATTGTAGGAAATATTGATTATGCTTTGGCTATAGATTCAAGTCTAGAAAATTGCCAAGCAAACTGCATGGAATTTGATCTTGCCCCTCCATGTTCAGATTTATCAAACGTTGATTTTGGATTTTGTTCAATGCCTCTTGGAATAGGCATTATCAACGGACAATGCGCAATGATTTCTGGATGTTCAAACATTTCAGGGATGATTGATTATTCTGCTTCCTTGTATACAATTATGCTTTCTTGCCAAGCTTGTTTGATTTCCTCTCTTTCTGAGCAAGACCTTGAAATTAATCTTTATCCAAATCCAGCTTCTGAGCATCTTACTTTAACTACAAATTATACTTCGGGCAACAGTGAATTGGTTATTCTAGATGTTTTAAATCGTGAAGTATATACTGGTAGCTTTTCTGGAAAAGAAGTTGAAATTGACCTGTCTAATTTTGTAAAAGGGACATACATCTTAAAACTAAAACAGAACAATAAGATTAGCAGACTATTTTTCATGAAACAGTAAAAAAATTAATTATATTAGCATACTATTTTTCATGAAATAGTAAAAAAATTAATTATTTAAAACCTACTTTATGACTCCTTACAGTGGGCCATGGACAAAAGCAGAAGCAGCACATTTATTGCGAAGGACAGTTTTTGGTGCAACGAATCAGCAGATAATAGCTGCTGTTGTAGATGGCATGGAAAACACCGTGACAAGCTTACTTCAAATCCCTCAAACAAGTCCTCCTCTGGCATATCATCCCGGCGAAACAATTGTTGCGCAAGGAAGTACTTGGGTAAATTCAGTATACCCTTCAAATCAAGCTGAAAATCAAGAATGCGAAAATGCACGTTCAAGATCTCTTGCAGCTTGGACAAATAAAAATATTAATGAGGAAAATGGAAGTGTTGCAGAAAAATTAGTCTTTTTTTGGCAAAATCATTTTGGAGTTACAGGAGATACTTCTGAATCTCGAGCAATGTATCATTTTTTAATGCTTTTACGCCAGAGTGCTTTAGGAAACTTTAAGCAACTAGTTAAAGATGTTACAATAGATCCAAGCATGCTTCTTTTTTTAAACGGTTCTTCAAATACTGTTTATTCTCCAAATGAAAACTATTCTCGCGAATTACTTGAATTATTTTCTATTGGAAAAGGCGATCAAATTGCAACAGGAGATTATTCCCATTACACAGAAGATGATGTTGCTGCAGGTGCTAAAATTCTTACTGCTTATGTTGTAACTGGCATCAGAAGTGATAGCTTAACACAAGTAGAAGTATCTTTTAATCCTATTTTACATGATAATTCAAGCAAACAACTTTCTTATCATTTCAATGGTCAAATTATTAATGCAAACGACGCGCAAGAATACTCCGATTTTATTGATGTAATCTTTAATCAAAGTCAAGTTGCGACATTTATTTGCTCAAAACTCTATCGTTATTTTGTTAATTATGATTTAAATGCCTTTGTAATGTCTGACATTATTCCGAGTATGGCTTTAACTCTTACCTCTAACAATTATGAAATTTTACCAGTGCTTCATCAATTATTTACTAGCGAACATTTCTATGATCTAAGTATTAGAGGAGCAATTATCCGCAATCCCTATGAAATGATCTATGGGATTTTGAATGCTACTGGAACTGCCCCAAATTTTGGACTTGCTGTAAACTCAGATATCTATTTAAACATTTATTACTTTGCAAGTACTATGGGGCAAGATTATGCTAGACCACCAAGTGTTTCTGGATGGACTGCCTATTACCAAGCTCCCGCATTTTCAAAGCTCTGGATAAATTCAACTTACATTAAAAAAAGATTTGACTTCATTGGGGCAATGCTTTTTAATGGATTTGGCACAAATAATTTTAGCTTAAATATACTTGGATTTTTAGATGGACTATCAATACCTGATAATGCAAGTGTTGTTATCGATGATATTTGCACTATTTTCTTTCCAAAAGACATAAATACTGCAGATAAAATTTACTTAAAAGGAATATTAACCAACGGCTTGCCAGATTTTGAGTGGACTGATCAATACAATGCTTACATTGCAGACCCCACAAATATAGTTGTCTCTGATCCTGTTAAAATAAGAATGCGTTTTGTCTTAAATACCGTATTTAAAATGCCACAGTACGAAACAATATAATAGAAAAATAACTATTACGAATGAAAAGAAGAAGCTTTATAAAAAATTTATCTCTGGCCTCCTTGTCCTTGCCATTTATTTCAAATGGATTTGGAATGCAAGCGATTACAAAAAAATTATTCGGCACTTCTAAAAATGCTGAAGACCGAGTACTTATTATAATACGATTAAATGGCGGGAACGATGGATTAAACATGATTATTCCTTTAGATCAATATGATAACCTAATGATCCAAAGGCCAAATATTATTCTTCCAGAAAACCAAATTCTTTCATTGACAAATTCAGTTGGAATTCATCCTATAATGACAGGTATGAAAACCATGTTTGATTCGGGTAAATTAACAGTAGTGCAAAATGTTGGTTATCCTGAGCAAAATCGGTCGCATTTTAGATCTTCGGATATTTGGGCAAGTGGTTCTTTAGATATCAATCAAACAAGTGGGTGGATGGGAAGGTATTTTGAGAGTGAGCACGCAAATTTTCCAGAGGATTATCCAAATATTGATTTTCCTGATCCATTTGCAATCAGTATGGGCTCCGAATTATCAACAACCTGTCAAGGTTTAATGGGTAATTTTTCGCATGCTGTAAGTGACCCGTTTAATGCTGCAAATTTATTGGAGACAAGCGTTGCAAATGATGGCACTTACTATGGTTCGCAGATAGAGTACATTGCTACAATGCTAAATCAAACAAATGAATATGGCAATCAGATTAGTGTAGCTTCGAATTCCGGTAATTCACTATCCACACTATATGACCCAACAAATTCTATTGCTGTTCAATTGAAATACATTGCACAAATGATTTCAGGAGGTTTAAAAACGAAAGTTTACATTTTAAATATCAATGGATTTGACACGCATGATTCGCAAGTTTTAGAAACAAATACTACTCAAGGAGAACATGCAGATTTATTAAAAAAACTTTCAGATGCAATCGCAGCTTTTCAAAATGATCTGCAATTGTTAGGTATTGAAGAACGCGTTGCAGGAATGACTTTTTCTGAATTCGGAAGACAAGTAGCCTCAAATGGCAGTTTTGGAACAGATCATGGAGATGCCGCCCCTCTTTTCCTATTTGGAAAATGTGTTAATTCAGGGATAATTGGACCTAATCCTCAAATAAGCAATCAAATAGATAGTCAATCGGGAGTTGAAATGAAAATTGATTTTAGAGATGTTTATGCCTCGATTTTAAAAGATTGGTTTGAAGTTCCGGTTTCATCCATTCAAAATTTATTTGAACAAAACATTACTTTTATTAATGTATTAAGCGGCTGTACTTTAGGATTAAATGAAGATGAATCACTAGATTTAAAGTGTATCGTGTTTCCTAACCCCACTCCTAGTAATTGCACCCTAAAAATTACGACATTAAACGAAAGAGTATCCGTTTATATCTATTCTATATATGGTCAAATGGTTAAAGAAATTGGATCAAAAGACTTAAGCGAAGGAACACACTTAATTCCTTGTGAGACAAGCGAACTGCCAGCTGGAAACTACCTGATTCAAGTGATTAAAAATTCAGGGTCACACTCCCTTAAATTGCAAAAAATAAAATAAAAACTGCAATTGCTCAATAATTCATTTAATTTTGTACTGTTCTTTGGTTTTGCCTAAAAGCAAATTAAAAAGGAATCCGGTTAGATCCCGGAGCTGTGTCTGCAGCTGTAAGCACTTAAAATGGGTTTCCATAAGCCACTGTTTTAAAACGGGAAGGAAGAAACTAAAAGGGTGTGAGCCAGAAGACTTGCCTGAGAACAGAGATATGACTTCAGATTAAAGTCGGACTCAATAATGGGATAGACGTATCCCTATGATTCCATTTTAGCCTGTTTTATTTATTAATGTTTTAAAAACTTAAAAAAAAAATGAAACAACTTTTTACTTCCGTTCTATTATTAATTTCAGCTTTTACATTCTCGCAAAACTACCTTCACAAAGTTCTTGTTCTAAACGAAGGATATTTTGATTATCAAACAAATCAAATTATTGATCCAGTAACTATTGGCAGCTACGATCCATCAACTCAAATTTATAGTGTAGTCAGCACCTTAAACGGAATGCGTTTTGGGTCAGATCTTATCATCGATGGAGATTTTTATTATGTCGCTGCAGATTCGAAAATCTACAAAATGGACTTGAATACGCATCAGGAACTGGCTTCAGTAGTTTGTCCAGGCGTGCGAAATTTAGGCATCTATCAAAATAAATTAATTGCAACCAGAGGAGAATACCTAACTACATTCGATTCATATCTGCATATTTATGATGCCAACACACTTTCTTTAATTCAAGCAATAGATACAATTTCTGGTCCAAAATGGGCAAGTCAAAATATCGTAATTGATGGTTCAGTAGCTTATATTGCAATTAATAATGGCTACGAGTGGGGAAATGAAAAAGGTATCATTGGAAAATTAAACCTAGATAACTTAAGTTATGGAAATGAAGTAGACCTTGGTCCAGATGGAAAAAATCCAGATAATTTGATGAAATCAGGAGATTTTCTATATACTGTAAACAATAAAGATTGGTCTAACGCATCCGTATCAAAAGTAGCTTTGAATGGCAGTAGTAATGTAACTGTTAACTTACAATCTGTAGCAACTGGATGTGGGACTTCTGCATTACTCGATGATAAATTAGTTTACCAAATTTCTATGGAAACTACTTTGAATGAATTTGATATCAACTTAATGAACTTAAGTGGACCAATCACTGGACATTCCATCAATTATTATGAATTAGCTCAGGAGCCTGTTTCTGGTCAATTGTACACCAGCGAAACTGACTTTTTCTCTTTTGGGAAAATCCATATTTTTGACGACAACAATACTGAACTATCAAACTTTAACGTAGGCATTTCACCTGGAACTATTGTATTTGATGTGCGACCAAGTGTTGGTTTAAAAGAGCAAGAAAATTCGCTAGTAATTTATCCTAATCCAACGAAAGAAAATCTTTATTTATCTGGGTTTTCTTCTGGGAAGACAAGAATCTTAGAACTAAGCGGCAAAGAAGTTATAAGCACATTCGAAAAAACTGTTAATGTTTCAAATCTTAAAAATGGTGCTTACTTGCTAGAGAACAATGGAAAGTATTATAAATTCATAAAGAATTAATCGTTCTTTTTTGATTTAACACAAAGTCTTTTTGAAGTTAAATTTTAGAAGGAAGAAAAAGTAAATTCGAATATAATTTTATTGCAATTAATTTCAATTGATTATTCTATGGGAAAAATAAGAGAATTACGAGTTCATTCCTTAAATTTGGCAGATGAAAACAAACTTGTTATTTTTCCTATTTTTTAGTGCAATTAACTTATTAGCTCAAGAAACAAAGAAACCTAAATTGATTGTAGGGATTGTTGTTGACCAAATGTGTTACGATTATCTCTACCGTTATCAAGCAAACTTTTGCAAAACTGGTTTTAACCGATTTTTAAACCAAGGCATGAATATTCGGAACATACTTTACAATTATGTTCCAACTTATACTGGTCCTGGTCACGCTTCAATTTACACAGGAAGTATTCCTGCAGATCATGGCATCGTAGGAAATGAATGGTACGACAGAAAAACTTCAAGTATAATCAATTGTGTTACTGATTCAAGAGAGTCAACTGTTGGAAGTATTTCAACTGATGGACAAAGATCTCCGAGAAATTTAAAAACCTATACAATAACGGATCAGTTGAAATTGACATATCCAAGTGCTCGCGTAATTTCCATATCCTACAAAGACCGTTCTGCTATTTTGCCAGGAGGACACTTAAGTGATGGCTCTTATTGGTTTGATTATGCAACAGGGACATTTATCACGAGTAGCTTTTTTAAAAAAGAACTTCCTCTGTGGCTACAGCAATTTAACTCAAAAAACAATTCCAAAAGCTACACAAAAAACTGGGATTTACTGCTCTCAAAAGACCGTTATACTTCTATTGATAAAAGTCCTTATGAACAAATAATTGGAGGAAAAACAAGTGCTGAATTTCCCTATAATTTTTTAGAAATGGGAAATGAAGCTTCAGCCAATCAACTTTTTACAATTTCACCATTTGCCAATACATTACTTACTGATTTAGCATTGGAATCCCTGAAAAATGAAAAACTTGGGGAGGATCTTCAAACAGACATGCTATGCATTAGTTACTCCACTCCAGATATTGCAGGTCATGCTTTCGGACCGTATTCACTAGAAATAGAAGATATGTACCTGCGCTTAGACTTGGAAATAAGTCGTTTATTAGATGCTTTAACTGCAAAGTGTGGGAAAGATGGTTTTACTGTTTTTTTAACTGCAGACCATGCCGTAGTTCCTGTTCCTCAAATGTTAATTGATAAAAAACTACCTGGAGGCTATTTATTTTTAGATACAAAGTTAAGTGAATTAGCAAAAAAAAGTATTGAAAAATTTGGAGAAAATCTTATCGAAAAAGAAGAAAATCAGAATATCTATTTGAATAAAACTAGAATTTCATCTTTAAACCTAAGTATTAATCTTATAGCAGACTATATCCGAGATGAAATAAGAACTTGGCCAGAAGTGAAGGTCGTTTATACCTCAAAAGAATTAATCGAAGACAATGGTGCTAACAATACTTGGAAAACGATGATTCAAAATGGCTACGACTTTGAAAGAAGTGGAGAAATTATTTTTACACTAGAGCCAGGATATTTACTTAAATCATCGGATACTCCGAGCGCACATAAAGGAACCTCTCATGGATCATCTTTTAATTACGATACACATGTCCCTTTACTTTGGTGTGGAAAAAATATTACTAAAGGAGATGTGTTTACTCCTTATCAAATAATTGATATTGCACCAACACTTAGTCATTTGTTAAATCTGCAACAATCTGGAGCTATGACAGGAATTCCGATTCAAGAGATTTTTAGAAAATAAAACATGGAAAAAGATTTTTTCTTAAATCACTTAGCTCAGACAAACGAACATCCTTTTTTACTTGAAGTTGAACGAGCAGAAGGAATATATATGTATGCTAAATCTGGCGCAGTATTTATGGATATGATAGCTGGTGTTGCTGTAAACAATATTGGTCACTGCCATCCGAAAGTTATTTCAGCTATAAAAAATCAATTAGATAAACATATGCATATAATGGTTTACGGCGAATTTGTTCAAGAAGCACAGAATGAATTTGGCAAAACATTATTGGAATTACTCCCTGAAAAATTAAATTGTGTATATACCGTCAATTCCGGAACCGAAGCAAATGAAGCAGCAATAAAACTTGCAAAAAGAAAAACAGGTAGAATGGAGTTAATTGCATTTACCGGAGCATACCACGGGAGCACGAATGGTAGTTTAAGTATTTCCTCAAATGAAACCAAAAAACAAGCTTACCGACCTTTATTACCAGAGGTGCGCTTTTTGGAATGGAATGATGCAGCACAACTAGTAAATATCACCAATAAAACAGCTGGAGTTATTATTGAAACAATTCAAGGTGATGCTGGTGTTCGTATTCCATCTAAAGAATTTATGTCGCTTTTGAGAAAGCGTTGTGATGAAGTTGGATCCCTACTTATTTTTGATGAAATTCAATGCGGAATGGGTCGTACTGGAAAAATATTTGCTTTTGAGCATTTTGGAATTACGCCAGATATTTTGACACTAGGGAAAGCATTAGGTGGAGGTATGCCAGTTGGAGCTCTTGTTTCAAGTAAAGAAGTTATGCATGTTTTTACAAATAATCCGATGCTTGGACACATCACAACATTCGGAGGCCACCCAGTAATTTGTGCGGCAGCGGCAGCTAGTTTAGAAGTTCTAAAAACTGAAATTGATCTGACCGAAGTTGAACGCTTAGGTTTACTAATAGAAACAAGACTAGGTTCTCATAATGCAATAAAAGCTGTACGAAGAATTGGTTTAATGTTTGCTTTTGATATGGAATCTGCGGAAATTGTTACAAAACTTGTCGAAAAATGCATGAAAAAGGGATTAATTACTTTTTGGTTTCTTTCACATCCTTATAGTTTTAGATTATCTCCTCCATTAAACATCTCAGAAAATGAAGTTATGGATGCTATAAAGCTAATTTTGGAAGCACTAGATGAAATAAGTAACTAAATCTAAATCTGATTACAAATAGCTTAACATTCACTGAAATAAGTATCTTTGAATTCAAATTTTAAAAATCATTTTTTGAAAACAATAACATTCTTTTTACTTTTCTTACTCTCGTTTCATAGTGCAGGTCAAGGGTTAAAGTTAACTAACGCGATAGTCATAGCACAATTTGAAAGACCAGAAGACCGCTATACTATTGAATTAAATACAACTCAAATACTAAGCAATCTTGGCATAAAGGCACAGCCATCTTTGAATTTCTTAAAGCAAGGAGCAAACATAAATAATCTAACAAGTGACTCCCTTCGTGAAAACATTAAAGCCAAAGGATACGACACCTATTTATTTGTAAATGTAAAAGGCTATGACCGGAAATTTAAGGCTAGTAAAGCTAAAATTAATGTGAGTGAAATTTTAGAGCGTGAAAGCATCTACAAAATTTACCGCGATGAATCGACTTCAATAAGTTTTGAATTTCTTTTTTTCAAGAACAACGAAATGATTTTCTCTGACTTAATAAAAGTTAGCAATATATCTAATAGAGACACTGTAATAAAAAAATATAGAAAAGTGCTAGAGTCAAGAGCACAAAAAAAATGGCTCAATTAATTACCCATTCGGAATTTTTTATCCAATTGAATATCATTAGGGCTTCCATGTGCGTTACACTTTGGTGCTCTTTCAAATAATTTAATAAACTTTATTTGAAATTGAATCGGTATGTATTGTGATGAAAACCAATTCATTTTTGAGCCGAAACCATTCCACTCATAAAAACCGATAAGTGGCAGAGAAGCACCAGGCAGAAGCATCCAGGCTCGGTTTAGTCGAATACCAAATGAAAGACTGTAATGAAATTGGAGAACAGATGGGTCATAAAACTTTCTCTTTACTTCGGTATTTAAAATAAAATTATTCGGATAAGTTGTATCTCCCGGAAATAAATTATAGTCGTAATTTAAGCCAATAGATTGATCAATAAAATACTTTCTAGTTTTGTCAATTTTCTTTTTCCCAACGAAAATTAAGCTATGAAAAGAGGTGCGAAAAAAAACATGTCTATTTCTAAAAGACCCTGTATTTTCACTTGTTGAAATAGCAATACTATTCTCCTCAGGAACATTAATAGTTGTTTTTTCAATTCCCGCTAATTCACGATAACCAAAAGCAAACTCCATATAATCCATAATTCTACTTTTCTTTAGAAACTTTATAGGAATTCCCTTCCATTTAGGAAACTGCAAGAAACCAAATTCTGCAAATACACCATATTTTCCATCTGGATTAATCTCGTATACCCCACGCGCTCCATTGTTTTCGGATAAAAATCCATGAAGTGTTTCTGAAGAAAGCATATAAGTAGGTCCAAAAGCAAAATGATACCCATTTTTTGTAACAACTCGATAATCGTCTCCTTTTACACCTTTTTTAAACCCTCCTTGAGAATAAACAATAAACGGAAGTAAAAATAAAACTAGAATACATTTCATAACTAAAATTTAAAAGTTAAAATCTCTGCTTAAAACTTTCATTTCATTCATTACTTTATCAGAATCCCATACAGATTCTATTTTTGGTATTTGCATGATTATATCCATTATATCACTTTGCTTTTTACCTTGTTGATATGCCACACTGTACCGAATGTTACTAAATGTAACCTGAGAATAAAGAGGAAGCCAGCTTTTAGGGTACAGTTCGCTGAATTTAGCCTCAATTTTCTTGCGTAATAAAAATTCAGGGTCAGATACATAATCTCTCATTACATAATAATTATCCAATGACAAATCCTGAAGGGCGTCTCCATCTGGTTTGCGTTCGCGACTATATTCTTCAAAAATCGCTTCCCAGTTCTCCTTATGTTTCTTCATTAAATTAGAGAGTACTGTACAATCTTCAAAGCCCGCATTCATTCCTTGACCATAAAACGGCACCGTAGCATGAGCAGCATCTCCCATAAGCGCAACTTTTCCATTCGTCCAAGGAGAGCAGCGAATAATCGCTAAATTAGATAAGGGATGATCTTCCCAAGCATCTGCAACGTTTGGAACCATTTCATAGAAATCTGGGAAAACCGTTTTGAAAAATGTGTTTACAGCCTCACGGGAATTTAATTTATCAAAAGCAAACTTATCGCCCTCATGTGGCATAAACAAAGTGCAGGTAAACGACCCATCTTCATTTGCAAGAGCAATCATCATAAAACGACCTCTTGGCCAAATATGAAGAGCATTTTTATCTAACTTATAAGATCCATCTGCATTTGCAGGCAAAAGCAATTCCCGATAACCATCAGCAATGTAATTTTGACTGTAATTAAAACGATTTAATTTTTGCATCGCATTGTATCGAACAGCAGAAAAGGCTCCATCAACAGCAAAGATTAAGTCAGCTTTTACTTCAAATTTTTCTCCAGTGATAGAATTTTTTAGGAACGCAATACCATTTTTTAAATCAACATTTTGACATTCATGGCTGTAGTGAATTTCTGCTTTACCATATTTTTCTGCAATGTCCATCATTGTAGCGTTTACTTTTCCTCTAGAGACTGAATAAATAGCTTCTCCTTCCTTTCCATAAGGTTGATAAGTCAAATTTCCTTCTAAATCGTGCATTACCCTTCCATGCATTGGTATGGCAATTTTTCTAATTTCATCTCCAACACCAACTGCATCTAAAGCTGTCCAGCCACGAACTGAAAGCGCAAGATTAATCGATTTACCAGCTGTAATTTCAGCTTTTCTGATATCTGATCTTCTTTCATAGATTGTTACTTTATATCCAGCTTTTGCTAAATAAACAGCCCAAAGCGAACCAACTAAGCCAGCACCAATAATTACAACATTTTTTTCGTTCTCCATAAATTTTATTTTCTCCAGTGCTTTGAATAAGCTGACTCAAAGAAAGGATTTCTTCTTCTTTCTAGTTTTTTTTTGCGTTGCCAAGCGCTCATAAAACGCCAAATTAATAAGCCGCCAATCAAAACTGAAACTGCTTGAATAGTAACATTAACATAGGAGATTGTTTGATCTAGTTCTCCAGTATATTTAAATTGAATTAGCTCTTGAATCGTCATACATCTTTTAACAAAATTAATTAGAAATTAAAGAGAGGAATAAAAAGTCAAGCTATTTATTAACAGCTTGCCCTTAATTCTAAATTATGTTGCAATTAACCTTAAATTTGAAACATCCTTTTATTAAATTTGTTTAAAATGAACAAATAATTCTATTTATCGTTACAATTTAAGAATGAAACAATTTCAAGTTCCTGATTTTTATCGCTCACCGATTATTTCAAAGGTAAAGGCAAAAAGAAAATTAGAAGACCCTCGAAAAAAAGATTTTAGTGCATTAGAATTAACTTTAAATAAAGTGACCTTTATTTTTGCTCGTCATTTTGGATTTTGTTACGGTGTAGAAAATGCAATTGAAAGAAGTTACAAAGCAATTGAGGAAAATCCTGACAAACGTATTTTTTTGATTAGCGAGATGATTCATAATCCAAACGTCAATGAAGATTTAATAGCAAATGGAGTTCAATTTTTACAAGATACAAATGGCAAACAATTAATTCCTTTTGACACCTTAAAAAAAGAAGACATTGTAATTATTCCTGCATTTGGAACAACTTTTGAAATAGAAAATCGCTTGAAAAAAATTGGTGTGAATATTGAAACCTACAACACAACTTGCCCCTTTGTAGAAAAAGTTTGGAATCGCTCTCAAAAATTAGGGGAAACAGAGCATACGATTGTCGTTCATGGTAAACTAAATCACGAGGAAACAAGAGCTACATTTTCTCACAGCGAAAAAAATGCTCCTGTAATTGTTCTTGAAAATATGGACGATACAAAAGAATTAGCAGAATTTATTGAAGGAAAAAAAAATGAAGTTGCTTTTTTTGAATATTTTAAAGATAAAATATCAAAGGGCTTCAATCCTCAGGCTCATTTAGAAAAAATAGGTGTTATTAACCAAACAACCATGCTTGCTTCAGAAACCCAAAAGATTACTGATTATTTACGCGGTGTAATGGAAAAAAAATATGGGGGAGAAGCTATTAAATCTCATATTGCTGATACTAGAGATACACTATGTTATGCAACGAATGACAATCAATCTGCAACTTATGGTTTACTTGAAAAAGAAGCAGATATAGCAATTGTTATTGGAGGTCATAATAGTTCCAATACCACGCACCTAGTTGAACTTTTAGAAAGCAAGTTCACAACTTTTTTTATTAGTAATCAAGATGCTATCTATTCTAAAAATGAAATATTAAGTTACGACATTCATACACAAGCGCTAAAAAAGAAAAAAGAATTCCTTCCCGAAAAAGAATCAATTCGTGTAATTGTAACATCTGGAGCTTCATGTCCAGATGTTATTGTTGATGAAGTACTGCAAAAAATTCTAGTGCTTATTGGAGAAGAAGCAGTAAATTTAGAAAAGAGTTTGGATAATTTAAATTGATTTCAAAACAATGAAAATATATACTAAAAAAGGAGATAAAGGAATTACCGGATTAATTGGAGGGACAAGAATTTCAAAAAAATCTTTACGTATTGATTCCTATGGCACGATTGATGAACTCAATTCATTCATTGGACTTGTGAGAGATTTTGAAATCGATTCCAAGACTAAAATTCAACTAATAGAAATTCAAGATAGATTATTTACTATTGGTTCCAGTTTGGCTGCAGACCCTGAAAAATCGAGCATGAAATTACCTTCCCTTTGCGATGAAGACATTTCTAATTTAGAAAAGTGGATTGATGAGATGAATCTTACATTACCAGAAATGAGATTTTTTGTCTTACCTGGCGGACACCAAGCTGTATCTTTTTGCCACGTAGCGCGATGCGTTTGCAGAAGAGCTGAAAGAATTGTCGTTGAATTAAGTGATATAGAATTTGTTGACCCGTTTGTCTTAAGTTATCTCAATAGACTAAGTGATTATCTCTTTACGGTTTGCAGGAAACTCTCTCAAGATTTTGGAGCAGTCGAAGAAATATGGAAGCCAAGACTCTAAATCTATTATTTCTTTAAAAAAAACAACAAGAATGAACTAATTATTTGGTATATATAAAATAAAGTATACTTTTGCCGAAATAGAAATTTACAAAACAACTACATATGTATTGGACACTTGAATTAGCATCATATTTAGAAGATGCACCATGGCCGGCAACAAAAGAAGAATTAATAGACTTTGCTATTCGAACAGGATCACCATTAGAAGTTGTTGAGAATTTACAAGATTTAGAGGATGAGGGCGATTTATATGAAAACATTGAAGAAATTTGGCCAGATTATCCCTCTCGCGAAGATTTTCTCTTTAACGAAGACGAATATTAGTAAAATCTAATTTATGGCGAGATAGCTCAGTTGGTTAGAGCATTGGATTCATAACCCAAAGGTCCCGAGTTCAACTCTCGGTCTCGCTACATTTAAGGTCAATCAAAAGATTGGCCTTTTTTTATTTCGCTAATATTTTGTTTGTTGTTTTTTTTATTATAAAATAGTCTTCAAAATAAAGATTTCAGACAACTCCAAGAACTAGGATGCTAACTATTGATCTATTATCTCAATAAATTAATGTGACCAGAAATTATTTTAAATCTATCAATATCTGGGTTTTTGTATTTGATTGTAAAAGGATAAAGTCCTTCTTTGCATAATTTATTATTAAAAGTACCATCCCAAGCAGTTAGATGGTTTTTAGAAACAAAAATAATTTCTCCCCAACGATTGTAAATTGTGAACTCATAATTCGCTGGATCAAAACCTGTTGTAAATATCGGCAAGAAAGAATTATTGAATTCATCACCATCTGGCGTAAAAGAATTTGGAACATAATAGATATCATCGCCTTTAATTTGAATTAAATGCTCTGTCGAATCCAAACAACCATCAACAGAAATTACAAGCAATTCAATTAAATAGTCTCCTTCTGAAAAAGGATACGAATAATCAATCGTATTTAAATTATTTTCTAATTGATTGTCATCGCCGAAATCCCAGATATTAGAGACACCACCACTACTATTATTCGTAATTGTAATAGTAGGATCATCACTCGTCAATAAAGTGCGGTCTACACTAAAATCTGCAATTGGATTAGGATTAACAGTAACAATAGATTCAACGGTGTCAGAGCAAGTGTAAATATTGAACCCAATAACCTCATAAGTTGATGTTTGACTCGGAGAAACCAAGTTCTGATTTGAACTAGAATTTGATACTACAGGAGAAATACCCCATTGATAAATAGTTCCACCACTAACATCAATCTGAACAATATCACCCGAGCACATTTCCTGGTCAGGGGTAATTAATAATACAGGCTTTGGATTTACAGTAATTGTTACTGGCTCTATACCAATGCAGGCATCAGCTAGTGTAGTTGATGTAATTGTGTAAACAATATTTTGCGGACCAAGACTAGAATTAATAAGTGTATTATCAATTATTGAACTTATAATTGGTGTTATACTTGCACCATTAATATTTGTATTAACAGCAGCTACCCATGAAAAAGCGCTAGGTGTATTAGAAGTTAAAGGGAAATTTAATTGCGTTTCAGAACAAATAACTCCGTTTAAAGGACATGTTAATATTGGGCTTGCATTAACTGTAACTGTTACTGCTTGTGCTTGTCCAACACAAGCATCAGCTATTGATGTTGGTGTAATTGTATAAATAATATTTTGATTAGTCGTCGTTGTATTAACAAGAGTATTATTAATGGTGGGACTTAAAGTTGGAGTTGTTGTTTCTCCAACTATAGTAGCGCTAGAAGCGGCTACCCAGGAATATGAACTCGGAAGATTTGATGTTAGAGAGAAATTTAAGGTTTCGCCTGAACAAATTACTTCTGTAGCAGTACTGGTCATAGTTGGAATAGGATTTACAGAAATAGAAACTGTTTGTGGTAATCCTAGACAAGCTCCAGGATTTGATGAGGGTGTAACAGTATAATCAACAGTTTGGGGAATTAAAGTGGAATTAATAAGTGTGTTATTTATTGTAGGATTTGTGATTGCTGATATCGTACTTGCTCCGATAACATCAGGATTTATCGCTGCTAACCAGGAATAATTAACACTTGTAACATTGGATGTTAAAGGAAAATTTAAGGGTATTCCTGAGCAAATTACACCTAATTCAGGACTTGTCATTGTTGGGATTGGGTGAATTGTAACAGAAATTTGATCTGTTGTTGGACAAGCACTAAAATTTGTAAGTAAGGTAGTAGAAACAGTGTAAATATAAGTAATTGGTGAATTCGTTGAATTTGTTAATGTTAAAGTAGGATTAGAAGCAGAAGTTGAACTCAAACCCAATGCAGGCGACCAAGAATAAGAATAGAGTGGATTATTTGTTACGCCAATACTCAAAGGAACATCACTACAAGTAGAACCATTAACTGGTCCAGCATCCGAAATTGCCTGCTCAGTCAAAATAATTGCATTTTTTATTGATTGTTGATCACAACCGCCTCCAGTTGAAGCAGTAAAACCCATATAACCTGTAAAATTAGTTATAAAAGTTGCAGATAAATAAAACGTATTATTTAAATAAAGACTAATTAAACCATTAATATAAGTTATTTTGACATGCTGATAAGCTGAATTTCTAATGAAATTAAGATTTCCATTGATATTCGTTAATTTAACCATTGCTGGAGCGCATTCATCATATCCTATACCAGAAAATATTTGCAACTCTGGGTTAGTCCCACAGCCATTTTCGTAAGTATCTAAAACGACTTTCAAACCATTTGCAGTTTGGGGAATACCTATTCCTCCACCATTAACGAAACCTGCTGGTGGAACATCAATGAAACAAAAAGCTAGACCATCTGCAATTCCATATGGGCAAGAACCTGGTCCACCCCAAAGTCGATAATCAAACTCTACTGTCCATTTTGAACAAACTGAAAGATTAATGGGATTATTAAAAAAAACTCCACCACTTTGGGTTTGTAAAACATTGGTTAAAATAAGTTCATCACTAAAGGCATCAGCATCACCTGGAGTATCCCCAACAAATGTATTTCCTGTTAAATTCCAACCAATAGTATTTAACGGATTTCCTGTTAATTCTCCAAAAACATAATTCTGAGCATATTCATATTGTGAAATTAAAATGAATAAAATGAATAAAATAATTCGGATCATGCAAATTAAATTAAATGTAATTTTAAGATGTAATTAACAACTTTAAGTTGCTAAAATTAGTTAATTTATATTAAATTTATAAATTACTTAGTGTAACTTTGACACATTAAACCATCTTTTTCATTTAATTGACATGACAAAAAAAAATCGCCATACAGAAGAATTCATCCCCTTTAACCTTGTTGTTTTTGGTGGTGATGGCGACTTAGCCTTGCGCAAAATATATCCTGCATTATTTCACAGAGACCAAGACGGGCAGTTTTTGACAGATTACAATGTTATAGCAGTAACTAGAAAAAATGTTTCCGGATCATGTTTTAACGAAAACCTACTAAAATTCCTCAAGGAAAGTGCAGAAGAAGACACTATAGAGAAAGACATTACCATTTTTTCAAAAAAAGTGCAATTAATTCAAGTTGCGGAAGCGAATGAAGCGGCTTATTTAGAATTAGCAGCTTACTTAAATAAATTCCCTTCTTATCAAAATATTTTTTATTTTTCAACTCCCTCCTCTGCTTTTGGACCAATTGCTGAAACTTTAAAATCGACTGGTTTAATTAAAAAAAATAGCAAAGTTGTATTAGAAAAACCTTTGGGATACTCCTTAGAATCTTCAAATGAAATCAATATTCAAATCACAAAAGCATTTTCTGAAAAACAAATTTATCGTATAGATCACTACCTTGGAAAAGAAACTGTCCAAAATTTAATGGTTTTGCGTTTTGCAAATAATTTATTTGAACGAGCATGGGATTCAGAACACATTGATAACATCCAAATTACAGTTTCAGAAAGTTTAGGAGTTGAAAAACGTGCAGCTTATTACGATAATAGCGGAGCGCTATTAGATATGGTTCAAAATCATTTACTGCAACTACTTTGTTTAGTAGCCATGGAACCACCACACTTATTGGAAGCTGATGAAGTGAGAAACGAGAAATTAAAAGTCTTGAGAGCTCTGCGCCCTATTTCTAAGAAAAATGTTGCTAACGACACCGTTAAAGGTCAATATACTCGCGGTAGTGTTAAAGGAAAACAAGTTAATTCCTACTTGGAGGATATCGAGGAATACCAATCCAAAACTGAAACTTTTGTCGCTATAAAAGCTTATGTAGATAATTGGAGATGGAAAAATGTACCTTTCTATATCCGAACTGGTAAAAGAATGGTAAAGCGTTATTCTGAAATCGTTATTAATTTCAAGGAAGTTCGTCACAATATCTTTCCTTCAAAGGAAAAATTAAACAATAATAAACTCATCATTCGCTTGCAACCAGAAGAAAGAATCGAGCTTGTTCAAATGACAAAAGTACCTGGCCCTGGAGGATATCGCTACAAACCCATCGCCCTAAAATTAGATTACATTGATTCTTTTAAAGAACGATTTCCAGAAGCTTATGAGCGACTAATTATTGACGTAATTCGAGGAAATCAAACGTTGTTTATGCGACAAGATGAACTTCAAGCTGCTTGGTCTTGGATTGAGTCAATAACTTCTAGTTGGAAATCTACTGGTCAAAATAATGTTTTATACGAAGCAGGGACATGGGGTCCTGGTGATGATATTTTAGAGGAAAACGATTCATGGATTACAAAATCATGGAGAGATCAATGAGACTACATGCTTCAAAAGAAGAGTTAGAAGATGCTCTTTTACAAGATATCAAGTTCATAATTAGTGAAGATATTATTAAGTTTGGAAAAGCAAAAATACTTCTTTCAGGTGGCAGAACACCAAGTGGATTGTATCGTAAATTAAGCTCAACTCAACTAGATTGGTCTAAAGTTATCGTTGGTTTAGTTGATGAGCGTTTTGTGGAAAATTCAAGCGACTTTTCAAATGAAAAATTAGTGAAAACATGCTTTTTGATTAATGAAGCAAAAAATGCAACCTTTATTCCAATGATTTTTAGTGCCGATAACGAAGCGTTAAATTTATTAAGGACAAATGAAAGTTATACTATTTTTAATGACGCAAGTGTTATCATTTTAGGAATGGGTGAAGATGGACATACTGCATCTCTTTTTCCAAACGACAGTGACTCAAATAAAGCAATGAATTCTGATCAGAATATTTTTTTTACAAATTCTCCCACAAATCCCACAAGAAGAATGACTTGCACTCCAAAATTGCTGCTTTCTTCAAAAAATATTTTCTTAATGCTTACCGGAGAAAATAAAAAAGAAGTACTTTTCAGTGCTGCAAAAAATAAGTTGCCTATTTCACATTTTATTGGGTCTATAACAGCGATTTATTATTCGAAATAAACCAAATATGAATCAACGAATTTTAGAAGTTACAAAACGCGTAATAGAACGAAGCAAAGCTACTCGAGCTATTTATCTTGATCAGATGCAATCTGCCTATTCTGATGGAGTTGCTAGACAAGCGATGCACTGCGGTAATCTTGCACATGCTTTTGCTGCATGCGGAACTACTGATAAAAATAATCTTTCTGAAGAAAAAGTTCCAAATATTGGAATCATTACAGCCTATAATGACATGCTTTCAGCACATAAAACCTACGAGAACTATCCTGCTGAACTCAGAGCTTATGCTCAAAAACACAATGCTGTGGCTCAAGTAGCTGGCGCTGTTCCTGCTATGTGTGATGGAGTAACACAAGGTCAGCCTGGAATGGAATTATCTTTGTTTAGCAGAGATGTAATAGCACTTTCTACTGCAATTGGGCTTTCTCACAACATGTTTGATGCGGTTTTATGCTTGGGAATTTGTGACAAAATTGTGCCTGGCTTGTTAATGG
>JBILAB010000183.1:0-3706 GCA_044354455.1 Crocinitomicaceae bacterium | reverse complement strand
GCTAAATTATTGTTTCTATTATAGAGAATTAATCCATCTATCATTGTAAGTTCAACCTTGCTTTCGATACTTAATGGATTTCCTGTCCACAAAACTAAATCTGCGTCTTTTCCAATTTTTACACTTCCCATTCGATCGTCAAGGTGTAATAATTTTGCAGGATTTAAAGTCACCATTTTCCATGCTTCTTCCTCACTCATTCCGCCATATTTCACGCTTTTTGCTGCTTCTTGATTCAAACGTCTTCCCATTTCTGCATCGTCGGAATTAATCGCTACAACAAGTCCTTGGTCTTGCATTAATTTTGCATTGTAGGGAATAGCGTCATTTACTTCAAATTTATAAGCCCACCAATCTGAAAATGTTGATCCTCCTGCACCGTGCTTTTTCATTTTATCAGCGACTTTATAACCTTCTAAAATATGGGTAAATGTATTTATTTTGAATCCCATAGAATCAGCTACGTGCATTAACATGTTTATTTCTGACTGTACATAAGAATGACAACTGATAAATCTTTTACTGTCGAGAATTTCATTTAAGACTTCTAACTCTAAGTCTTTTCTTGGCGCAAAAATAGTAGAAGCACCTTTTTTAACAAGATTAACTTGATAATCTTCCCATTCCTTTTTGTATGCTTTTGCCCGTGTAAAGCCATCATAAAAAACTTGTTCAACTCCCATTCTTGATTGTGGAAAACGGACAGTGTTAAAATCGCCCCAATTTGCTTGTTTTACATTTTCTCCCAACGCACATTTAATAAATTTTGGAGCGTCTTTAATTAACATTTCATCTGGTGAAAACCCCCATTTTAATTTAATCAATGCAGACTGCCCACCAATTGGATTTGCAGAGCCGTGAAGTAACTGAGCAGCTGTGACACCGCCAGATAACTGCCTGTAAATATTTATATCATCAGGATTTACAACATCTCCGATACTAACTTCTGCAGTAATAGCTTGCCCTCCCTCATTAACACCTCGAGAAATTGCAATATGTGAATGTTCATCAATTATACCGCTTGTTAAATGCTTTCCTTTTCCATCTATTATCAGCATGTCTTTTGCTAGTTCAACGCTTTTTTTAGGATCAATCTCTACTCTTTTAATTTTTCCGTTTTCGATTAAAATTGTAGCATTATTAAGAATGCCTTCTTGTTCATTTGTCCAGACTGTTACATTTTTAATTGCAATACTTTGGGATCCTGGAATTGAATCCATTCCGTAGGCTAAATTTGGTAACCAAGGTTTAGCAATACTATCTGAGTCTAATTCAATTTCTTTTTCTCTTTCTTTTTCACTTTCTTTTTGAGCTCGAATCGCAGACCATGTAATCCATTTTCCGTTGGGAAGTGTCCCGTCACCTTCTAAAACACTTCCTTTTCCTGCTATTTTTCCATGAAGATTGAAGCTGCCTTTGTATGCATCGTCATCGCAATTAAATTGAATGGTAACATCATTTTCATTTAATAAAATAAGTGCTTTTTGTTGAATCGTATCCTTTGACTTAAAGGTTTCAACTTTCCCTGCAGGTTTTTCATTTGATCCTGAAATTTCTATACGGTAACTATTTCCATTAATATTCATGGTATATTTTCCAATAATTGAGTTTTCTGAAATGCTTTTTTGTACTTTTTGCTCACCCAATAACCAAGATTCTAGTATACTTGCATCGCTTGTAAATGGATCAGAACTATAAACCGAAAAACTAGCGATCTTTCCAATTTCCAAACTTCCAATTTCAGTATCCATCTTCAGTATTTTTGCGGGCTCCATTGTTAAAGCTCCCATAGCATCTTCAACTTTTAATCCACGTGTTATAGCTTTCCTTAAATTTTTCCAAAAATCGTCTGGAGTTTTTGAGCCATTATAAGTTAAGCATATTGTATTCCCATTATTTTTCAGCAAAGAAGGATTAGATGCAGCAAGCTCCCAATGTTTCATATCACTCAATGGAATCTGGCGAGCTATATATGGGTCTTTTACGTCATATGCCTCAGGAAAATTAAGAGGAATAATTAGTGCTCCTTTTACTGATTTCAGTGAACTCAAAGCAGCATATTCATTTCCTGACCCAATGTAATTCATTTTCAGTTGGAATTCACTTGCTATTTTCTCTGCGCGAAGAATTTCCCATTTATCATTGACTTTAAATAAACTTGGCAAACCAATGTCTGCTTTCCATCTTTCTAATGAGATAGATTGATCGTGTTTTTCATTTTCTGAATAAAATTTTAAATCATACAAGGATTGTCTAAGTAATGCAATAGATCCCATTTGAGAGGAGGGATAACTTTGCTTAGAAGTCCCTCTTGAAAAGGAATAAAACATTCCTGATTTAAGGCTGATTGTATTTTTACTACCATTTTCATCACCCAAAGAAACCAAAGTTCCACTTCCTCTAACAATTCCATCTTGAACATGAGACACTGCAAAACCAAATCCTGACTTCAAATAATTTTCATTTGCTTTTGAATCAACAGTGAAAAAATTATGCGCTTCAATTTCAGGATGAATTGCTTCGTTCCAATAGTATGGACCTTTTTTACTAGATTCTATTTGTGGTCGTGGGGAATAATTTTGTTCGCTTCCTTTCGGCATACCAATATTAGAATAAAGTTCGATAAAAGCCGGAACAATTGTTTTTCCCTCTAAATCATATTCTATTGCGTTTTTAGGAATAGCAATCTTTTTTCCTATGTCAATGATTTTTCCATTGGAAATTAAAATACTTGCTTTTTCAATTTTTAAGCCAGGACGTATGTAAACACTAGCATTTTTTATAGCAATAAATTCAGGACTTGAAGCTATTGTTCCGTTTTGAGGTATTATTTGAGCTTTAATTTGTAATGCAAAAAAACAAATTAAATAGAGGAGTATTTTTTTTTTCATTGTCAAGTTTATTCGCCTGTGAATTTAATAAAACTATTTCTATTTCATTAAAATATTTAAAATTACTGTCTTTATTCGTTATAGAAAGATTAGTATATTCGCAATAAAAAATAAAGTACGATGACATTAAAAGAAACTATTTCTGCTGTTGAAATTTTCCATGATGCTTTTGGGATTAAAAATAATTATCAGCCAACAATCGATTTAACTGAAAAAGACATAGAATTGAGATATAATTTAATGAATGAGGAGAATTCTGAATACCTTGAAGCTGCAAAAAATGGAGATATTATTGAAGTTGCAGATGCTTTAGGAGATCAATTATACATTCTTTGCGGTACTATTTTAAAACATGGCTTACAGCACAAAATAGTTGAGGTTTTTAATGAGATTCAACGCTCTAACATGTCTAAATTAGACATAAATGGAAACCCAATTTACCGCGAAGATGGTAAGGTTTTAAAATCTTCACTTTATTTTCGTCCAAATATTAAAGCAATTCTTGAGAAATAGAGTTATTCACGATTTAGTCTTTAATACTTTATATTAAACAAGCACTTAGATAAATACTTAATAAGTAGTTTTGATTAAATTTAATCTATGCAATCATAAAAATGAAGGATATATCGATCTATTTTAGTCCTGTTGATATTTCAGGAGAATGGCACGAAGATCAAATAGGGTCAAAAATCGTCACAAATCATAGCTCCTTTCCAGAAATTCAAAAAAATTCTTGTGCTTTAATTTATGTTCCTGAATTTCGTGGGTTCAAAAATTCTGACATAAAACAAGAAATCCAATCTAAGTTTAGAGAA
>JBILAB010000182.1:0-3709 GCA_044354455.1 Crocinitomicaceae bacterium | reverse complement strand
TATTAGTTGTTAAAAAGGTATCTACATAAATTCCACTTATATCTAACAAATTAGTGCCAAATAAGTATTCACCACATGCAGTATCAACAACTGCATTTATAACATTAGGTAATAGATTCAAATTTAAAGTTGCAGTATTACAACCTGTAACAAAAGTAATCCCATTTTGAGCAGTAGTATAAGTTTGACTATTAGCAGGCCAAGTATAGGAACTTCCTTCACAGATATAAGTAGTTACACTCCCAGTTGTTGTTGAAGGATCAATCGTTATACTCATTATTTGATTTGTAGCACATTGCCCAGTAGATGGAGTAAAAGTATAAGTTGTTGTTGCTGTATTATTTATTGGTGGCGACCACGTCCCCGTTACGCCGTTAGTTGAAGTAGTTGGAAGTGCAGGAATTGTTGTTCCTGAACAGAATGACCCTAAAGGAAGAAACGTTGGTGGTGATGGTGGTGAGCCTGTTACATCCCAAGTACAGCTTGTTGTATTGAATGTTGTGGTCTCATAACATGCAACTGTTGGTTGTACTGGTTGCGTTCCTGTTACATCCCAAACACATGTTGTAGTATTGAACATTGTGGTCTCATAACATTCTAATGTTGGTTGTACTGGTTGCATCCCTGTTACATCCCAAACACATGTTGTAGTGTTAAATATTGTGGTCTCATAACATGCTACTGTTGGTGTTACTGGTTGCGCTCCTGTAACATCCCAAACACATGTTGAAGTGTTGAATATTGCGGTCTCATAACACGCTAATCCTATTGGAGTAATATTAGGATTTACGGTAACAATTATGTCATCTACATCATTACATCCACCATCAACAATATTAGTTACTGTTAAGGTATAAATTGTATTCTGAGGAGTTGATCCAGTGTTTATCAAAGTTAGAGTTGGTTGAGCAATTGTTGCATCACTTAATCCTGTTGCAGGACTCCATAAATACGTCATGTTAGGCAATTCTTGTGTACCAAGCTGACTATTTGCCCCTGTACAAAGGCTAAAATCGGCTCCTGCATCAGCAGTTGCTGTACAACAGGTATTATTAAATGTAGTTACAGCATTGTTGGCACATACAGTGCTTCCGTAACTTATTGTTGCTGTCAATGTGAAGTTAGTTGTTCCATTAGGAATAGTCAAAACAGAAGTATTTAAACTTGAGGATGCATTGGGTATTACAACCGTTTGGTTAGCTGTCCACAGATAAGTAGTTGCTGCATTTATTGTTATTGGAGTAGTTAAATTTGGAGTTATAGGAACTTGGAAAATTGAAGCAGATGCCGCAGTACACGAGTTGTCGTTTATTATAGAGTTAATAGCTCCAGAACTATAAGTAATTGATGTAGGAGATCCACAAATTGAAGTAAGGTTTGAAAATGTAATTGAGGCGTTAGTTAATGCTCCAACATCTTCTCCAATACAATCGTATATTTGAACTCTCCAGCCTCCTTCTGCGGCATTACATCCATTCAATGGAGTCCAATTAATGGGCGTATTGGATGGCCCATAACTACTGTAATTACCAGAAAGTGGAGCTGTTGCTGGATTACATACATTTAAATTTCCAGCAGGCGAAGTTGTAAAACAAAGATTATTAACATTATTTTCCGAATTACAAATAGGCCCTTGTCCTATAGCACCTGGGTTTGGTGAAAGCAAAATATTTGGACTTCCACATGCTGCTGGTCCAACTAAATAAAACCCAAGATCGGAAACATAGGTATGATTAGCTGAAAAACAAACAGTAATCTGAGTAGAGGCATTAATCAATGATTCAGGTGGAGGTGGATTGTAGTAAGAAAATGCACCATTAACACTCACGGCACCACTTAAATTTGATGCATTACAAGCTGTTGGTGTATTATTCGCAGTCACATCACTGTTCATGTTCCATACCCAAGCTATATAACACGCTACCAAGTTCCCTCCGGCATTATAGATTTGAACACGATATCCGTCACTAGGTAAATTAGAAATAGTTGAAGATGTGCCTGTTTGAGTAAAATATGGTGACCAAGAGAAGTTTGACTGGTCATGAAAAAACCAACTATAGGTAAAAGGTCCTGATCCAGTTGGAGCATTTGCAGTTAAAGAAGCTGTATTATTCGACAAGCCGTCGGCACACCAAATATAAATTGGATTATTAGAAGCACCGTTGGTATAAACAGTTGTAGAACTTCCAGAGTTACCATTGGGAGTTAACTGAGCAATAGAACAAAAACTAATTAACGTAATAAAAAATAAGCTGAAATATTGAGTGAAAATAGTTTTCATATACAACATTATTTCTGTGATTTTAATACTAAAATACGTTCTTCAATTTGCTTTAATTTCAATTCATATTTATGCGCTTCTTCTTGGGTAGGTGCTATTGCAAGTTTACTTTTAACATGCTCCAAAAATTGCAAACAAATATCTAATGTCCAAGTTTCGATTCCTGCTGATACACTTTCTGTTGTTTCTGAGGGTTGAAGAACAACACCTTCAACACCTACCGAGTTATGCACCACTACACCATTTGATAAAATCTTGGTTTTTGCTTGAGAAAAAGATGAAAATGAAAACAAACAAACGATTACCAATATTAAGAAAAATTCCGATTTTTTCATTTAATGATATTTTTACAAATTTTGTAAATATAAACAATTCATCTAAAAATAGTCTGCATTTTAGCAAGATAAAGTGATTTGAATATTTGAACTGCATAAAGTATTTGAATTAATAAATTTATAAGCTCATTTTTTTTCGTATCTTAAAATAATGGAACAACATGGAATTAAATTTTGGGCTGAAGACGATAGGCCACGAGAAAAACTACTTTTAAAAGGTAAAACGGCACTTTCAGATGCAGAATTGTTAGCAATATTAATAGGTTCTGGCACACGAAAAAAATGTGCAGTAACATTAGCAAAAGAAATTTTATCAGAATTTCAAAATAATCTAACTCTTTTTTCAAAAGTACAAATATCAGAGCTACTAAAATTTAATGGTATCGGCAAAGCAAAAGCAATTTCAATTTTGGCAGCTTTAGAACTCGGGAGAAGAAGGCAGGGTGCTGAACAGCAAAAACAAATTAAAGTAAGCAACTCAAATTCTGTTTATCAGCACTTAAAACCTTTTCTTTCAGATTTATTTCATGAAGAATTTTATGCGATTTACCTCAATAATGCAAATGATATTATCAAAACCAAGCAGATTTCAATTGGTGGTATGACTGGAACTGTAGCAGACGGAAAAATTATATTTCGACATGCTTTAGAATGCAAGGCAACAGCCATAATTCTCAGTCACAATCATCCAAGCGGAAAATGTACTCCGAGTCAAACTGATATTTCACTAACAAAATCTATTAGAGAATTTGGAAAATGCATCGATCTTAAACTCCTAGATCACCTCATTTTCACAGATAATGGTTATTTTAGCTTCGCCGATGAAGGCTTACTTGTAAATTAACATGAAAAAAATCATTACTGTTATTGGTGCAAGACCGCAAATTATAAAAGCTGCTGCTATTAGTCGTGCAATAAAAAATAACTTTTCTGATAAAATTCTTGAGGTAATTGTTCACACCGGGCAGCATTACGACGAAAACATGTCGCAAATATTTTTTGAAGAATTGGAAATCCCATTTCCTAATTTCAATTTGAATGTTGGCAGTGGATCTCACGGAGAGCAAACAGCAAAAATGCTTGAAGGATTGGA
>JBILAB010000039.1:0-13769 GCA_044354455.1 Crocinitomicaceae bacterium | reverse complement strand
CTCTGGTGTACCTGTTGTGGCGCCAGCTGCATCGCAGGGTAGCTATGTATGGATGAGATAAGCGCTGAAAGCATCTAAGCACGAAACTCGCCTCAAGATGAGATTTCTTTTAAGGGCCGTGGAAGACGACCACGTTGATAGGCTATAGGTGTAAAGACAGTAATGTCATAGCCGAGTAGTACTAATAACCCGTAGACTTACAAACTTGTTTTTTCTAGTATTGAATACTACTTTAATCGTCCGATATATCACTAAAGTTTTGTGATACTATGATTTTTTTTATAAAATCCTGGTATCAACGATTTTGGGTGTTTATAGCAGCACGGTCCACCTCTTCCCATTCCGAACAGAGAAGTTAAGCCTGTTTGCGCTGATGGTACTGCCCTTTTGAGGGTGGGAGAGTAAGTCGACGCCGATTTTAAAGAGCCTCTTCAGTAATGAAGGGGCTTTTTTTTTACCCTTTTATTATTAAAGCTAAATCTTTTAGTTTATTATGGTAAATTTGGGTGAGTAAATTCAATTAAAAGAAGATTTGATATTGTTTTAAATCATTAAAAACTAAAACCATGAATAAAAATATTTGCAAATCAGTCCATCTGCTAATCATCGCATTAGCACATTTTTTAATCAGCTCATCAATTTTCGCTCAAGCGCCACAAAAAATGAGTTACCAAGCAGTTATTAGAAATAGCAATGATTCTTTACTTATTTCCACTCCTGTAGGAATGCTTATTAGCTTGGTTCAAGGATCCCCGACCGGAACTGTGGTGTTTTCTGAAACTCAAACGGCAACTACCAATGCCAATGGCTTAGTTAGTCTTCAAATAGGAATAGGAACAGCAGTCAGTGGTACTTTTGCAGGTATAGATTGGGCAGCAGGACCATACTATGTGAAAACAGAAACTGATTTATCTGGCGGAACAAATTACACAATTACCAGCAGTAATGAATTACTTAGTGTTCCATATTCTTTGTTTAGTGCAAATGGAACTCCTGGTCCTCAGGGCCCTGCAGGCAATTTCCCTCCAGGAACAGTTGCTGGCGAGATGAACTATTGGAATGGCACAGCGTGGGTATCAATACCTCCAGGTGTTAGTTTACCCGGAAACCAGGCTCTAACCTTAAGTCTTTGCAACGATGTACCTACTTGGGGGCCTTGTCCTCCTGCTTTACCAACTGTAACAACTACAGCAGTATCATCAATTTATAATACCTCAGCAAGTAGCGGCGGAATGGTTACTTCTGATGGTGGCACCGCTTTAATATCAAAGGGAGTTTGTTGGAGTACTTCTGCCAACCCTACACTCGCAAATAGTTTTTTACAAAATTATGGAAGCTCTTACTCGTTTAGCAGTTCATTAAATGGGCTTAACAGCTAACACCATGTACTATCTTCGTGCTTATGCCAAAAACAGTGTAGGCACTGCCTATGGAAATGAAGTTAGTTTTTTAACTGCCAATATTGTTCTTTTGAATATTGGCCAAAGCTACCAAGGTGGAATAGTTGCCTATATTCTGCAAGCTGGCGACCCTGGATATAATGCAAATGTGCAACACGGCTTAATTGCAGCACCGAGTGACCAATCCACTGGAGCAGAGTGGGGATGTTATGGCACAGGAATTTCAGGAGCAGCTGGAACTGCCATTGGAACAGGCTATCAAAACACCATTGATATCATGAATGGCTGCAACACAGCAGGCATAGCAGCACGCCTTTGTGGAGATCTAGTATTGGGTGGCTACAGCGATTGGTATTTACCAAGTAAAGATGAGTTAAGAAAGTTGTGTTATAACAAAGTTGCCATTGGCGGTTTTGTTAATGACTACTATTGGAGTTCTACGGAGTCTAATACCTTCAATGCGTTGGAGTACAGTTTCAACGATTGTGAAGATAACGACACCAATAAGGGCTTCTACGACGGCCATGTGCGTGCAGTGCGTGATTTTTAACACCGCGCACCAGCACGCCGTAAGCAATTAACCATTTTTCACCACGAAGCAGCCACGAAGTGAATTTCTTTTTCGCTTAACGAGTAAGCGGTCGATTTTGGAGAAAAAGCTATAAAAAAAACCAGTACAAGTGTACTGTTTTGTGTGTGTGTGGCCAAAGGTCTTAATTATCGAACCTTTTTAGGGATTTGAAAGGAGTTACAGAATGGGAGTTATAAAAGGTGATCCTAATAGAAGATCGAGAATGAAAGTGGTAGCGAAGAAAAACAGAGTGGAGTCTATCGCTTTTAGCCCTGAGCCTGTCGAAGGGTAGCTCTATACTCTCACTCTGTTTTGCTGTACCTCCAGGAATCGAACCAGGGACACAAGGATTTTCAGTCCTTTGCTCTAGCAACTGAGCTTTCTTCGTCCTAAATGAGTGATTCTTCTGAAAACGCTTCTAATTTTAGAGACCAAAAGCTAGTTTAGTTAAAATATTATTTCTTTTGCTAAATTATCCGAAACATAATGAAATTCCTATCGTTATAGTGTGTAACAAAGTTGTTGTGGCTCGACCGCTAGTAAAATTAAAGAGTCTATTAAAGTAAGCTAATTGAAATAAGGAGAGAAAAAAGCTCCAAAAACGAAAAATGAGAACAAAATACATTGATTTAATTGACCAAACTTTTGATTTCCCTCAAAATGAATTTAATTTACGGGAAGACCGACTTTTCTTTCATGGAATTGATCTGATGCGTTTAATCAACGAATATGGAACACCATTAAAATTCAATTATTTACCACAAATTTCCAATAATATTCAACGTGCAAAGGGTTGGTTTCGAGAAGCTATCAATAACTTGGGGTATTCTGGAAATTACTATTATTCCTATTGTACAAAAAGCAGTCATTTTTCTTTCGTTTTAGATGAAGTATTAAAGAACGATGTCCACATTGAAACCTCTTCTGCTTTTGATATTGATATTGTTAAGAATTTATATAATTCAGGGAAGTTAGAAAAGGGAAAATATGTTATTTGTAATGGCTACAAACCCGAGGCTTATCTTAAAAATGTTGTTCAATTAATTGAAGAAGACAACCTGAAGATTATTCCTGTTGTTGATAATACAGATGAGTTACAACGCTTAATCGACTCTACGACAAAGGAGTTAAACATCGGAATTAGAATTGCGGCAGAGGAAGAGCCAAAATTTGAATTTTATACCTCACGACTCGGAATTCGATACCGTGAAATTGTGCCTTTTTACCAGAAAATTCTCAAGGAAAATCCTAGAGTGCGAGTAAAAATGCTGCATTTCTTTATTAATACTGGAATAAACGACACAGCATATTATTGGAATGAACTTACAAAATGCCTTCGAATTTATAGTGATCTCAAGAAAATGTGTCCCGAATTGGATTCTTTGAACATTGGCGGAGGTTTCCCAATTAAAAAATCCTTGGCCTTTGATTTCGATTATGCCTACATGGTGCGCGAAATTCTTACGCAGGTAAAACGTGTTTGCACGGATAATGATATTCCTGAACCTGATATTTTTACTGAATTTGGTTCATTTACAGTTGGAGAGAGTGGAGGTGCACTCTTTAGTATCTTGCACCAAAAACAACAAAATGACCGAGAAAAATGGAACATGATTGACAGTTCATTCATGACGAATTTACCAGACACTTGGGCGATAAACCAGCGTTTTATTATG
Organism: Crocinitomicaceae bacterium; assembly: GCA_044354455.1. Classification (GTDB taxonomy): domain Bacteria; phylum Bacteroidota; class Bacteroidia; order Flavobacteriales_D; family Crocinitomicaceae; genus UBA952. The sequence goes on along the minus strand of JBILAB010000039.1, from coordinate 10,122 downwards.
CTGCCAATTAATCGTTGGAACGAGGATTACGAACGTGTTTTACTTGGAGGCTTGACTTGTGATAGTGATGATTACTACAATTCTGAACAGCATTCCAATGCGATTTACTTACCAAAGTTTAATAAGAATCATCAATTATTCATTGGGTTTTTTAATACCGGAGCCTATCAAGAAACGCTCGGAGGATTTGGAGGTCTAAAACATTGTTTAATTCCAGAGCCAAAGCACATCTTAATCAAACGAGATGAAACTGGAAAAATCCAAACTGAAGTTTTTAGTGAAGAACAAACAGCAGCAGATTACTTGCGGATTTTGGGGTATTAACTTCGTAAAAGCTTAGCTTCTTAAAACTGCACCCAAGTTTTTTTCAAAATCATCTTTGATTGTTGACATTACTTTATCAATTTCTTCATCCGTTAAGGTTTTTTCATCGTCTTGAAAAGTAAAGGATAAAGCGTAAGATTTTTTACCTTCTTCAATTTTATCACCTTCGTAGACATCAAAAAGACCAACAGATTTCAGTATATTTTTATTAGAAAGTTTGGCAATCTTTTCCAATTCTTTGAATTGTATATTTTTATTTAATAAAAGTGAAAAATCTCGTCTTACAGAAAATGTCTTTGGAAGTTCTTTGAACTGAGTTTTGACAGTTTGTATATTTTGAAGCACTAAATCCCAATCAAATACAGCGCAAAAAACAGGGTTTTTAATATCGAAATGGCTTAAAATTTCATCTTTAACAAAACCCAATCGGCAAATAGTTTTTTTAAATAAATCTAGTTCTTGCCCTTGACTAAACAGGTCGTTCTGAAATTCTTTTTCTTGTAAATGTGGAGTTAAACCAAGTCGATCAAACAAAGCTGTCACAAGACCTTTTAAGGTGAAATAAGAAACCAAAGCTTTGTCGCTGTTCCATCGCTCACTGTATTTTTCGCCAGTAATACAGAGAATCAATTCTTGTTTCTCCTTGTATTCTGCTGGGAATTTAAAATAGGTCTTTCCAAATTCAAAGAATTTTAAGTTTGGACTTTGCCGATTCTGATTTCGTTGCATATTTTCAAGAACTCCAAACAGCAAAGTTTGACGCATAACATTTAAATCTTGACTCAAGGGATTCAGCATTGTAACGTTGTGTCCCGCTTTAAAGCTTTCACCTCCGAATTTTTCAATGTAGGCACTTTTCGTTAATGAATTATTCATTACCTCGTTAAAACCCTTTGAAACTATAGTTTCAGAAATTGCTCCTTGAATTTTATCGGTTTTATTATGTGACTCATTACTCAGTGCTAAATTCCATTTTTCTGGAATTGGAATTTGATTAAAACCAAAAATCCGAAGAATTTCTTCTGTAACATCTGCTTCTCTTGTTACATCAATTCTGTATCCTGGAATACTGATTTCTAGTAGGTTTTCATTGTCCTTCAGAATTGTAAAATCTAAATCTTTTAAAATTTCCAAGTGACTTTTTTTGGGAATTTCAAAACCAATTAAACTGTTAATTCTACTTAAATCAATACTGATTTCCTTAGATTTATAAGCTCCAGAATTCCAAGAAAACTCATTCATTGCAATTTCTCCACCAGCAATTTCTTGAATAATCCCAGCTGTTCTTCTCAAAGCATAAAGTGTTAATTCAGGATCAACACCTCTTTCAAAACGGAAACTTGCATCGGTATTTAAAGAATGTGCTCGGGCAGTTTTACGAACTGAAACAGCATCAAAAACTGCAGACTCTAAGAAAATACTTGTTGTTTCTTCACTTACACTTGAATGAGCTCCACCTAAAACTCCTGCAATACATAAATTTTCTTTTCCATTAGAAATCATTAATTCTTCGCCAGATAATTTTCGTTCGATTCCGTCTAAGGTTTTAAAATTTTGTCCTTTTGCTGCTTTTTTAACACTTATTTTTCCATTCAAAAACGCTGTGTCGAAAGCATGAATAGGTGTGCCTAATTCCCGCATCACAAAGTTTGTGGCGTCCACAACATTATTTATGGGGTTTAGTCCAATAGCACGCAGTTTTTTCTGCAACCATTCAGGTGAAGGTGCAATTTTAATATTTGAAAGAGAAATTCCGCAGTAAGCACTACAAAGTGTTTTTTCTTCAATTTCAATTGCTATTTTATGACTTTCAGTAGCAGTTTTTAATTTTTTTACTTCAGGCCACTGAATTTCGAGTTTTTTCTGCTCGTGAAAGTTCAAATAAGCTATTAAATCTCGAGCAACACCAATATGTCCCATTGCATCAGCTCGATTAGGAGTAAGTCCAATTTCAAAAATAAAATCATCTTCTAAATCAAAATATTTTGCTGCTTTCGTTCCGATTGCGATATCATCAGGAACAACTAGAATACCAGCATGAGAAATGCCCAGTCCAAGTTCATCTTCCGCGCAAAGCATTCCAAAGGAATCAACCCCTCTAATTTTTGCCGCTTTAATTTTAAAAGGTTCATCTGGATTGGGGTAGAGTGTACAGCCAACAGTTGCCACAACGACTTTTTGTCCTTTTCCGACATTTGAAGCACCGCAGACTATTTGCAATTTCTCACTGCCAATATCAACGAGTGTTAATTTTAATTTATCGGCGTCTGGATGTTGCTCACACGAAACAACTTGCCCAATTATAACTCCATCTAATCCGCCTTTTACGGCTTCTATTTTCTCAATACTTTCAACTTCAAGGCCGGTATCTGTTAAAATACGACCAATTTCTTCGGGTGTTTTATCCGTAGAAATGTAGTTTTTAAGCCAGTTGTATGAAATTTTCATGCCTCAATAATATTCTGCCGTGAAATTAGTAAATACTTATAATATTTAGGTTTTTTTTATTTCAATTATCTCATTAAATCATCATTTATTTATGACAATTCAACGCTTTAAATTTTAATACCCAATAATTTGGATTATTATCATTAATTTTATTTTTAAAACTTATTAAATTTCATAGTCAGTAATGAAGAATATTATCTTCTTTTTATTTTTTTTATTTTTGACAAATAATCTAAGTGCACAATTAGACACAACATTTTGGTTTGTGGCACCAGAGGTTGCTCAAAGTCATGGCGACCGACCAATTGTATTCCGATTTGCTACCCTTACAACTCCCTCCATAATTACAGTTTCTCAACCAGCAAACGCAGCATTTCCAATTCAAATTATAAACCTTGCAGCAAATAGTGCTTATACTTTAGATTTAACTAATTGGATTGATATTATAGAGAATAAACCTGCCAATTCGATACTTAATTTCGGTTTTAAAATTACCGCATCCTCCTCAATAACTGCATACTATGAAGTGACTCCAACATGCAATTGTAATCCAGATATATTTTCTTTAAAGGGAAAAAATTCTCTTGGTACAGCTTTTCTTACCCCTTTTCAGAATTTTTTAGATAATGCATCATATGCTCGGTCTGGATTTAATATTGTTGCGACAGAAAACAACACTTCAGTGACAATTATCCCAACACAAAATATAGTTGGACATGTTGCAGGTGTTCCATTTACAATTAATTTAAATATAGGACAGACCTATTTTGCCGAAGCAATTAGTACTGCAGCTGGTTTACATTTAGGAGGTAGTTCCGTTGTTTCCAATAAGAAAATTGCAATTACTTTACATGATGATTCTGCAAACGGAACTCCTTATGGTGGTTGTGCTGATTTGCAGGGCGATCAGCTTATACCAATTTCTATTTTAGGAACTGAATACATTGCTTTAAAGGGGTATTTAAATGGTCCTGACAAAGTTTATATTTTAGCAACATCTAATGGCACATCGCTATCAATTGATGGTGTGAACGTTGGGACAATAAATGCGAGTCAAACCTATGTTCATACCCTTTCAAATCCAACAGCATATATTGTTTCTTCTGACTCGGTTTATGTTCTTCATCAATCTGGTTTTGGCTGTGAAGTTGGCGAAGCAATATTACCTCCATTGGTTTGCACTGGATCAAATGTTGTTCCCTTTACTCGATCTACGAATGAATTTTTTGCGTTAAATATATTAGTTCCCTCGGGTGGAGAAAATAATTTTACTTATAATGGAGCATCTGGAGTGATTTTAGGATCTAATTTTAATTTTGTGCCTGGAACTTCTAATACTTGGAAGTATGCTCAGTTGAATATGTCATCAACTGTAATTGTTCAACAAGGTGCAAGAATAGAAAACCCAACTTTTAAATTTCACATGGGTTTAATTCATGGTGGAGCAAGTTCTGGCTGTCGATTTGGTTATTTTAGTGATTTCGCCTCATTAAAGTATGAAATTCAGTCCTCAGACGAATCTTATTGCGAGGGATCTACAATTAATCTTACGTCCAACACACTTCCTGGAGCCACTTATAATTGGCTTGGCCCAAATAATTTTAGTGAGACAGGATCTAATGTTAACATTGATAACGCACAATTAGCTGATGCTGGAAGTTACTATGTTTTTGGTCAATTGCCAGGAGAGTGTATCCTTTTACCTGATACGATTCAAATTTCGATAATTCCAGTACCTCAAGCCCCGACAATTTTTAATGATGGTCCTTGGTGTTCCAATTCAAATGGAGAGATTTGGAGCAATGTTACTAACCCCTTTACTTGTATTTGGTTAGATGAAGTTGGAGCAATTTTATCTCAGAACGATACGCTGTATTTTAATTCTCCAATAACAGCAAATAGTATTACAGTAAATCTAATGGCATTTATAGATAATTGCTTTTCAGATACTACTACACAAACGATCCAAGTTTTTGACCCTCCAAATAGTACTATTACCAGCCCAACAGAAGTTTGTGGTAATTCAATAGATTTAACATCGCTTATTCAACAAGCAAATGGAGATCCAATTAATTCAATTACTTGGTTAAACATGAATTCAATGCAGGTAATTGGTTCAACACAAAATATTAACAATTTTACGGCATTAAATACACCTTCAACTCAGGAAATATATATTTTAAATGCCATAAGTAATAATGGTTGTATTAATTCAGATACAATTATAATAACTTTCAATCCTTTTCCTTTGGCTTCAATTGACTACGATGATTTGTGCAATGGTTCCGAAATAGAATTTTCACTTAATAATGGCTGGCAAGGTAATCCAGCTATTGGAGAATCCCTTGCTGAAACAATTTATTACGGAGACGGTGATGTAGATACTTTTTTTCCATTGAATCCTGTTCACGTATATAATGCCGTTGGTTCTTATACTGTTTCATATGTTCTAGAGAGTTCAAATGGTTGTGCTGATTCAGTAACAATTTTAATATTACTTCAAGACGAACCAACTGCAAATCCGCTTATCACTCCAGTTTGTGGACAGCAAGTAAATATTCAATCTAATTTAAGTTTGGGTAATTTTAATCTTTCAGAAATTCTTTGGGATTTCCCAGGTGTTGCTTCTACAAGTCAAGTAAATTTTAGTCAAACTTTTCCATCCAGTGGAAACTACAGTGCAAATTTAACGCTCACAGGAAACAATGGTTGCACTTTTGATTTCCCCTTCCAATTTTTTATTATTCCAAGTATTGAACTTTTGGACTTAGAAATTCCGAATGTCATCACTCCTAATGGAGATGGTATAAACGATGAAATTGTTTTAGATCCTTTATTTGAAAATTGCTATTCATATGAATTTTTAATTGTCAATCGTTGGGGTAATCTTGTTTACACGATGAAATCTGATGAAAACCCATTTAAGGGAAAAGATGAGTTAGGACAAAATTTAGTGCCTGGGGTCTATACATATATTCTAAAATCTGAGGGAGATGAAAGAACAGGATTTATCACTTTAATAAGGGATTAATTAGTTCATAGTTAAACTTTTCCCTGTCTTATTTTTGAATTGAGCATTATAATAAATTCATCTTCATTTTCAGGAGAAATAAGCAATTTCTCTCTCAAGCATCTAATAAATTGATTAGGAGTCTAAAAAATCAACTTTTTTCTCTAATCTTGTATAACAAACATTCTTCCTCAAATGAAAAAATATTTAAAATTTTTTTCGATACTAATTTTCCTTTTCCTTTTTCAACTTCAAGGCATGGGACAAAGTACTGAATGTGCAACTGATTACATTCATAATAACCTCATGCAAACCGATTCTGTTTATCGGAAGCAAATACATTTGCTTGAATCACAAGTTGAAGCGAGTATTCAAAATCACGAACATAGTAAATCAAAATCTACCATTTACACCATCCCCGTTGTTGTTCATGTTCTTCATTTAGGCGAGTCGATTGGTACAGGTTCCAATATTTCGGATATTCAAATACAACAAGCTATTATAGGACTTAATAACCGATTTAGAAATGTAAATGGTTTAGGGGCTGATGTAGAAATGGAATTTTGCCTTGCTAGTAAAGACCCAAACGGTAATTCAACGAATGGCATTAACAGGGTAAATAGTTCAAGTGTTCCAAATTATTCAACAAATGGCATCACACCTACTGGAAATACATGTAGCGGAGCAGTTGAAACTGCAATAAAAGACTTAAGTAGATGGCCTGTATCTGACTATTATAATATTTGGGTAGTTAGCGAAATATGTAATGGTTCATTTGTTGGATATGCATCGTATCCCGTCGGTGGACTTTATGATGGATTGGTTATTGTATCGACTTCTATGACAAGTAACAGTGGGACATTACCTCATGAAATTGGTCACGGTTTTTTTCTTTATCATACCTTCAATGGTGATGGCGGGAATGTTTCATGTCCCGTAGATATTGATTGTCAGGTAAATGGAGATTATGTGTGTGATACGCCGCCTCACAAACAAGGCGATTGCGGTACCGTTAATCCATGTACGTCAGCAGGTGTGTGGGACAATAGTAGATATAATTATATGGCTTATTGCCCTTTAGTAAACAGATTCACACAGGGGCAGAAAGATCGAATGAGAGCAACGGTCATTACTGCACCAAGAGCAAGCTTACTCACCTCCGAAGGTTGTGGTAGTGTTGGAATAAATAATATTAGCTGTAATAAAGAATTTACTATTTTCCCAAATCCCGCCCAAAAATCAATCAATTTAAGAGCAGATATAAAACTTTTAGGCTCAGCTTATGTGGTGTATAATTATACAGGTAAAATAATTTTTAAAGGTGAAATAACTTCTGAGTTGACCATCATAGAAATTGGTGATTTATCGGGAGGAATTTATTTATTTAGTTTGGGAGAGCATTTGAATCAGACTTTTAAAGTGATAAAGGAATAAAAAAAAAACAGTGATTTTTTTTTTGCTGGGTTTATACTGTTGAGCCTGAAGGTTTAGCTTTAATTTTACCAATTGATTATTTTTGTGATATGTTTAGAAGTGCTACAAATGTCTTAGGTAACTCCATTGTGACAACAGTAGTTGGAAAATGGGAGGAAGCTAAGGAAGCTTAGATCTTTAGGCTTGTGAATGTAATTTCAACTAATTTCTTCAAAAGTTTTCACCTTCTCTTTTAACAAATCAAGATCTGATACTTCGTTCATTTTATGAGAGGTAATGCATTTTTTTTAATCTGATTTTTTTTTAATTTCATATTAACATAAAATCTAAATTAAGTTATCTTTTAAATGGTACACTCGTTAAGAAAAAAATATTTTATTTTTGTGCAAAATTAATAATTTAATAAAACCTTATGAAAAACAATACACTTTTTGTATTTCTTGCTTTTTTGTTTTCTTTTTCAATGAATGCGCAAACAAGCCACCAAGTTCTTTCTGCCACAGGTGGAGACGCTTCAGGCACAGGAGGTTCTGTAGCTTATTCGGTAGGGCAAATAGTTTATACTACTAGCACAGGTACCACAGGTTCTGTAGCACAAGGAGTGGAGCAAGCCTATGAAATCTATTCTGTTGGAATCAAAGAAACAGCATTAAACATTTCATTGAGTGTTTTTCCAAATCCTACAAGTGATTTTTTAACCCTTAAAGTAGAGGATTACAACAACGAAGCTTTAAGTTATAACCTTTTAGATGAACAAGGAAAATTAGTGCTTAATGAACAAATAATAACTCAAGACACCCAATTAGCAATGAGTACTTTAGCTCGTGGCGCTTATTTTATAAATGTATTACAAGAGAATAAAAAAATTCAAACTTTTAAAATAATCAAAAACTAAAAATAGTATTAACGACAAAACTTTAAACTATGAAAAAAATCATTAACAAATCAGCACATCTTCTAATCATTGCATTAGCACATTTGCTAATCAGCTCATCAATTTTCGCTCAAGCACCTCAAAAAATGAGTTATCAGGCAGTTATTAGAAATACCAGTGGTGCTCTTGTCTCTTCTTCATCAGTAGGTATGCAAATAAGTATTTTGCAAGGCACAGCAACAGGAACTGCTGTTTATACTGAAACACAAAATGCAAGCACAAACGTCAATGGTTTGGTAAGTTTAGAAATAGGAACTGGAACTGTTATTGTAGGAACTTTTACAGGAATCAATTGGGGAAACGGACCTTATTTTATAAAAACTGAAACCGACCCTTCAGGAGGCACAAACTACAGCATAACAGGAACAAACGAATTAATGAGTGTTCCATATGCTTTGTTTAGTTTAAATGGGACACCTGGTCCAGCAGGAACAAATGGAACAAATGGTTTAGACGGAGTAGCTGGACCAACAGGCCCACAAGGTTTAACGGGTGCAACTGGCCCGCAAGGAGAACAAGGACCTCAAGGCCCACAAGGTTTAACGGGTGCAACTGGACAGCAAGGAGTACAAGGCCCAGCAGGAGCACAAGGACTGATAGGATTAACAGGCGCAGTTGGAGCAACAGGATCTCAAGGCCCTACAGGATTAACAGGAGCAGTTGGAGCACAAGGTCCAATAGGATTAACAGGTGCAAATGGAGCAGTTGGTGCAACTGGACCGCAAGGAAACCAAGGAATTCAAGGTGAAACAGGAGCGACAGGCCCTCAAGGCCCACAAGGAATAGCAGGAGCCAACGGAAATGATGGTGCAACTGGACCGCAAGGGGATCAGGGTATTCAAGGTCCTGTTGGGCCACTAGTTAGTGGGACAAACAACCAAACATTGAGACATGATGGAACTGATTGGGTTGCAAATAGTGTTTTAACAAATGATGGAACAAATATTTCTGTAAGTGGTAACACAACGGTTAACGCTGCGGGTATAACTGGACAAGGATTGGTTTTATCAGATGATGGTGATTTTGTTGACTTAAACGATGGATTCGGAACAATGCGTTTTTCAAGTGGTCTTCAAATTACAGATGCTAATAAGGGAGGAAATTCTATAATTACCTTAGGATCTAATGGGGTTATCACAGCGAATCAATTCACAAAATTAGGCGGGACAGCATCACAATTTTTAAAAGCTGATGGTTCTGTTGATGGAAACACATATCTTCAGGCATCTGATGTAAATGGTATTTATTTACCTTTAACTGGAGGAGAATTAACAGGTTTGGTTAAATCAACATACGGTGAAGCTTTTCGATTAAAAAATAATTCAGGTTATATCAGTGGTTACAATTCAGATGAAAGCATATTCACAGGTTTCTTACAATTCAATAGCGGTAATAATGTAATGTTAAGAGCAGAACAATCAAATCAACTTATTTTAGGTTCAGCTGGTCAAAATACATTAGTACTTGGAGCAGATCAAAAAGCGACATTTAGTGGAGCTGCGGATATTAATGGTAACACTAATATTAGCGGCAACGCCAATATTGGTGGGAATACAACTATTAATGGTATCACAAGTTCAAATGGTTTAATTACAGGATTTAGTATGGAAGGTTTCAGGCTTCAAAACGGAAACGGTTACCTTTCAGGATATAGTGCAGATGGTACTACAAGAGCGGGATTACTCCAATTTAACAATGGTAACAGTGTTGTTTTAAGAGCAGAAGAATCAAATGCACTTGTTTTAGGTGCAGCTGGTCAAAACACATTAATACTTGGAGCAGATCAAAAAGCGATATTTAATGGAGCTGCGGATATTAATGGTAATACCAATATTAGCGGCAACGCCAATATTGGTGGGAATACAACTATTAATGGTATCACAAGTTCAAGTGGTTTAGTAACAGGATATAATTTGGAGGGTTTCAGGCTTCAAAACGGAAGCGGTTACCTTTCAGGATTTAGTACAGATGG
>JBILAB010000181.1:0-3735 GCA_044354455.1 Crocinitomicaceae bacterium | reverse complement strand
TGACTGGAGCTGTTGCTGTATTAAACAACAATGGTGCAAACACGATAACTTCTGCAACAGTAAATTACAAAATAGACAACGGAACAGTACAAACTGCACCTTTTAACGGTAATTTAACTGTAGGAAGTACTTCAAATTTTACAATTCCCACAACAACAACAACTTCTGGTGCGCATACCTTAAGTGTTTATCTAACAAATATTAATGGAAGCGGAAGTACAACTCCTATGGGTCAGTTTACTACATCATTTGCTACAATTTCAGTAACTCCAATCACAAGTAACTTTTATCAAGATTTTATGAGTTCGGCATTTCCTTATGCTAACTATTTTGTAACATCTCCTCAAAGCAATAATTGGGTGAGATCAACTGCAAGCTCAGGATCTATAAAGTATGATGCCTACACTTTCCCTGCTGGATCAGTTGGAGAGGTTTACCTTGCTCCTGTAAACTTATCTTCCATTTCGAATCCTTCTCTTTCTTTTGCTGTAGCACACAGAGAATATGCTGCTGCTTACGCTGATGTGTTAGATGTTGAAGTATCTACAAACTGTGGACAAACTTGGACAAATATATATTCAAAAGCTGGAGCGCAATTATCTAATGCTGGAGGAACATATGTTACTACTGCATTTACACCCGTTGCTGCGAATTGGAGAGTTGAATATGTAAATATTGCTAATTTTGTATCTGCAAATAATGCGTTATTTAAATTTAAAGCAACTTCTGACTACGGAAATAATATTTATGTTGACAATATCAACATTGGAACGGCTTCAATTGAAGCATTAACTGAAACTTCATTTAATGTTTATCCAAACCCTGCTTCTGATTTAGTAAATATTTCTTTTGAAGGAGAAAATACAGATTACAGTATTTCACTTATGGATATTCAAGGACGTGTTATTTCTTTAAGAGAAATTGCAAATGCAAGTGGCGAGCAAGTGGTTTCTTTTTCTACAGAGAATGTAGCAAAAGGAAGTTACATTGTAACGGTTACATCTAATGGAGCAATAACAACTAAAAACGTTGTAATTAAATAAAAAATCTTTAGGTTTTAAAATAAAAAGGGGCTTTAAAGCCACGAATGGTCGGAAGAAATTCCGGCCATTTTTTTTATGCAATAAATTAAGTGTTTATAATTTCTTAACCATTGTTAAAATAGTAGCCAAAGCCACGGTATCTCCTGTTTCATCAAAAACATCCACAAGAAATTTAACAATTCCCTTTGGAATGTCATCTTCCGAGCGCTTTTCCTGATCTATTTTTTCTTTTACTGTAAATCGCACGCCAATAGTTGCTCCGGGATAAACAGGCTTTGTAAAACGTGCCTCTTCGATTCCGTAGTTTAAAAGTACCGGGCCTTTTTTAGGATCGACAAATAAACCTGCAGCTTTAGATAAGATAAAATAGCCATGGGCAACGCGCTGCTCAAAAATTGTTCCTTCTAAAGAAGTAGCGTCCATGTGAGCATAAAAATTATCTCCAGAAACATTTGCAAAATTTACGATATCTGCTTCAGTTACAGTGTGTTTTTGTGTGTATACCGTTTCTCCTACTATTAATTCTTCAAAATGCTTCCGAAAAACATGTGGATTTGCTTCGGGCATTGCCGCGCCAAATTGGAATTGCTCTGTTATAGCACTAATTGTTGTTGGGTGACCCTGAATAGCTGTTCGTTGTAGATAATGTAAAACGCCGCGCTTTCCGCCCATTTCTTCACCACCTCCAGCGCGACCTGGTCCACCATGTGTCAACAGTGGCATTGGTGAGCCATGACCTGTACTTTCTTTCGCACACGCTTCATTTACAATTAATATACGTCCATGCATATTTGCTGCGCCGATAACATAATCCCTAGCTTCTTTGTCATTTGGTGTAACAATCGAAGAAACCAAAGAACCTTTACCCATTTTCGCAAGAGAAATAGCATCATCAAGCGTTTTGTAGGGCATAATTGTGGAAACTGGACCAAATGCTTCAATCTCGTGGCACTCTTTATTATTAAAAGGATCTTTGTTCAAGAATAAAATAGGAGAAAAGAACGCACCACTATTTTTGTCTGCACCATGAACCTCAAAATTGTCTAGATCACCGAAAACTATCTCCTGTGACTTAGAAAGTGTTTCAACACTCGCACGAACTCTTTCAACTTGCAAGCGTGTTGCAAGCGCTCCCATACGAACGCCTTCAATACTTGGGTCGCCAATCTTTGTGCTTTCCAGACGCGAAGAAATTCCTTTTTGTACCTCATCAATAAAATCTTCAGGAACAATAATTCGTCTTATAGCAGTACATTTTTGGCCTGCCTTTACTGTAATTTCCTTAACGGTTTCTTTGATAAATAAATCAAATTCAGCTGTTCCTGGTTTTGCGTGCAAACCTAAAACTGTTGCATTCAAAGAATCTGCCTCTAAATTAAATGAAACGCTTTGGGAAATAATCTGAGGATGAGCTTTGAGTAAAATTCCCGTTGCAGCACTTCCTGTAAATGTAACAGTGTCTCTGCAATCAACATGGTCGATAATTCCTCTTCCTAAACCTACTAATAATTGAAGCGCTCCTTCCGGGAGAATTTTGGAAGCAATAATATCTCGGACAACAACTTCTGTAAGAAAGCTTGTGTATTCAGAAGGTTTAACTACCGCTGGAACTCCCGCCATCAGATTTACAGCGATCTTTTCAAGCATTCCCCAAATAGGGAAGTTAAAAGCATTGATATGTACAGCTACACCTTCTTTCGGAACCATGATGTGATGTCCAATAAATGTTCCGTTTTTTGATAAGGGAACGGCTGATCCGTCAACATAGTAAGGTAAATCGGGAAATTGTTTTCTCAAAGATGCGTTAGCAAATAAGTTGCCGATTCCTCCTTCAATATCAATCCAAGAATCTATTTTTGTAGCGCCTGTATATGCACTAAGGGCATAATACTGTTCTTTCTTTTCCAAAAGATAAAGCGCTAAAGCTTTCAGCATTCTACCTCTTTCTTGGAAAGTCATTTTACGAAGCGCTCGGCCTCCATGAATTCGTCCGTAGTCTAATACTGCTGAGAAATCAATTCCCGCGCTCGAAACACTTCCAATTTCCTTTCCTGTTATTGCATGAAATAAGTGGGTTTCAATTCCTTCTCCATTTTGCCACTTTCCAAGAACGTAATTTTGATAAACTTGCATATTATTTACACGAATTAGTACTTGTAAATATAATTAGAAAAATTGTTTGGGTTATAAAGAAGGTTTATCCATGCCTAAAATAACCAACGTATAAGATCATTGCCATTCGCATACACCATTAATCCCAAAAGAAGAATGATGCCGATATATTGAGCAACTTCCAATACTTTTGCAGGCGCCTCTTTCCCTGTAATTATCTCATAAATTAAAAACACAACGTGCCCTCCATCCAAAGCTGGTATGGGTAAAATATTCATAAACGCTAAAATAATTGAGAGTAAGGCGGTGTTTAACCAAAAAAGTTGCCAATCCCATACAGGAGGAAACATGTTTCCAATTGCCGCAAAACCACCAATTGATGATGCCCCTTTTTTAGTAAATAAAAATTTGAACTGCGATACATAATCTCCAAGCGTGTTTTTTCCAAATTTAAATCCTACTGCAACACTTTCAAAAAATCCGTAGTAGGCAGTTTTAATTGCGCTTGAATCTTCCGCTAATTTTGTGCTTGTTTGGAAGCCAATTGTTCCATCAGAATTAACTTTTGTAGTTAAACGTG
>JBILAB010000038.1:0-13881 GCA_044354455.1 Crocinitomicaceae bacterium | reverse complement strand
CAAGGCATTGATCCTATTTTCCCGCAAGCAGTAATAAACGAAGCTGAATTTGTACCAATAAACTTAGATTCTAAAGAGATAGAAAGTCGCAGAGATTTTAGAGCTATTACCACTTTTACAATTGATCCTTTAGATGCGCGTGATTTTGATGATGCAATTTCATTTCGAAAATTGGACAATGGTCATTTTGAAATCGGTGTTCATATTGCAGATGTAAGCCACTATGTTAGACCAGGTTCAGCGATGGACACAGAGGCGTTGCGGCGTTCAAATTCAGTTTACTTAGTTGACCGAGTTGTTCCGATGCTACCAGAGCAACTTTCAAATGTTGCCTGTTCTTTGCGTCCGAACGAAGACAAATATACTTTCTCCTCTGTTTTTGAGATTGACGCTTCTGGAAAAGTTTTTGCTGAATGGTTCGGTAAAACAGCTATTCATTCGGATCGGCGCTTTACCTATGAAGAGGCACAAGAAATTATTGAGGGAAAAGATGGTGATTTTAAGGAAGAAATTTTAATAATTGATAAAATCGCGAAAATTTTGCGAAAAGCACGATTGAAACAAGGAGCTTTAAGTATTGAATCCGAAGAAATGCGCTTTAAATTAGACGAGAAAGGAAATCCAAACGAAGTACTTATAAAAACCTCAAAAGACGCTCACAAGTTGGTTGAAGAATTTATGCTTTTAGCAAATCGCCATGTTGCAACCTATCTTTCTAAACCCAAAAAAGCCAAGGATTTATTTCCAATGATCTACCGTGTGCACGATGTTCCGGATCCTGCAAAAATTCAATTATTTGCTGTGTTTATCGAGAAATTTGGATACAAATTAGATTTACAAAATCCCGCTAAAATCGCACAAAATTTAAATGCATTATTTGAAGATGTCCGTTTCAAAAATGAATATTCACTAATTCAAACCATGGCAATTCGCTCCATGGCAAAAGCTGCTTATGATACGGTAAACATTGGCCATTATGGCTTAGCTTTTCAATATTATTCTCATTTTACTTCGCCAATTCGACGTTATGCAGATTTAGTTGTTCATCGCATTTTACAAGAAGAATTAACGGATCAAAAACACCGTTACGGAAATGATTTAAGTGAAATTTGCAAAAAGATTTCTAAAAATGAGCGCAAGGCATCTGAAGCAGAAAGAGAATCAACAAAGTATTTCCAAACTCTATTTGTTTTAGATCATATTGGAGAAGTTTTTTCAGGAACAATTTCCGGAATTGCAGAACACGGAATGTTTGTTCGAATGGATGAAAATCACTGTGAAGGAATGGTCGCAATGCTAGATATCCCCGGAGATCGCTTTTATTTTGATATGGAAAAGTTTAGGATCGTCGGAGCAAAAACAAAGAAAGAATACAATTTTGGAGATAAAGTTCAAGTGTTGGTTCAGCAAGTAAATCCTCGAAAACGCCAAATAGATTTAGAGTTAGTGCCTGCACCCTGAAGGAAATTAATGCAGCTGTAAAATAATTTTTACCTTTGAATATGTCAAAATATGTTTTAGTCACGGGTGGAGCTGGTTACATTGGATCTCATACAGTTGTGGCGCTAGTAGAAAATGGTTATACCCCCATAATTTTAGATGATTTCAGAAATGCTAATCGTATTGTGCTGGATGGCTTGACTAAAATTCTTGGTTTTCTTCCTGAAATTATTGAGGTAGATGTATGTGATGACAATGCCCTTCGTGCAATTTTCCAAAAATATTCTTTTGTGGGAATTATTCATTTTGCAGCCTATAAAGCCGTTGGAGAATCAGTTCAAAATCCATTAAAATACTACCAAAACAATCTTTCTGGGTTAATCAATGTACTTAATAAAATGCTTGAGTTTGGCATAAAAAACCTTGTTTTTTCATCGTCTTGTACTGTGTATGGTGAACCTAAGGAGCTAAAAGAGGTGTCGGAGGACAGTCCAAAAAACCTTCCTTCTTCGCCTTATGGTTATACAAAATGGATTGGCGAGCAAATAATGGAAGATACTTTTCTTGCACATCCTGAATTATGTTTAATTAATTTGCGCTATTTTAATCCAGTTGGAGCCCATAAAAGCTCATTTATTGGAGAATTTCCTCTTGGGAAACCAAGTAATTTACTGCCATTTGTTACACAAACTGCTGTAGGCAAGCAGGATTTTTTAACTGTCTTCGGAAATGATTATCCCACGCGAGATGGCACTTGTATAAGAGACTATATTCATGTTATGGATTTAGCAGAGGCACATGTTAAAGCGCTTGCTTTTTTAGCAGACCATAAAAAAGGTTGTATTGAAGCTGTAAACATTGGAACGGGAAAAGGCACAAGCGTTTTAGAAATAATTTCCTGTTTTGAAGAAGTATCAAAGTGTAAATTAAATTGGTCATTTGGTCCGAAACGGGAAGGTGATGTTGTAGAGATTTTTGCAAATTGTGATAAAGCTTCAAATCTGTTAGGATGGAAATCAAAACTATCTATAAATGATGCCGTTATTGATGCTTGGAAATGGGAGCTGTTTCTTTCTGAAAAATAAATTAATTTTAGAGCATGATAATTGACACCCACGCACATCTTTATGCAGAGGAATTTTCTGAGGATCAAACAGAAGTTTTTATTCGTGCTGCAGCTGCAGGCGTACATTATTTTTTACTCCCAAATATTAATAGTGAAAGTATTCCTCTCATGGAAAAACTGATGAAGGAGCAAAAAAATACAATTCCAATGATGGGTTTACATCCTTCTTATGTGAAAGAAAATTGGAGGGAAGAACTAAAAATAATAGAAACTCACTTATTTAAAAATCCAAGTAAATATTGTGCAGTAGGTGAAATTGGAATGGACTTATTTTGGGATAAAACATTTATTGAAGCACAAAAAATAGTTTTTCAAACACAAATTTCTTGGGCTAAAAAATTAAAATTGCCAATAGCCATTCATGCTCGAGATGCATTTGACGAGATTTTTGAAATTCTTGACGAAGAAAATGATGAATTTCTAAAAGGAGTTTTCCATTGTTTCACAGGAAGCAAAGAGCAGGCAACTAAAATTTTAGATTACGGCGGATTTAAGTTAGGAATAGGTGGAGTAATTACGTATAAAAATTCTGGCTTAACAGAAGTCTTAAATTCTGTAGAGTTGAAACACCTCGTTGTAGAAACAGATGCCCCTTATCTTTCACCTGCCCCTTTTAGAGGAAAGCGAAATGAAAGCGCCTATTTATCATACATTATTGAAAAAATCTCAGGGATTTACAATCTTTCAGACGCTATAATTGCAGAAGTCACTTCTCAAAATGCAATAGAACTATTTCAACTTGAAAAATTTAAAAGCAACTAACTATGCGCACTATTTTATTAATTTATACAGGTGGCACCATTGGCATGATTAAAGATCCACAAAGTGGAGAATTACGTAGTTTCGATTTTGCATATGTCTATGATCATATTCCTGAACTAGCACGCCTAAATATTAACTTAAAAAGCATTAGTTTCCCTAAGCCGATAGATTCATCTGAAATAACGCAAGAACATTGGAAGAACTTAGCTCAAATTATTATTGAAAACTATGAAGTTTATGATGGATTTGTAGTGCTTCATGGTTCCGATACAATGGCTTTTACTTCTTCCGCCTTAAGTTTTATGCTTCAGGGCTTAAAAAAACCAATTATTTTCACGGGTTCACAATTACCAATAGGAACAATACGGACAGACGGGAAAGAGAATTTGATAACTGCAATTGAAATTGCAGCAGCTTTTGACGAGAAAACTGGCGAAGCAATAGTACAAGAAGTTGCTGTATATTTTGAATACTCACTTTACAGAGGTAATCGTTGCTCAAAAATTTCTGCAAACCAATTTGAAGCGTTTGAATCGCCTAATTATCCTAGTTTAGCAGTTGCAGGTGTGAATATTGAATACCTTAAAGATCGACTTTTTAGAACCAAAAAAAGTGCCTTAACTGTTCAAAGTTCTTTTTCAAATCAAATTGCATTAATAAAATTATTTCCAGGAATTCCTTTTGAGTTATACAAAGATTTATTTAATATTAACAATACAAAAGCTGTAGTAATAGAAACTTATGGCACAGGGAATGCTCCAAGCAATTCTATTTTACAAGCACTTATTTCTGATTATATTTCAAATGGTGGATTGGTTTTAAATGTCACGCAATGTAGTTCCGGATCTGTCAAACATGGCGCATACCAAACAAGTGCGTTCTTCCAAAAAGTTGGCGTTATTTCTGCGAATGATTTAACAACAGAGGCAGCATTAACAAAACTGCAATATTTATATGGGCAGAATTTATCAGCAGATGAGGTAAAAATTCAATTGAATAGTTCTTTAGTTGGAGAAATGGGGAATTAAGAAAGCTCTTTTATTCCTCCATCTTCAACTTGAATAATTCTTCCTGGAAATTTTTTTACCATTTGCATATCATGCGTTGCCATTAAAATGGCAGTTTTTTCTTCTTTAGCAACAGCAATTAACAAGTGCATAATTTCTTCTGAGGTTTCGGGATCTAAATTCCCAGTTGGTTCATCAGCTAAAATTAATTTTGGGGAATTCAGAAGAGCCCTTGCTATAGCAACTCTTTGTTGCTCACCAATTGATAAAACATTAGCGTATTCTTTTGCTTTTTTTTCAATTCCTACTAGTTGCAGACAACTTAATGCGCGTTTATGAATCAATTCTTTATCTTTCCATCCTATGGCTCGTAAAACAAAATAGAGGTTTTGAATTACCGTTCTATCCATTAAAAGTTGGAAATCTTGAAAGACAATACCAATTTTTCTACGAAGAAAAGGGATTTCTTTTTTACTCAATGTTCTGAGATTGTAACCTACTACTGAACCTTCACCTTCTGTCATCGAGAGTTCTCCGTAAAGCAATTTTAATAGACTACTTTTTCCGATTCCTGTTTTTCCGATAAGATAGGCAAATTCTGTTTCATGTAATTCAAGGGAAACATTAGCCAATATTAGTTTTTTTTGTTGATAAATTTGAGTATTAACAAGAGATATTACATTTGACACAGCGTTTTTTTTACAAATTTGATAAAACATGCCGAAGCTAAAAACAACAAGGCATTTTTATCTTAACAAAGGCAAGTTTAAAACTTTTGAAACAGCAAAATTTCTTACTGCAAGCTACTTTGTAATTTTACCAACGATGTCGAAATATATATTTGTTTTACTTATAATTATTCCTTTTGCGATTTTATCTCAAAAAACTGATAAATATACAAGTAGTTATACTCAGTATTATCGAGCTGAAGAACTTTTTCAAAAAGCTCAATTTAGTGCAGCACGCGAAGAATTTAGAGAATTTATTAATTCTAGCAGAAACGAAAATGATCCATTAATTGTTAAGGCTTTCTATTACGAAGGACTTTCTGCCTTAGAATTGTATAACAATGATGCAATAGCTCTTTTAGAATCCTTCAATAAAAAATACCCTGATAATATTTATAAACACACTATTGGTTTCAGGGTGGGCAAGTATTTTTTTCAAAAAGAAGATTTTGAGAATTCACAAATTTGGTTTGAAAAAGTACCCATAAAAGAACTTGAAAAAAAACTACACGAAGAATTTTTATTTAAATGGGGGTATTCTGCCTTACAAAATGGCAATAATCAAGTTGCTATTTTGGCATTTCGGGATGCGAAAGATGGGAAATCACAGTACGCAACTCCGAGCTTATACTTTTTCTCCTATCTAAACTACCTTTCTTCTTCTCTTCAGATTGCTTTAGAAGGGTTCGAAAAATTAAGATTAGATGCAACTTTTTGTGGGGTTGTTCCCTATTATATAGCACAAATTTATTATAAGCAAGAGCGCTATCAAGAAGTAATTGATTTTGCACCTACACTTGCTAATTGTACTTTTATTGACAATGAATCGGATGTTAATCATCTAATTGGAAGCGCACATTATCATATGAGTAACTATGCTTCTGCAATACCATATCTTGAAAATTTTAATCAAAAATCCCGACCAACAAGAGATGACTTTTATGAATTAGCATATTGTTATTATAAATCTAAAAACTATGAAAAGGCAATCAAGCAATTTGATAAAGTAACAAGTTCTAATGATAGTTTAGCGCAAGTGGCGATGTATCAAATAGGAGAATCCTATCTAGCTTTGGGGAAACTACTTCCTGCGCGTAGTGCTTTTGAACGCGCTTCTGAAATGTCTATCCTTGAAGAGATAAAAGAGGATGCTTTGTATAATTTTGCGGTTATTTCATTTAAAGTCGACATTAACCCATATGAT
This sequence comes from Crocinitomicaceae bacterium, assembly GCA_044354455.1. Lineage (GTDB taxonomy): Bacteria > Bacteroidota > Bacteroidia > Flavobacteriales_D > Crocinitomicaceae > UBA952. The sequence goes on along the minus strand of JBILAB010000038.1, from coordinate 7,614 downwards.
GAGTCAGTTCGTGCTTTTGAAGATTATTTAAATAAATATCCAAATTCATTAAGAACTAAAGACGTCTTTCAGTATTTAGTAAATGTTTACACAAATACGAGTAATTTTTCAAAGGCGCTTGAATCTTTAGATAAATTACCTTCTAAAGACAATCAATTAAACTCTGTTTATCAAACAGTCGCATTTAACTATGGGGTAGAACTTTTTCAAAAAGAGGATTGGGTTAATTCGAAAAAAGCTTTTGAGTTAGTTAGTCGCTACCCAATTGACCCAGAAATGCTAGCCTTATCAATTTACTGGATGGCTGATATAGATTTAAGGATGAATAATTTAGATGCTGCAATAAGTACTTATCGCTTGTTTTTCGGTTCACCGGGGTCTAATGCATTACCACAAAAAATAGATGCTTATTATAATATTGGTTATGCCTATTTAGAGCAAGAAAAAATAAAAGATGCCATCAACTCTTTTCGAATATACCTACAATCAAATCCCCAAAACAAAGAAAAAAAAATAGATGCTTGTTTTAGAATTGCAGATTGTTATTATCTAAATCAGGATAACAATATTTTAGCAATTCAGTATTATAATGAGGCATTAAAGTTGAATACTGATTTAAATGATAAAGCATTATTCTATTTGGCAAAATCATACGGTTATAATGGGGAATTAGATCAGAAAATTAGTGCTCTTAAAGAATTATTAAAAGATTATCCTTCCTCAAAATACAGAATGAACGGCACTTATGAATTGGCAAGATGTTTTGTTTCTATAGCAGAATATGATCAGGCTCTGGCTTTATTCCAATCGTATGTTTCCGAATATCCTAAAGCAATTAATATAATAGATTCTAGGATAGGGATTGCAGATTTATACTATAAAAAAACGGACTATGAACAGGCGGAGTTGGAATACATTAAAATTCTCGATGAATTTGAAAAAGTGAGAGATATTTGTGAAAAAGCTGTAAAGGGCTTAGTTGATGTTTACGCAGCACAAAAAACTCCTGAGAAGGCAGCTGAAATAGCAGATCGCTATCCTTGTGCTAATATTTCTAAAGATGAAAAAGAAAATCTTTTTTATAATCCCGCATTTCAAAGCTATGCTGACAGTGCCTATACAGAAGCTATTGCGAAATTTCAGTCTTATCTTTCCAAATTCCCAGATGGACGATTTGTAAACGAAACCTACTACTTTTTAGGCAATAGTTTATATAAAACAAAAGACACCTTAAATGCACTAATATATTTTGAAAAGTTCTTAGAAACTCCTACAAATGTGTATTCAGAATCTGCCGCATTACGAACAGCAGCCTATTATTATTCAAATAAAAGCTATGAATTATCATATAAATTTTATGAGAAATTAGAACAGGTTGCGTCAAAACCTACAACTGTTTTCTCTGCAAAACTTGGGCTAATGCGTTGTGCATTTTTAATTGATGATTTTGCTAAAGCAATTGAGTATTCCAAATTTGTTTTAGAATCTGGCGGAATTACAACTCAACTCAAAATTGAAGGAATGTATTCTAGTGGAATATCAAATTATCGTTTAGGGAACTTTGAGGAAGCTTTTTCTCCACTAGAATGGGTAGTAAAAAATACTACTACAGCAATCGGTTCAGAAGCTAAATTTACCTTAGCGGAAATATATTTTAAGCAAGTAAAATACGAGCAAGCAGATATTGAAATAAAGTCCTTACTTAAAATGAAACCAAGTTATAATTACTGGGTTGCAAAAGGTTTAATTTTACAAGCAAGAATTATGATAATAAACAATGAGCTTTTTCAATCTGAGCAAACACTTAAATCTGTTTTAGAATTTTATCCCGAACAAAATGATGGCGTTTTATCTGAAGCGAACAATTTATTCAGTGAACTTATGCAATTAAAAAATCCAGTGATTATTGAACAACCGGAAGAAAGTGTTAAAAAAATTGAAATAAACGAAGAATAAAATGTTAAAATTATTTTTATTTGCCGGATTTATATTGTTGTTTGGTATAGGTTTTTCCCAGCCACCAGACGTTATTGTTGATGGAAAAGGAAAAAGAGAAATTGAACCTTCCTCCCGCATTTTAGAATTTCCAAGGATTATTGACACCGTTAAGGCAGCGGCGGTTACAGCTTATCCACTATTAATTTTTCAACAAGCCACTAAAATATTTTTAGATACAATACCTCAAGCAACTGTAGAAACAACAGAGAAAATAAAACAACTCTATCCTTTCTATTCTAAAATCGCTTTTGGATCTAAATTAATGCCACTTGGCGAGTTGTATTATAATTCTACCCGATCACGCATTTATCATTATGGAGCACATATAAGACACCTAAGTTCATTCAGCAATATTAAACGCGGAGATATTTCATTTCCAAACGGGCACTTTGATCGAACTGAGATTTCACTTTTTGGAAAAATTAATCAATCTTCATTTAATCTTGGAGCAAAGCTTCATTATTTGAATGATGGCTTTCATTTTTATGGTCTTCCAGATTCTACTGTATCTGATGCTAAAACAATTGCGCAACGTTATCAAAATCTTGGTTCAGACTTTGAATTTATTGGAAATAGAGGGGATACATCTATTTTAAATTATAAAATAACAACAGGGTTTAATTTCCTCAGTACACAAAAACCAATTATTGATTCACTTTCTGATTGGAGGGCTAAGGAAAACCAATTTTATATAAATTCTAAAGGTTGGTACAACTATAAAAGCGAGACATTTTATTTACATTTAGGTTTGCGTCGCAATGCTTATCGTTATGGCATTGCAGACTCAACGTTGAATCTAAGTGATTCTGGTTTGGTAACAAATAATACGATAATAGATTTCCAACCTGGTATTTTAACACAATTATTCCAAAATAAATTTAAGGTTGAAGTCGGCCTTGCCTTAAGCGTTGATATTCAAAAAAAGACAAAGGTTTATGTATATCCTCAGGTTGAAATAAAATATTCATTATTTAACGATATTTTTATACCTTTTATTGGAATTCGAGGTGGATTAAAACAAAACTCACTGCGTAATTTTTCTTCGGAAAACCCCTATTTAATTTCAAATCTTACTATTCAAAACGAACATAATCCTCATGAGATATACGCAGGTTTTAAAGGCACTTTGAGTAGTAAATTAAGTTTTAATATCAACGGAAGTTCCGCTAGAATTTTAAATAAAGCATTATATATTTCCGATACTTTATTTTCTTCCTTCAATAAATTCAATGTAATTTATGACACAATTAATATAACCAAACTTGAAGCTTCAGGTTCATATCAAGAGAATGAAAAATTTAAAATTGATTTAATCGGCCGGTTTTTTTTCTACCAAGCAAAAAACGAAGCTTTTGCATGGAATTTACCGCAATTTCAGTTTCTTCTTCGCGGCTCCTATAATCTTTACGATAAATTCTTAGTGAATTTAAGCGCAAAAATAGAAACAGGAAGAAAAGCGAAGGTTTATGGTCAAGGTGAATCTATAGTAGAAGAAAATGGGCAGTATGCTAAATCTTTAGGCACTATTGTGGATATAAATTTAGGCATTGAATACCGTTATAATACGAGAGTAAGTGCCTTTTTGCAAATTAATAATTTAGCATCCCAACAATATTATAGATGGTACAATTACCCTGTTCAACCTATACAAGTGATGGCTGGAGTAACAGCTCGATTCTAAAAAAAATCTAGCTGGGTTTAAAAAACAAATTCTTTGCGAAGTCAATAATTTGCTTTCTAAATAAAAATAAAAGAAGCAAATAAGGAATTATCATTAAATAAAGAATACCAAAATTGATATTGGAACCAAAAGAGCTTTCATCTGCTTGACTGCCTTGTTCTGCAAGGAGTTTACACTGTGAGCAACCTTGCGAAAATACGCGAGATGCATTCAATAAAAATAAACAAAAGAGAAGAAAAACTCTATAAATCATATGAATATTTAATTTCTGCAAATTTACAGAACATTTAAACCAATTCAAAATCATTATTTTTGTAACATGAATTTCATAATCTATTTTTTGGTATTCTTATTATTAACGCTTCAATCTTGCGCGGATAAAGGGAAAAATAGTAAGAACGACAGCAACTTGAGTTTGGATAGTCTCTTAGTTCGCTATCCTGATAGTCTTGAGTTAATTATCCGTCATGGAAATCAAGCAATTTCAAAAATGGACTATGCTTCTGCCATGGCAGATGGTGCAAAAGCATTCCGAATGGATAGCACTCGTTTAGATTGTCGCTTGTTATATGCTGAAGCACTTATTAATAAATCAAATAGATTAGTTGCGGATATTTTTAATGCCCAAAGAAATTATCTTATTATCATCAAAAAGGACACTAAAAATCCAAAAGCTTTAGTCGGTTTAGCCAATGTTTATTGTATTCTTGAGGACTATGATTCTGCATTTAAATTCATCAACAAAGCACTAAAAATAAATTCTAGATTTCGAGATGCATATATTTTAAAAGGAAGTATTTATAGACTTTTAGGGAATTTTAAATTGGCAGTATCCTCTTACGAGACAGCAGTTCAGCAAGACCCTGAGTTTTATCAAGGCTATATTATGTTAGGTGCACTCTACGAATGGAAACAAGATCCACTGTGTATAGAATATTATACAACAGCTTATCAATTACAACCAAAAAATACAGATGTTATTTATTCATTGGCTTATGCCAAGCAATTGTTTGGTAAAGATGCAGAAGCAAAAGGCTTATATCGAAAAATGATACGCCTAGATAGTTTGTATTATGTGGCCTACTTCCAAATTGGGTATATCAAACAATTTTATGAAAATGAATTAGATAGCGCCTTATTCTACTATGATAAGACTTTGGAAATTAATAACAAGCACATTGAGTCGTATCACAACATTGGATTAATTTATGAAGATAAAAAAGACATAACAAATGCCCTGTTTTCATATGCCAAAGTATTAAAATACAATCCAGAATATGCTCTTAGTCTAGAGCGAGTTGCAATTCTTAAGAAAAAGAGGTGAAGCCAGCTGAAAAGATAAATGCCCTACTTGGAGACGTAGCTTTTCCTTTAATGGGGTATTTTTTCTGGAATTGGAACTTCTATTTTATCTTGCTTTTTTTTATTCTAGATCAAGTTGCAAGAACGATATTTTTGCCATGGCGCTTGAAATTGACTGAATTGAATCAGGCAGAAAAAATAAAAATTATTGTTAAGAGTTCCATTCTTTTATTCGCGGAACTATTTATAATTCATTTTTTCTTAAAAGTGCTTATTCCAGACATACATTTCCAAAAAGAAATTTCAAATTTTATTCATTATAGTGATATGGGAATTGAACAGGGTTATATTCTACTTCCATTACTAATTTTAGGAGAATGGTTGCGCATGAAACAAGATTTAAAAACAGGTCTTGTTGGAAGTAAGCAGCTTAACAACCTTGTAAAAAATAGGCATGTAAGTTTTTTTAGAATATCTTTTTTTTCTTTTTTCTTGGGGTTACAGTTTTTTACTCCCCTTAAGGAATCAATAATGATCTTCGTATTTTTTCTCTTTATTTCTGTTTTGGTCTTTTATCCTTTTAAAATTAGGTTATCCAACTCTAAAACATAAGGTCTTGATTAGCTTAAATTACATCATTTTAGCTTATTTTTGTAGCACATAGAAATCATGGATAAAAACCAAGAATTAACAAAAAGACGAGAAGAGGCAAAACTTGGAGGGGGAAAGTTACGTATTGAAAAACAACACCAACAAGGAAAGTTAACAGCATCTGAACGTATTACCTTGTTGTTAGACGAAGACTCTTTTCAAGAAATAGGTGCTTTTGTTGAACACAGAGCAGCAACCTTTGGCTTAGAAAATCAACGAATTCCGGGAGATGGTGTAATCACAGGATTTGGAACTATACACGGTCGGTTAGTTTATGTTTTTTCGCAAGATTTCACAGTATTGGGAGGTTCTCTTTCCGAAACACACGCTGCCAAAATTTGCCGTATAATGGATTTAGCGATGAAGAATGGTGCGCCATTTATTGGTTTAAATGATTCTGGTGGAGCGCGTATTCAAGAAGGAGTTGTTTCCTTAGCCGGTTATGCTGATATCTTTTTCCGTAATACAAGAGCTTCGGGAGTAATACCGCAAATCTCAGTAATTATGGGCCCTTCAGCTGGTGGCGCGGTTTATTCTCCGGCATTGACAGATTTTATTTTTATGGTGGAGGAAACCTCCTATATGTTTGTAACCGGTCCAAATGTTGTTAAAACGGTTACCCATGAAGAGGTGACATCGGAAGATTTAGGTGGAGCAAAAACCCATGCTGAAAAATCAGGGGTTAATCATTTTACTGCGGCAAATGATGTGGAATGCTTAAAAAATGTGCGCGATTTAATAACTTATTTTCCACAAAATGCCTACGAATTAGCACCAAAAACCTCGGTATTTAAATTTTCTAAAAGTAAATTAACCCAAATAGAAAAAATTCTTCCTGAGAATATAAGTGTTCCTTATGATGTTAGAAAGCTCATTGATTGCATTGTTGATGATACAAGTTTTCGGGAGGTTCAAAAAGATTTTGCTAAAAATATTGTGGTGGGATTCTCTCGCTTAGAAGGAAGAACAATTGGTGTTGTAGCGAATCAACCTTCAGCTATGGCAGGTGTTTTGGATATCGACGCTTCACGAAAAGGAGCCCGATTTGTCCGATTTTGCGATTCTTTTAATATTCCCTTACTTGTTTTTGAAGATGTTCCTGGATTTTTGCCTGGAACTGATCAAGAATGGCGAGGAATTATTACACATGGGGCAAAATTATTATATGCTTTTTCCGAAGCGACTGTCCCAAGAATTACGGTTATTACGAGAAAAGCATACGGAGGAGCTTATTGTGTTATGAACTCCAAAAGTATCGGTGCTGATCTTGTTTTTGCGTGGCCAAGTGCAGAAATTGCAGTAATGGGAGCAAAGGGTGCAGCGGAGATTATATTTAAGCGTGAAATTGCAGATGCTGCCGATTCTCAAGCGAAATTATTGGAAAAAGAAGCAGAATATGGAGATTTATTTGCAAATCCTTATCGTGCAGCTGAGCGGGGAATTGTTGATGAGGTAATTTTCCCTACTGAAACAAGAAATAAATTGCTTATCGGATTCAAAATGTTAGAAAATAAAGCAGAGACGATGCCCAAAAAGAAGCATGGGAATATTCCTTTATAAATCAAATAAAAAAATAAATAAGAAATGAAATCATTAATTGAAGCGTTCCCACAAAATATCCATGATGCTATTGCTATTGCACAATCAAGTACTATTCGCACACCAAAAAATGAAATTCACAATATTATTATTTGTGGTTTAGGCGGCTCAGGTATCGGTGCAAAAATTGTTGCAAATTGGATACAAGAGGAAATAAAAATTCCCGTAAGCTTGAGCAATGAATACACTTTACCTGCATTTGCAAACAAAAATACCTTGGTTATAGGTTCATCGTATTCAGGAAACACAGAAGAAACAACCATGAGTATAAATGCTGCACATGCATTGGGTTGTTCAATTATTGGAATAACAAGTGGTGGAAATTTAAAGTCATTCTGCGCGCAAAATGGCTATGATTGCATAATTGTTCCTGGTGGAAATCC
>JBILAB010000180.1:0-3764 GCA_044354455.1 Crocinitomicaceae bacterium | reverse complement strand
AAAGATGCATACTTTACAGCGGTACAAATTGCTAATTATGCTAAAACAAATGCTTTTGATTTAATTCTTACTGGAAAAGAAACAATAAATTACAATGGCTCTCAGGTTGCTGGGATGATTGCTGAAATTCTTGATATTCCATTAATTTCACAAGCTTCTAAATTAGATATTAAAGGTACGTCTCTTTCTTTAGAAAGAGAGATTATTGGTGGTCTTCAAGTTGTTGAGGTAGCAATGCCTGCTGTTGTATCTTGTGCTAAGGGAATGGCAGAACAACGAATTCCAAATATGCGAGGAATTATGGCTGCAAGAACAAAACCCCTAACAGTATTGCCTCCAGTTACTGCGGATGAATTAACAAGTTTTGTTTCCTATTCTGTTCCGAATTCAAAATCTGCCGTTAAATTAATTGATCCGATGAATATGGATGAGTTGGTCGAATTATTACACAATGAAGCAAAAGTTATTTAATATTTTAAAAAAGAAAAAATGATTTTAGTATACGTAAATTCATCAAACGGGCTTTCTAAGGCAGCATTAGAAACTGTTACTTATGCCAAAAAACTCGGAAATGAGGTTGTGGTATTAACAAATGGAAAAGCTAGTTCTGAAAGTTTAACTTCCTTAGGAGAATATGGAGCTATAAAAATTTTAGTAGATCGAATGGTTGATGGGGAAGATCCACAGCAATTAACGCGACTAATTGCTTCCGTTGCACAAAATATAGTAGCAAATACTGTTATTTTTTCTCATGACTTAATTGGAAAAGCAGTTGCTCCAAGATTGTCTGTTCGTTTGAATGCAGGTTTAATTGCAGGCGCGATTTCAATTCCAGATGCCGATGGAGCTGTTAAAGTAAATGTTTTCTCAGGTAAGGCAATAGGTAACGTGAAAGTTTCCTCAGCTATTAAAATAATTTCGCTCTTGCCAAATAGCATTCAACCTGAAAAAACAGGTGCTAATTGTCCTGTTGAGGAAACAAATGGTTTGGGTGGAGCGGCAGCTATAAAAGTAATTTCCACAAAGAAGCCCGAGGGCGAAATTCTCTTACCAGAGGCTGAGCTTGTTGTTTCTGCAGGTAGAGGATTAAAAGGCCCAGAAAATTGGGGAATGATTGAAAATTTAGCAAAATCATTGGGTGCAGCAACTGCCTGCTCTCGACCTGTTGCAGATATTGGTTGGCGTCCACATCACGAGCATGTTGGACAAACAGGCGTTGCAATTAGACCAAATTTATATATTGCCATTGGAATATCTGGTGCAATTCAACATCTTGCTGGCGTAAATGGCTCTAAAGTTATTGTCGTTATAAATACTGATTCCGAAGCGCCATTTTTTAAAGCTGCAGATTATGGGGTTATTGGTGATGCTTTTGATGTTATTCCAAAGCTAACAGCTGCAATAAATAAATTCAAAGAATCCCAAAATTAATTACTAATTAGCTTACCATTTAGTTTTTATGAAAAAGGTTAAATTAGATATTTCAGGAATTGCCTACAGTCAAACCCAATCAGGATCATATGTTTTGACCTTGTCTGAAGTTGGTGGAAACCGCAAACTTCCAATCGTTATCGGAGGCTTTGAAGCACAAGCAATTGCTGTAGAATTGGAAAAAATGGTTCCAAATCGACCTTTAACTCATGATTTAATTAAGACTTTTTGCACTTCATATGGTGTTAATGTCCGTGAAATAGTAATTTATAAGTTTCAAGAAGGTGTTTTTTATTCTAAAATTATCTGCGAAAAAGACAATCAAATTACTGAAATCGATTCTCGAACTTCAGATGCAATAGCAATAGGTGTTCGCTTTAATTCACCGCTTTATACTTTCGTAAGTATTTTAGATGATGTTGCAGGAACTGAAAATCCCTCAGATGAAATATCAGAAGAATTAGATTTTGATGCTGAAATGGAAGATGATGAAATAGAAGATTTAGAAATAGAAAATCTTCAAGAACAGTTGAAAGAAGCTATTTTGAATGAAGATTATGAACTTGCCTCAAAAATACGTGATGAAATCAAACGACGCGATTAATATCTCCACGATCAAGTACAAATTAACAGCGATGAGCTTCTTACAGTTCTTTGTCTGGGGAGCTTGGTTAACAACCATTGGAACCTATTGTACCGTTGGTAAAGGGTGGACCTTCGGTCAATTTGGTGCGATTTTCTCCACCTTGGCGCTGTCCTCCATTTTAATGCCTTCCATCATTGGAATAATAGCGGACAAATGGATGCGAGCCGAACGCCTTTATGGATTATTGCACATTTGTTACGGAAGTATTTTATTGCTCATTCCAAACTTAAGTTTCATTCAAGAAAACGTTCCATTCTTCGCTCACATGCCCGAATACGATTTGCTGTATTGGGTAATTTTCGCTGGTATGATTTGTTACATGCCCACCATTTCACTATCAAATTCCGTTTCCTACCGCATATTAAACATGATTAATGGCAATGTTGTGAAGGACTTTCCCTCCATTCGTGTATGGGGAACCATAGGATTTATTGCAGCGATGTGGATTACGAATTTATCCGGAAGCAAGGATAATTACATGCAATTTGTCATTGCAGGATCGACCGCGATTTTACTCGGAATTTATGCTTTTACCTTACCTGCTTGTATGCCACAGCCAAAAAATAACGAGAAAAAATCATTGATTTCCCAACTCGGCCTCGATGCTTTTCGCTTGTTTGGGAATTACCAAATGGCATTATTCTTTTTGTTCTCCATGTTACTTGGAGCAGCCTTGCAATTGTCCAATATGTACGGCGATGCCTTCCTAAGTAGCTTTGAAAAAGGATCTGTGGTAGAAAAATACTCCACAATTATTTATTCTATTTCTCAAGTATCTGAAACAGTATTCATCTTAACGATTCCGTTTTTCTTGAAGCGCTTCGGAATGAAAAACGTGATGTTATTTGCTCTTTTTGCTTGGGTATTGCGTTACGGGTTTTTCGCGTTCGGCATGGTACCAATGGGAAGCGTGTTCATCGTATTGTCATGCATCGTTTATGGAATGGCCTTCGATTTTTTCTTGATCTCGGGATCCATGTACATCGAAACTACTACAGACTCTAGCATGCGTTCGAGCGCACAAGGATTATTCATCATGATGACAAACGGATTCGGTGCTTACTTCGGAACCATTGTCAGTAGTTGGATCATTGATCAATACTTCACTAATGGTGATGGTTCCACCAACTGGCATTTCACCTGGATTGCCTTCGCGGGATATTGCTTGGTTGTCGCAGTGTTGTTCGCCATGCTATTTAAACACAAACATGATAAGGAAGCGCTTAAAAATCTGCAACACTAGGTTTTCTTTATTTCGTATTTAGCAGTTTATAGACTATAGCAAGGTTTCATCATACATTATTCAATTTTAAACTAAGGTTTTTTAGGATATTATTCTACCTTATTAAATTCACATGACCATTAAATTTCCTATTTACAGCTGATTGTAATTCTATGACTTCAATCACCCAGGTATATGTTCCTATTTGACATTGAATACCATTTTTATAAGTACCATTCCAACCAAAACTCGGATCATATGTTTCAAAAACAATCTCTCCCCAACGATCAAAAATAGACATGTGATATGAATCTTTTTTAAATCCTTCCGTTAATATCGGATAAAAAGTATGATTGTATTCATCTCCATCAGGTGTAAACGAATTTGGAACATATAGACCTACATCTTTTAAAATTATAATCCTTATGGAAGCTGAATCGGTACAGCTAATTTCATTATATGCGA
>JBILAB010000037.1:0-13955 GCA_044354455.1 Crocinitomicaceae bacterium | reverse complement strand
ATCGCCAACACAAGTTGTTAACGTAACTATTCCTGGAACAGCTAGCATTTCATATCCTAATACTAGTTATTGTACTACATCAACACCTCAGGCTGTAACGCTAATAGGAACACCAGGCGGTACTTATTCTGTATTTCCCATAAATGGTTTACTCGTTAGCCCGTCTACTGGAACAATAACAATAGCTGGAGCAACCCCAGGAAGTTATACAATAACATACACATTACCAGCATCAGGAGGATGTCCTGCAGTAACTGCTTTAGCAAATGTAACAATTACTGCAAATACAATTCCTTTATTTACAGCAGTTGGCCCATACTGTTCGGGAGCTATTATACCTCCATTACCAAATCCGTCTCTTAATGGAATAATCGGATCTTGGTCTCCTGCTATTAATAATACAACTACAACATTATATACCTTTACTCCAACAGCAGGGTTAGGGCAGTGTGCATCACCAGTTAGTACAACTATAGCAATTACCCCTCCTCCAACTATAACTCCAATAAGCTATAGTAGTCCTTCGTATTGTACATCAACAACAACTACTCAGGTTCCATTTGGAGTTACACCAGGCGGTGTATTCTCGGTAAATTCAACTGGATTGAATGCTTGGAATAGTGCAACAGGATCTTTTGTGCCGTTTGGAAGTGTACCAGGTGTTTATACTATTTACTATACTATAGGTAGTGCAAGTAGTACTTGTGGCTCGGTACCCGTTCAGGCAATAGTTACAATTACACAAGCGGCCGCTGCACCAACTATTAGCTATCCTTTTATTGAGTATTGTAAGTCAGAAACAGTACAACAATTACCTTCAATTACTGGATCAGGAGGTATAATTTCCGTATTTCCATCATCAGGCTTGTCAATCAACAGTTCAGGGATAATTACCCCAAGTTCAAGTGCAGTAGGAATTTATACAATAACATACACCATACCAGCATCTGCAGGCTGTTTAAGTCAAACAGCAAATACGACAATTACTATAAAACCTATACCAACTGCTCCTACTATAACTTATAGCACTCCACTAATTTTTTGTGATGGGGAATCAGTAATACTTTCAATTATACCAACAATCGGTCATACATACAAGTGGTGGAAAATCGAAGGTGCTACGTTTTCTGGAACTGGAACATCATTTGCAGCAAGCACAACAGGGTCTTATTATGTAGAAATCACAAGTATTTCAACAACTTGTTCATCTAATTCTATTCCTGTTGACGTAACCGTAAAACCGCTTCCAAATGCAATAATATCGCCTACAGGGCCATTGGCTATCTGTGCTGGAACAAGTACAACTTTAACTGCATTTAATGCTGCAGGTTATAGTTTTAGTTGGGGTGCATCACACATTTATCAAGTATCAACTGCAGGTACGTATAATGTAACAGTTTCATTAAATGGTTGCTCTGCACTTTCAGATGATGTTGTTGTTTCAGTTATTCCGAATCCCTTACCAGGTATAACTAGTTCACCAATTAATTTACAAGCTTGTTTTGGTCAGGCAGTTACACTACAAGTAAATAACATAACTCCACTAAGCGATTATACATTTGAGTGGTTTAGTGCTTCTGGTCCTAGTGTTTTAGGAACATTATCTTCATATAGTGCTACAACATCTGGAAATTACTACATTCGGGTGACATCTGCTACAGGTTCTTTTTGTACTGCAGAATCTGCAGAAGTAGCAGTAACTATTCATCCATACATACCAGCTGCAATAACCCTACCAGCAGGATCATCTACAACATTTTGTGAAGGAACATCAATTAACCTTACAGCATCGCCACTGATTGGTTATAATTATCTATGGAGTAATAGTAATACTCTTCCGACAATAAATTTGTCTTCACCAATTCAATCAGGTATTTATACGGTTATTGTTACAAATAATGTTACAGGTTGCTCTGAAATGTCTGATCCAGTTGAGATAACAATACATTCGAATCCAAGTGTACCAATTATACTTCCTAATGGCCCATTGGTAAATTGTTCAGGAAGTACTCCACTGGTTTTGTCTGCAAATCCTTCAATTTTACCAACTTATCAATGGTTTCTTAATTCCGATCCAGTCGGAACAAACTCCTCGTCTCACAACGCAATAGCCACTGGTAACTATACTGTAATATCAGAAAACGTTAATGGTTGTTTAAGTTTACCCTCAGCCCCTACATATGTTACAATTAATCCTACTCCTCCTGCTCCTGTTATTACAACTGCATCAGGTGCACTAGTAACTTTTTGTCAAGGAGGATCTATTATACTTTCAACAACTATTAATTTTGGTAGCACATACAATTGGTATAGAGGTACTGAGTTTTATGCATCAGGAGTTCCATTAACAGTTACTGAAAGTGGAACTTACCAGCTAATTGAAATAACTTCATCAAACTGTCCTTCTATACCATCATCACCAAAAGTGATTACCGTTATACCTGCTCCAACGCCCACTATAACTGCTAATGGTAATGAAGAATTTTGTGCATACCCAGGTGCTTCAGTTCAACTTCAGGCAACACCAGGGTATTCAAGCTATCAGTGGATAAGAGTTACTCCAAGTTTGGTAATAGCTCCTCAAAATTCCCCAAATTATACAGCTACCACATCGGGAACTTATTCAGTTATTGGAACAATCAACGGATGTCCTTCTTTAGCATCTAATCAAATACCAGTAACTGTAAATCCTTTGCCTAATGCTTTATTAACAGCATCCTCTGCAACAACGTTTTGTCAAGGAGGTAGTGTTTTAGTAACTGCTACACCAGCGCCTGGTGGATATTCATACGTATGGTCTACAACAGGTTCAACAAATGTTGGAAGTCCAAATGCAGCAGTTAATACTATTTCATATGACGGTGATTATTCAGTAGTTATAACTAACACTACAACAAATTGTTCTCAAACTTCAAATGCAATCACTGTTACTGTAAATGATAACCCTACTCCATCAATAATTGCAAGCGATGTTCCAGCAACATTCTGTGTTGGAGAGAATGTAACACTAACAGCTGACCTAAGCGGAACCAACTTAATTTATGAATGGACTCCAACAGGTGCAACATCACAAGCAATTAATGTTTCGACAAGTGGATCATATTTTGTTACAGTTACAAATACAGACAACGGTTGTTTTGGAAATTCAGGTCTAGTTCCTGTTATTGTAAATCCGAATCCCATAGCAGCGATCATTTCTTCAGTAAACCCACCTATAATTTGTCAAGGTCAAACAATTACATTACAAGCAGCACCTATATCATCTTCATATCAATGGCAAGTTCAGTACACAGAAGGTGGAAGTATATTAAATATTGGCACCAACCTTCCAAGTATAGATGTTACTCTATCAGGTACTTATACTGTAACAACTTACAATCCATCAGGTTGTAATACAACATCAATTCCAATAGACGTAATTGTTAATCCAATTCCAGTTCCTGGTATTATTGTTAATGGTATTTCTGTTGCTGGTGTAGCACCAATATGCCAAGGAGAGTCAGTTGTGCTTTCAGTAATTGGTGGGTCATTTGATTCCTATCAATGGTATCTTAACGATGTAGTACTTGTAGGTGAAACAGGGAATACACATACAGCAACACTTCCAGGAGATTATACTGTAGAAGTTTCAAATGGTTTTGACTGTTCTAATTTCTCAACACCTCAACCAGTGATTGTTAATCCAAATCCAGTGGCTAATATTAATTATTCTGGCTCACTTGATCCAAATCAATTATGTCCAGGTCAAACTATTTATCTAGAGGCAACACCTCCAAGTATGTATTACAGCTGGAGTAGTAATGTTAATGTAGGAATTAGTACCAATATGTTTATTACAACTAATGTAGGTGGTGAATATACAGTAGAAGTAACCGATCCAGTTACAGGGTGCTCTTCTGAATCCTTACCTTTCAATGTCTTTGTCAATGCAATTAATAACAATTCAGCAATTGTAACTGGTCTTGGGTTAAGTTCAATCACACTTTGCCCTGGTGAAGTATATACTTTCTCAGGGGTTAACTCACCAGATATTAGTTCCTTTTCATGGGTAGCGACTGGCGGAAATTTAACGAATATAACTTCATTAAATCCAACGTTCACTGCAGGAAGTATACCTGGTACATTCCCATTAACACTTTATACTACGATAGATTACGCATGTAATACAGAATCTGATTCAATTGTTGTTAATATAGTTATTAGTAACTCACAACCGACATTGCAACATAACGCAAGTTCTGGTTCAACAAGTCAGTCACTATGTACAAATGTTGGCATAACGCCAATTACATACAACGTACTTTCAGGTAGCTGGGGACTACCTAATGCATATGTTGAAATTAATGGGTCCTCAACTAATCCTTATAATGGTATTTCATGGACATTTGAAAATGGAATTATTACAATTTCTGGTGTGCCAACTTCAGGATTTACTTACAACTATACTGTTTACGCTGTACCAACAATTTTTGGATGCTTTGGAGATACTCTTAGTGGCACAATAACCTCTAATGTTGCATCTCTATCATTAAGCACTCCTATTTTTACAAATAATCAAGTTATATGCTTAGGTGATAATATCCAAAATATTGTCTATAATTATACAGGTATTGTTTCATCATTTCACTTACCAAATGGTATTATAGCTTCATCTACAACTGTTGGTAATTTGTCAACATTAACCCTATCAGGTACACCAACTGAAGATGGCTATTTTAATTATACCATAACTACAGTAAATATTTGTGGTACAGAAAACGTATTTGGAGAAATCACTATAATTCCTGCAATTATTGGAAATACAAGTGGTATTGATTTAGTAGTAAATTGTAACGGTTCTGCATTTACATTAATAGGTGGTAGTATCAATTTAAATTCAATTGTTGATTATGACTATTTATGGGAGTATAGTACATCTATTACAGGCCCGTTTGTGCCTGCACCAGGAATTAACACAAATGCAAATTACACGGGTACTATGGACATATCAAATCCTACCTTATATTTCAGAAGAGTTATTACAGCAGGAAATTGCATTGATGTAGCAACCCCTGTTATGGTTACACTAAATCCAAATGGAACCAGCACTCAGATGTTATCATTTGCAGGAGATGATGTAACAATCAGCTTAGGAGAAACCATTCAATTACAAACTAATGGAATTTCAATATCAAATTACAGCTGGAGTCCAACAAATAGTTTGAGCGATTCAACAATAAGTAATCCTTTTGCTAACCCCACTGTTACAACAAATTACACCTTAACTGTTCAAGACATCTATGGCTGTACCTATTCAGATGATATTGTAGTAAATGTTATATCAGACTATACCCTAACAATACCAAGCTTAATTACACCAAATGGTGATGGATCAAATGACTTCTGGGAAATACCGGAAAGTTTATTTTACCCTAACACGAGTGTTCTAATTATTAACAGAGAAGGACAAGAAGTATATAGTTCAAGTAGCTATGATAATACTTGGAATGGAACTTTTGAAGGTAAACTTTTACCAGAGGCAACCTACTATTATTTTATTCAGTTCTCAAATTCAGAAATAACCCACAAAGGGCCAATTACAATTTTAAGAAATATTAAATAAGCCCAATTTTAAAAAAAGAAAAACATGAAAACAATTATTTATACGTCCTTATTTTTTACTCTATTTGTAGGGAATAATTTATTAAGCCAACAACTTCCTTTAGGTAGTCAGTACTATGTAAATATGTACTCCTTTAATCCAGCAGAAGCAGGAACATCAGTACTACAATCCTACTTCTCTCATAGGAGTCAATTTTCGGGCATATCCGGTGGCCCACAAACCACCTATTTATCAGTTGATGGCCCGACTAAATATGATAAAATGGGCTTAGGATTAATAGCAATGACTGATAGAACAGATATTCTATCAAAAAATACATTTATTGTATCGTATTCCTACAAACTAAAATTCGGGAAAGATCACGGGTTGAATTTTGGTTTAAATTTGGGGATTCTAAATAATTCAATAGCATTTGATAAAGCTATTATTATTGATCCAAATGATGTAATTGTGTCAAACAGTAATAGAAGTAAAACCGGTTTCACCTCAGATTTTGGTTTACTCTATAAAATAAAAGAACTTCAAGTCGGAATTTCTGTACCTCAAATATTTTCAAATTCAAATTTGTATATTAATACTGTTGGGGAGAAATTTACCTTAACTTCTTCTCGGCACTACAGGGCTTCACTTAAATATACTTTATTCCTAAATAAATCTAAAGATTTATCAATTTATCCAATGCTAGTTGCTAGATACGTAAATGGTGCTCCATTTCAATATGATGCAAATGTAGTAGTTGATTTTAAAAAATTAGGATGGATTGGTTTAACATATCATAGCAATTATGCATTTTCTAGTAGCCTTGGATTCCGCTTCCAAAATATGATTATTGGATATGTATACGACTTTCCTCTTGGAGATTTAAATCAATTTACTAAAGGTTCACACGAGTTTATTTTAGGCTACCGATTTGGAGATCAAAATAAAAAAGATGCAGGCATTACTGAGGAAGCTACTAAAAAAATAAAACAGTTAGAGTTAACTCAAAATAAACACGAAAAGCTTATTGATAGTTTAATTAAAACTAATGACCAATTATATAAGGATGCGCTTAATCAAAAAGATTTAATAGATAGCATGATGGAAAATCTTACAAAAAGAGATGAATCTATAAAAGACAAAGCTGAAACAATACGAACTGGATCAGCTACTGACTTCATAAGTGATGATGGATCTGAGGTATTAAAAGGTTATTATGTTATTGTAGGAAGTTTTGCTGTTCAGGAATATGCAAAAAGATTTAAAAATGAACTAATGAAGGAAGGATATTCTCAAACAAAATCTATACAACGTAATGGCTCAGAAATAAAAAATGTTTACGTTTTCTATACTGATGACATTAATGAAGCCATTAATGAAAAAAGAAAATTTACTAACATTGATGAAAGTGTTTGGGTATTGCGTATTGACTAAATAAGCTCTTAGAGATAATAAAACAATAGATATTTAATATCATTGTTAAAAAAATCTATTTGAAGAAATTTATAAGCATCTCAATTTTCTGGATAAAACCCATTTATATTTTCTATATTTCCAAAAAATTTATAAAAACGATTATTTTTGACGGAAATTAATTACTTATAAATGAACTTTAAACATAGATTATTAAAGAAGTTGTCCTTATATGTTACACTTCTTTTCCTTCTAGCTTTTAAAAGCACCAAAGTTTTTTCGCAAACAAAAATCTCCGGAACTGTAATTGACGAATATACAAGTCTGCCCTTAGAAAATGTAAAGATTAAAGTCAAAGATCTAAACATAGGTGCGATTTCAAATCAAAAAGGATTTTTTACAATCACATTAAACAAGGAATTTCCTATTACTTTGGTCTCTTCTAATTTAGGCTACGACAACCTCGAAACTCTTTTATCTTCTGCTGAAGATAGCTTATTACTTAAAATGAAATCCAATAACATTTTAAAATTAAGCACTGTAAATGTTCGCGGCTTTGGAAGTGAAAAAGAAAAAGAAGCGGCATTATCTGTAGAAACGATGTCCTTAAATGAAATTAAAGCAACTCCAGCATTGGATTTTTACGATGGTTTAAGTCACATGAAAGGTGTTGATTTAACTTCGGCAAGTATTGGATTTAAAGTCGTAAACACAAGAGGATTTAATTCAACATCTCCTGTGCGGACATTACAAATTATTGACGGGGTAGACAATGCTTCTCCAGGACTTAATTTTGCCCTCGGAAACTTCTTGGGTGCTTCAGAATTAGATTTGATGCAAGTAGAAATTGTATCAGGTGCAAGTTCTGCCTTCTACGGACCAAATGCTTTTAATGGTGTCATAAGCATGCAAACAAAAAATCCCTTTAAATTTCAAGGTTTTAGCGCAAGTATTAAAGGAGGTGAACGACTACTAAATGAATATGCTATTCGTTATGCTAAAGGATTTCAATTTAAAACTGGGAGAGATATTTTTGCTTTTAAACTAAATATCTCATACATGAAAGCCGACGATTGGGAGGCAAATAACGCTAATTCTGTCGAAGGTTTAGATACAGACAGAAACAATCCTGGCGGCTACGATGCGGTAAATCGTTATGGCGACGAGAATTTATCTCCAAATATTAATAATGGTTTGGATCTAAGTGCTGTTAAAAATACTCCTGGATTAAGACGGTGGCACAGAACAGGATATTGGGAAAAAGACATTGTGGATTACAAAACTGAAAATTTAAAAGCAGCTGCTGCGCTACATTTCATGCTTAATCCAAAAGTTGAACTTATTTTGGCTTCTAATTTTGGTACCGGTACAACCGTTTATCAGGGAGATAATAGATTTAGCCTAAAAGACATATTGTTTTTCCAAAATCGAATAGAGATTCAAAAAAAGGATGATTTTTTTATCCGTGCATATGCAACTAATGAGGATGCAGGAAATTCTTATGATGCAGTACTTACTGCCTTTTTAATGCAAGATGCAGCTGCCGACGATTGGGATTGGAACAATAGATACCGTACATATTGGCAAAATAATATTACTGCTCGTGTTAGAGCTCTAGACCCTTCTGTTCAATGGACAGTAGGTGGGGTTGGTATTCCACCGGATTACAATGCGATAAATGAGGTGATAAATGCCAACCAAGATTCCATGTTTGTATGGCATAATGAAGCCAGTACATTTGCTAATAGCGCATTCTCTAACTTAGAAATGCTAGATTATTTTGAACCAGGAACACAACGATTTGATTCATTGATGGCCGATATAACTTCAAAAACTTCTTTTTTAGAAGGAGGCTCAAGAATTGTAGATAAATCTGCTCTCTATCATTTGCATGCAGAAAAAATATTTAATTTGGATTTTGGAAAGATAACATTTGGAGGAAACGGAAGAATTTATACTCCACGATCTGGTGGAGCGCTTTTTAGTGATACCAATGGTCTAGTCATAGTAAATAAAGAATTTGGAGTTTATGCAGGAATAGAAAAGTACTTTGCAGATAAAAAATTCATTTTTAAAGGCAGTATGCGCATGGACAAAAATCAAAATTTTGACTTTCTACCATCTCCTGCAGCTTCCTTGATCTGGCAACCATCTAAAAAACATTCAATTAGGACTACCCTTACTTCAGCTATTCGAAACCCAACTTTATTAAATCAATATATGTATTACAATGTGGGGAGAGCTAAATTAGTAGGGAATATTAATGGTTATGATTCTCTTGTTACTGTTGAATCAATTCGAAATTATTATTCAACAAATACTCCAAATATAGATACTTTGGAGTATTTTAATTTAGACCCCATTGCTCCGGAAGAAGTTAAATCCTTTGAAATTGGATACAAAGGAACTTTTTTCAATTCACTTTTCTTTGATTTTAATTACTATTTTAGTTCATACTCAAACTTTATTGGTTATGTGAATGGTGTTGATCTCATAGTTAACCCTCTTTTTGGCGATTTTTACATTAAGGATGTTTTTCGAATAGCTACAAATTCTCGAGAAACAATTACAACGCAGGGTGTTTCAATTGGAATTAATTATTACATCGGAAACAATTATGCCTTGAATGGAAATTATTCTTGGAATGCCTTATCAAAAAAAGCAACTGACACAATTATCCCTGCCTACAATACACCAGAAAATAAATTCAATATTGGTTTCCAAGGAAGAGATATCAAACTAAAAAAACTGACAGGTCTTGGTTTTAATATCAATTACAAATGGATTCAGGGATTTTATTCTGAAGGATCTCCACAGTTTTCTGGCAGTGTTCCAACCTATGGCTTAGTTGACGCACAGATCAATAAGTTCATTGAAAAAGCTAAATTAACAGTGAAACTTGGAGCATCCAATCTTTTAAATAATCAAGTGCTGCAGGTATATGGAGGTCCTTTTGTAGGAAGAATGATTTATATAAATCTATCATTGGATTTAAGCTGTAAATAGGCTGTAAATAGAATAATTGGTTTTTAGTCTAAATTTATTAACTTTACAGATAAATAAGTACATAAATAAACTTTTAAATCATTAATTATGAAAAAAAACTTACTATCTATTATTTTTTCCTGTGGAATTCTTGTCACCGTATTTTCTCAACAACAGAGATATGTTGACGAAGTTTTTACAAATTTTACAGTTGAACCTAATATTACTTATTGTCAAAATTATTCTGTAATTGCTGCATCTGCAGGTATTCCACTTTTGCCTACAGGTGTAAACCCAGCTGCTCCTGCCTTAGCTTTTGATTTATATGAGCCAGATGGTGACACTGTAGCAGAGAGACCATTAATTATTATGCTTGGTACCGGAACTTTTTTACCTATCATTCGAAATGGAAACCCAACTGGAATGCGCCAAGATTTTGCAACTACGCAAATTTGCAAAAGTTTTGCTAAGAGAGGTTACGTAGTTGCTAATTTAGAGTATCGAAGAGGCTGGAACCCAACTGCACCAACACAAGCAGAGAGAGCAGCAAGCATAATGAAAGCTGTTTTTAGAGCGATGCAAGACACTAAAAGTGCAGTTCGTTTTTTTAGAAAAGACTATGCACAAACCAATCAATGGGGAATAGATACGTCACGTATCATTCTTTGTGGACAAGGTTCTGGAGGTTGGGTTGCTTTGGGCTATGCATCTGTTGATAAATTAGCTGAAATTCAGTTACCAAAATTTCTAGATGATAATGCCGTTCCTCTTATTGACACTGCAGTAATTGGTGATTGGAATGGATATGGCGGTACGCAAAATATGCCTAGTAATTTAGGTTTTTCAAATGATATACACATGGTCTGTAACATGGGAGGTGCAATGGGTGATTTAAGTTGGTTAGAAGCTGGAGATGTTCCTATGGTCAGTGTTCATTGTCCAACAGACCCTATTGCAACATATACTACTGGTACTGTTTCAATTGCTTTAATAGGAACTATTACTACAGATATTAGTGGAAGTTATGATGTCACGAAAAAAGCAAATTTACTAGGGAACAATGACTTGTTTGACATAGTAAATAATTGTAATGATCCGTATACTACTGCTGCTGCTGCTGCCTCAATAAACGCGGTAGGCATTGTTATTGCAGCTGGTAATGATTCAAATCAAATTGTAGGTGATCCAATACCAAATGTATTCCCTTATAATACTGGAAATCTATATGAGTCTTCACCGTGGGATTTCTGGGATTCTACTACTACAGTTAATATAGCATTAGCAATGGGTTTACCAGCTTCTGCAGGTACAGATGCTCATATGTCTAATATAGCAACAAACCCTAATATGAGTCTTGCTAAATCAACAGCTTACATTGATACAACATTGGGATATTTCACTAGAAGAATTGTACGTGCTACAAATTTAATAACTGATCCTATTACAATAAATCAAACTGCATGTGATAGCTACACTTGGAATGGTGAGACGTACACTACGTCTGGTAATTATCAATTTGTAAACGCGAATTGTTTAAATGAATCATTGAATCTAACAATAACTCAAACTCCAACTACTACAATAAGTGCATGTGATACATATACTTGGATTGATAATGATTCAACAACATACAATGCATCTGGAACTTATTATGGTGATACTACAAATTGTGGTATTGAAACTTTAATACTAACAATTAATGTAACTCCTGCAGCTGCGGTAGTAACAGAATTAGATGGTACACTTACCGCAACAGGTGGTGATGCAGGTCTTGGTGTTTGGGTAGATTGTGCAACACAACAACCGTTTATGGAGACAGCCGGTATGACAACCTTTACACCTGATACTAATGGTGTTTATACCTATGTTATTCTTAATGCAACAATGACATGTTATGGTATTGGTAATTGTGTTCAAGTTACTAATGTAAGTCTTGGTGAGAATGATCAAGTTTTATTTTCTATTGCTCCTAATCCATCAAATGGTATATTTACATTGAAGAATCCATCTCTTATTGATGGAACATTAGTAATTACTGATGGTTCAGGCAGAATTATTTACGAATCAAGCTTGGATGCTTCTGAAAAATCAATTGATATTTCAAATGTAAGCTTAGGGATTTACTATTTAAATATTAAGTCTGAGAATAATAATAAGGTAATTCGCCTAATTAAAAACTAAAATAATTTAGTTTGCTAAAAGCCGCCTAAATGGCGGCTTTTTTTTTGAGAGTAAAATAAGAAGCAGAATATAATCCTTGTAAAATAAGTTCTTTTTGGATTTACTTTTCAGATTTATCAACTACAGGCCTATTTTTTCTGTTTGCTAATTCCCAAGCTATAACAAAAGCCAATTGGGTTCTTTTTTGCAAGGCATTAAATTCTATTTTATCTACCTCATCTGAAGCCTGGTGATAATCGTCGTGAACACCATTAAAAAGAAAAACGGAAGGGATATTGTGCTTTGCAAAATTATAATGATCAGAACGGTAGTAAAAACGATTTGGGTCTTTTCGACTATTGTATTTATAATCTAACTTGATATTTATATACTTTTTGTTAACATCCCGGCAAACATTATATAAATCGGTAGAAAGGAAATTAGATCCAATTAAATAGATATAATTATTTGACTTTAAATGAAACTCATCACGACGTCCAATCATATCAATGTTTACATCTGATATTGTATTTTCTAAAGGAAATAAAGGATTTTCTGTGTAGTAACTCGAACCATACAAACCATGTTCTTCTCCAGTTACATGAAGGAATAAAATAGAACGTTTTGGACCATGTCCATCATTTTTTGCTTCTTGAAATGCCTGTGCTATTTCCAATAATGCAACTGTTCCAGAACCATCATCATCCGCACCATTGTAAATTTCCCCATCAATTATTCCGATATGATCATAATGAGCGGATACAACGACAATTTCTTCTGGTTTTTCAGAACCTTCAATAAATGCCCATATATTTTCTGAATCAGGTAAACCATTCATAAAAGCAGATGGTACTTTTTGATAAAAATTAGTAGCTCCTTTTGGAAAAGAAATACCATTTTTTTTGTAGGTTTTAATTAGATAAACCCCCGCTTTCTTTTGACCTTCAGTTCCCGTGTCTCTTCCTTCCATTTCATCAGAAGCTACAATTTCTAAATGAGTTTTTAAATCTGAAATGGAAATTGTACTGATGTATTTTGTAAGATCAAAAAAACTTTTTGTTTGAGCAAAACTAGAACTTAGAAAAAATAGATAAAGAGGGGCTAATAGAACTTTACTTCTCATAACAGTAGATTTTAAATTAATAAGACAAGAAAAAGATACGACTAAATTAATTTACTTTTATAAATCGCTCAATCCCAATAAGAATTTTCTTATTGTCATATAGTCGAACAAAATAGGTTCCTTTTTGAAGATTTTTAATATCTATATTAGTCTCAAAAGAATCTTCAACAGGGTAAATACCGCTGATAATCCCACTTTGATTAATTAGTTCAATTCGAGCTATTTTCTTTTCGGATGATGAAACAAACAAAAGATTTGCACTTGGATTTGGATAAATCGCTACTTCGCTGAAATTTTGCTCTAGAAGTGATGCTGTGGATTGGCCAACAAAGGTCAAGGTGTTATTCCCAGAATTTGGAATTGCTAAGGTATCTGTCAAATCATTGTAATAAATATCCGCAGGACTACTTAGACCACTTACTATTAAAGTTGGAGTAGCTGTAAAGTCATTGTTGTATTTATACACGCTATTTGTGCCCCAAGTAGAAATATAAAAATCGCCATTTGCTTTGCGTGCTATTCCGTCAATGTTTGTGTAGGATGTCGTTAAAATTGTAATGACGGATGAATCTGCTAATGAACATCTTTTAATTTTTGCTGCTGATCCCCAATTCACAAACACCAAAGAATTGCTTGGCTCATCGAAAATAATTCCATTTGGAGATTGCGTTAAATTCTGTGCAAAAAGATTAA
>JBILAB010000179.1:0-3779 GCA_044354455.1 Crocinitomicaceae bacterium | reverse complement strand
TTATTTGCTCTGAAAACTTAGAGAAACAAACTTATATCGTTGCAGATACTAATTTCCATATTTGGTTTAATAATCAATTAAATATTCCATGGGAAAGAGTTATTAATGATTTCAGAAACTTTACAGTTAAACAAATCGAAGATTTTGGAGAGTTTCCTGTTAGCGAATATCATTTTCTCATTCAATCCCTTCCGTATCTTGCTTATCACGGAGTTGAACACCTTAAAAGTACTGTAATTACTCTTGGTCCTTCCCATGAACTATTTGAGGAGCGTTATGACGAATTATTAGGGGTTTCCTCTCATGAACTCTATCATGTTTGGAATGTAAAAAGTATCCGACCTAAAGAACTTCTTCCATATAATTTCAAAAAAGAAAACTATTCTGAATTGGGATATATCTATGAAGGAATTACAACTTATTTAGGTGATCTTTATTTGTTAAAGAGTGGTGTTTTTTCACTTGAAAATTATTTGAGAGAATTAAGTAAGCAATTTCAAAAACATTTTGATAACCCTGGAAGATTTGCCTACTCTGTTGCACAATCATCTTATGATACTTGGTTAGATGGATATGTTCCTGGAGTTCCTGGTAGAAAAGTTTCAATCTACACAGAAGGCTGTCTGTTGGCATTTGTAATGGATGCAAAAATTCGAAAGGCGACAAATAATAAGCGAGGAATTGAAGAAGTTATGAAACGCTTGTACTATAATTTTGCTCAAAATAACAAAGGATATACAGAAAAAGATTTCATTGATCAACTTGAAAATATATGTGGCTATTCATTCCAAGATTTCTTTAACGATTATGTTCATGGAACAACTCCGTATGAAACAATTCTTTTAGAAGCATTGGACTTTATTGGTCTTGAACTTATTCAAACTCCCTCTAATTCTTATTCCGAAGCAAATTTAGGAATGAAAACTGTTCATCAATCAAATCACCTATTAATTAGTGCTATTTATCCTGGAAGTCCTGTAGAAATGGCTGGCTTATCGTTAGGGGACGAACTAATTGCAGTGAACAAAATAAAATTGAACAATGATCTTGATGCATGTCTAAACTATTTTGATGCAAGCTCAAAAAAACTTTCCTTTTTTAGAAATGGAAAGCTACTTGATATAACAATGCCAGAAGTAAATCGATTTTTTTATTTATATCATAAAATTCATAAAAAAGTCAATTTAACTCCTAATCAGGAGAAAGCAATCTTTGCATGGAGTGAAAATAATTCTAAAATCTCTTGATCTTTGAACGAAATGAATTCTCCAATCGATAATAATAAAAATACTGCGATTATTTCCCTAGCATGGCCATTTGTCATTGCACGTGGGCCAGAAAAATTATGGATTTTTTTGAAAAAAATTGGGATAATGAAAAATCTTAATTTTAGAATCGGGCATGCCGCAATGTTAATAGCAAAAAACGATGAATTATTTTATTATGATTTAGGTCGCTATCTATCACCTCTTGGATACAGTAGATGCAGAAGCAAAGAAACAGATCCAAAACTTGAAATTAAAACAATACCTGTTTGGAATGAGAATGGAGAAATAGAAAACACCTCTACTATTTTTCAAGAATTAGAGGAGATGAAAAAAGGGACACATGGAGATGGAGCGTTATACGCATCCATAACTTATGATGTAAATATTGAGAAAATTCTCTGTTATTCAAAAGCACTTCAAAAAGAAGGGTTTCAAAAATATGGTGCTCTAAAAAAAAAAAAAACAAATTGCGGGAAATTTGTAGCAAAAGCAATATTAGAGGGATTAGATGAAAATTCAATAACATATAAAAAACTCAATAATCCAAATACCTATTCTCAAACTCCTTATTTCAATGTTTTGGCTGCTTCTAGTTCTGGAGATTTCGTAATTTGGGAAAATGGAAGTGAGAAATGGGAGAAAGCAGTAATTAGTGACGCTTTATCTGATTTATTTCGAAAAGGATTAGAGTCTTTTTTTACTAAAAAAGCAAAATTTCTTCCCACTGACTCAATTGTTGGACAATTAGAAAAGCCAAGTACTATTCCAGAAAATATAAAAGAAGATTTTATCTATTTAGGAGGTATTGGAGAAGGAGCATGGCACGAACTAATTCATATTTCCGAAAAAGAAGTACGTCTAAATCGCTATTTCTACGATGGTACCTTTGAATTTACTAATAACTACATTATAAATTCAACTTGGGCAAATTATTTAAAAACGAATTCAGCTGAACTCGTTCATGACTCCAATAATTTATGGATAACTTTGATGAATAAAGAAACGAAGGATAAATTGAGATTTTTTGCAGTAAATTGCCCTGAAGAATGGAAAATGTAAACGATAAGCTATTATTAGAAATACTAACTTCAGGTTGTGATGAACGTGTATTTATTAGGCCCGATACACATGCAAATAAATACCACCTAAATCCTTTAAAATTTGATAAATTACTTCATAGAGGTTCCTGTACTTGCGGAACATTAACCGCTGATGCATACAAAGTTAGTCTTGATTTTTTAAAAAATTATGAAGACTCTGAATATGAAAATATTCTCAAAAATCAAACAAATCGCTTAAAAGCTATGCTGATTGATGAATCTATAGATTTTGAGGTATTCTATGGGCCAAGCGGAAGTGATTTAATGTATTTGCCTTTACTATTTCAAAGTATAATTGATCCGAATAAAAAAATAATTAATATCGTTTCATGCCCCGAAGAATTAGGATCTGGGTCAAAAGCTGCTGCAGAGGGACTCTATTTTTCTGAATGGAGCCAATACGAAAAACCTTTGCCTATTGGCGAAAATGTTAGTGAAAATATAATTTCAGAAGTTTTTTACCTTCCTGCAAGAAATGAAAATGGAAATATTGTAGATCGAAATCAGGCAATCAGAGATCTAATTAATAAATTTCCTAATGAATTGATAATTGGCAATCTTGTTTTTGGTAGTAAATCAGGAATTAAAGATAATTTGGCAATTATTGATGAATTTAAGGAAGGAATAATGTGGGTTGTTGATATGTGCCAATTTCGTACGGACAGAAAATTAATTCATGATCTAATAAGTAAGGGAGCAATGATAAGCATTACAGGTTCAAAATTCTATCAGGCGCCGCCATTTTGCGGAGCTCTTTTGGTGCCAAAATATTGGTCTGAAAAAATCAAAGATAAAGATGCAAGCATATTGGAGACATATAATTCACTTTTTACATCCTATGATTATCCACTAGAATTTGAAAAAATGCGAGAAAACTTACCAAAATTCAAAAATATCGGATTAAGGTTAAGGTGGGAAATTGCATTGTGTGAAATGGAATCATTTTTAGCATTCCCTCAAGAAAAATCAAATGCCCTAATTCGTAGATGGAATCAAGTTGTAATTGGTCGCTTAGCTCAAAGTGATTTGTTTCGCTTAATGCCTGATATTGAATTGACAAACGACAGTATTATTTCTTTTATGGTGATAAAAAATGGTGTTGCTTTAAATAATAAAGAACTAAAAATATTATTCGATTATCTTGTTTTAAATGAACACGAGGGAATAGAAAATTTTAATCGCGTGTTTTTAGGTCAACCTGTTCAATATGGTGAGAAATCATTTATTCGTCTAGCAATTGGCTCCTACTCTATTCGAAAGCAACTTATGAATAATCAATTTAATCCAAAAAGTGATATTGCTTTTATTCAAGTTATTGAAAATGCTGTAAAAAAATTATTTCCGTGAAAAACATAAAGGAAAATGCACTTTGGGCTTTTCGGAATGCGTCCGCAAATTCTTTGATTTCTAA
>JBILAB010000036.1:0-14005 GCA_044354455.1 Crocinitomicaceae bacterium | reverse complement strand
TTTGCTTGTAAAACATCGATTGGAAAAAAATCAGCCATTTCTTTTTTATTAATAGAGATTTTTCCTTTTCCTTTCGACATGTAGACACGTGCTACAGCTGTTTTTCTTCGCCCTAAAGCATTAATTACTTCCATAAAAATTATTTGAGTGTATCAAGATTTAATGTTTCTGCTTGCTGTGCTTGGTGCTTATGTGTCTCGCCAGCGTATACTTTTAGGTTTGTGAATAATTTTCTACCTAAGGCATTTTTTGGTAACATACCTTTTACCGCTTTTTCAATTAAGCGTTCAGGATGATTTTTCAACATGCTTTCTGCTGAAGTAAATCGCTGTCCACCAGGATAACCTGAGAAACGAACATATTCTTTATTCTCTAGTTTCATGCCTGAAAAAGATATTTTCTCTGCATTGATAATGATAACATTGTCACCACAATCTGCATGAGGTGTATAACATGTTTTGTATTTACCGCGAATAACTTTAGCAACCTTACTTGCTAATCTTCCCAGTGTCTGACCTTCTGCGTTAACAATAAACCACTTCTTATTAGAAGTTTCGGTATTTGCTGATAACGTTTTGTAACTTAGTGTATTCACGATATGCGGTATTTAAATAATTATGATGTTCCCTATATTTAGGGGTGCAAAGATACGATTAATGTTTTTATTTACAAATGATTTAAGAAAAAAAAAGCGGGAGTTTTTTTTTACTTCTTTTTGAATTGATTAATTGCAGAAATTGTAAAATCACTTAAGACCAATTTTCCACTTATTTCTGCCCGTTCAATGAGTAGATTATCCCAATTTTCTGTTCCTTCCCAGAATATTTTTTTGAGATTACTCATAGCTTGAGGATTTGAATTCGCAAGTTTTTCAGATAGCGTTAAAATAGCCGCATCCATTTCTTCAGTTTCGTTAAAAACCTCAGTATATAATCCTTTTTCTTTTGCCCATTCTGCACTGCGCCATTCAGTTGCATTTATTGCCAATTCGCTCATCGCTGATAGCCCGATTTTTCTTGCTACTGCAGGTCCAACTACAAAAGGTCCAATTCCAACTGCCAATTCTGATAATTTAACTTCCGCATTTTTCATAGCAAAGCAATAATCTACTGAAGCGGCAAGGCCAACCCCACCTCCAACAGCTCTTCCTTGAATTCTACCAATAATAAATTTAGGGCATTTTCGGCAAGCATTTATAACATTTGCAAATCCTGAAAAGAATTTTTTTCCTTGTTCTAAATCCTTGATTGCGATTAATTCATCAAAACTTGCTCCAGCACAAAAGGCTTTTTCTCCTTCTGATTTTAAAACTATAACTTTTACATTTTGATTTTCACCAAGTTCAAAGATGCAAGCTGCTAGTTTTTGAAGTATAATTCCAGGAAGGGCATTGCTCATTGGATGCCAAAATTCAATTGTTGCAATTCCTAATTTAGAAATTGAAAACGAAACATCTCCATGATTTTCTTCTTCTGACACGCTTCTTATTTTAGAGTAAAACTATCTGTTCCAATTATATTTCCTTCACAAAATATTTTTACCTTATAATTTCCCTTAGATAATGATTCTCCTTGCAGATCGTAATAAATTGTTAAATCTACTGATTGATTTTGGTAGTCAATTTCTTTTTTATCGGAATATAAAACAGATCCTGATTCTGTATCAATTGTATTGTTTCCTCGTGATTTCAATGTTTCTCCATTTGGCCCTGTTATTTGAAGATAAACTGTTTTTTTTCCTTGGCTTGATAGACTGTTTTCGGAAATAGTAAAACTACTTCTTATTTGAACTGTTTTTTTTGCCCTATCTGTTGCCTCTGTTGTATTGTTAAGTTTCATTCTTAGGGCCTCTGAAACAAAGTTGTAAGCTTTTAATTTACTTCCTTTTTTTATTTGCTCAGTTTTCTCTTCTACTGCTTTTTTATA
This sequence comes from Crocinitomicaceae bacterium, assembly GCA_044354455.1. Taxonomy (GTDB): domain Bacteria; phylum Bacteroidota; class Bacteroidia; order Flavobacteriales_D; family Crocinitomicaceae; genus UBA952. The sequence continues at coordinate 12,080 of JBILAB010000036.1, read as the reverse complement.
TTCGTCACGTTCTGTAGAGGTTTCATTAAGCTTTGTTGTTTTATCTTCTAAATCTTTATTTAAACCATAATTAATTGTGTTTAATGAATCTATTTGCATTACATAACTTCTCATAATTCCTCTGAGTGTTTCATTTTCTTTTTTAAACCTATAAAGTTGAGAAGCAGAAAGTTTTTTATTAGCTTCAAGTTTGCCCAAAAGCATTTGAATTTCCGATTTTTGTTTGTTAAGACTATCAGCTTTAGATGCATCCTTAGCGATTAATTTATCATAGGTTGCTAGCATATTCTTAAAATCTTTTTTTAAATCGCTTGAGATATTTCCAACATATCCTTCTAGCATTAGATTCATGCCTTCCATATCGGATTTTAGCAATAGATTTTCATTTGAGCAGTTGTTTAGTTCTGTACGTTTCGTAGACCACATATAGCTTAAAACAGCAAGTGAACCCATAAGAAATAGTATTAAAATCAGATAGAATCCATTTGATTTTTTTGGTGTAATTGCATCCATATTAGTTTTTTTTTTCAAAGTTAAGAATCATTATTGTTTTCTGCTTGATTTTTATGTAAATATAAATATAGGTATTAAAGAATTATAGATGATTATTTGTGAAATTTTGATTTGCATGTGTTCCAAATTTTCGTTTCCTTTACTTATCTTTGCAGTATAATAGATATAAATCATGTTTGAAAATTTAAGTGATAAGTTCGAAAGAGCATTTAAGGTTCTAAAAGGACAAGGTCAGATTACGGAGATCAACGTTGCAGAAACATTGAAAGAAGTTCGTCGCGCATTATTAGATGCCGATGTTAACTTTAATACCGCAAAAAATTTCACTAATACAGTAAAAGAAAAAGCATTAGGGCGCGATGTGCTCAAAGCAGTTTCTCCCGGGCAATTAATGGTTAAAATTTGCCATGAGGAACTTGTAGCTTTAATGGGTGGCAATGAATCTGAAATTAATATTAAGGGAAATCCAGGTATTATTCTAATGTCAGGACTTCAGGGTTCTGGAAAGACAACTTTTTCTGGGAAATTGGCCTCGTTTCTAAAAAATAAAAAAAATAAATCAGTACTTTTAGTTGCATGTGATGTATATCGCCCTGCTGCAATTGATCAATTACAAGTTCTAGGAGAGCAATTAGGAATAGAAGTTTACGCAAACAAAGAGGATAAAGATCCTGTTCGAATTGCAAGTGCTGCTGTTCAATATGCTAAAAGTAAATCTTTTAATGTTGTTATAATCGATACTGCTGGTCGCTTGGCTATTGATGAGCAAATGATGGATGAAATTGCAAGGGTAAAAGCCGCAGTAAATCCAACAGAAACTTTATTTGTGGTAGATTCAATGACCGGTCAAGATGCAGTAAATACTGCTAAAGCTTTTGATGAGCGAATTAATTTTGACGGAGTTGTATTAACAAAATTAGACGGCGATACAAGAGGTGGTGCAGCTTTATCCATAAAAGCAATTGTAAATAAACCAATTAAGTTTGTTGGAACTGGCGAGAAAATGGATGCTTTGGATGTTTTTTATCCAAGTCGTATGGCCGATCGTATTCTTGGAATGGGAGATGTTGTTTCGCTTGTTGAACGAGCACAAGAACACTTTGATGAAGAGGGTGCAAGAAGATTACAAAAGAGAATTCTTAAAGATCAATTTGATTTTAATGATTTTTTAGCGCAGCTTCAGCAAGTTAAAAAAATGGGGAACGTGAAAGATTTAATGGGCATGATTCCTGGAGTGGGAAAAGCTATGAAAGATGTTGATGTTCCCGATGATGCATTTAAAGGAACAGAGTCAATGATTCTCTCCATGACACCAAAAGAACGTGCAAACCCAGCTTTGTTAAATATGGCTCGAAAAACACGAATAGCAAATGGCTCAGGAATGAACATCCAAGAGGTCAATAAGTTGATAAAGCAATTTGAGGAAATGCGAAAAATGATGAAATTAATGAGCAATCCACGCAATGCAATGTCAATGATGAGTAAACTAAAAGGTATGGGCGGAATGCCTGGAATGTAAATGGAAAACTACGATATTTATCCTGCAAAACCGCATATTGAGAAAGTAAAAATCGAGAGCAATTGGGGTTTAACGGCTTTTTCTTTGGTGCTTTTTGTGGGTGTTTTTCTGCTACTTTTTAAAGATGAAATAAATTTTGTCTTATTTCTTATTTTGGTTCTTTTTATTCATGAAATGGGCCACTTTACCTTTATGAAATTATTTAATTACGAAAATGTTCGAATGCTTTTTATTCCATTAATGGGCGCTTTTGTACAAGGAAGTAAAGAGAAATATTCTCAAACTCAAAGTTTTATTGTTGTTGCTGCAGGCCCTTTTCCTGGAATTTGTATTGGTATTATCACTTTATTTCTATCTTCTTTTTATCATTTAAATTGGCTTCTTGAGTTATCTTTTCTTTTTCTTTTTTTAAATATTATTAACCTTATTCCGATAGATCCTCTGGATGGCGGGCAGTTATTCAAGCTTCTAGTACATAAGAAAAGAGATCTTTTTTTAATCATCTTTGCTTTTATTTCTTCACTTATTTTAATTCTTGTTGGCTTTTTAATTTGGTCTTGGGTAACCATGATTTTTGGGTTTTTTATGGGTATTCGTGTTCGTGGAATGCAGCGCAATTATCAAATTCGAAAATTATTAGACGAGCAAGAAGTTAATTATATTTCTACTTACGATGACCTGTCAAATCGTGATTATGCCTTGATAAGAGATATAATTATTGCTGAAACTCCAGCATTAAAAAAGTTTCTTATGCTATCAGATGAGCAAAATGACGATGTTCTTGCTTCTCATGTAAATTCGATTTTACTTGCACCCGTGAAATACGATGCTTCATTTTGGCTGAAATTTACAATTGTTGCATCATGGGTAATATTAGTTTTTTTACCACTGTTTCTATTGTTATTTTATCGGCATACTTTTTTGGATTGGTACTTTGAAACAATCTAGTTTTTTTTAAAATCGCCTAAATATAGAGTACATAATGAATAAACTACTTTCATTGCTGGGTATTTTACAACTATCTTTTTTTGGGTCTGCTCAATGTGATCGTGTTCTAGTTTCAGGCCGCGTCATTGATTCACTCAGGCCTCAAACCTTTTACAATTTGATGGTAATTAATAAAACTGTTGGTCGGGGAGTTTTTGGTCAACCGAATGGTGAATTTTCAGTTTATGTTAGTCCAAATGACCGTATCGCCCTTTCTACAAAAGAATATCCGATATATGAGTTTATTGCCAAGCCGGATGAAAATTGCCAATGTCATGTTATTGCCTACATCGAAAAAATACCTCAAGAAATTCAAGAAGTAATTGTTCGTCCTCTAAAAACTCTTTCACAAATTAAAGAAGACAGACAAGCTCTATCGATGCGGGAAACACGCTTGGTGACAGGAATAAATATTTTGGAAAGTCCGATTACTGCTTTGTACCAAGCTTTTTCAAAAAAAGAACAAAATAAGCGTTGGATTCAGGAACAGAAATACAAAGATGATCAAAGACAAATTGTAAAAGAGTTATTGCGTTTGTATGTTGCATTCGACATTATTAATATGACAGAAGATGATTTTGATGACTTTATTCAATTTTTGAATATGGATGACGATTTCTTAAAAACTGCGTCTGAAATGGAATTGATATTATTTATCAAAGACAAATATGAGCATTACAACTCCTTAAAAAAGTAATTCAGCTCATTGATTTCTTCTTGTAGGCTCCCATATACTACTCTTAACTCCTTGAATATAGTTTAAGAATCCAATGAATAAAGCTGCATTCATCACGGTGAAATGTGTTAGAAATCGAAGAATTCGTATGTTTACCTTGAGTAATTTCAATAAGAAATCAATTATCACGAATGAAAAGCAAGCGATGATTCCAATTGAGAAATAAAAATAAAAGTTCTCTTTGAGGATTATAAATGGTAAAATTGCAATTATACTAAGTATAAAAAAGGGTGCAAGCCATCTTAAGACTTTGTGTGAGAAAAATGAAAATGCAATCCATGAAAAGTCAAGTAGTAGGTGTTTGTAATGAAATAGATTTTGAAAATTTCCACTTGAAATTCTAATTTTCCTCCGAAATTCATCACTTAAATTATTTGAGACATCTTCATAAACGATTGCTTTTGGTTCATTTATAGATTTAAAACCTTTTTGAAGCACAAGCATATTGACAAAGAAATCATCAACTAAAAAATGTGAAGGAATTGTCTCCCATAAATTTTTTCGTAAGGCAAAACAACCACCGAAAGGTCCCATCATAGCTCCCCAAAGTAAACTCTCTGCGTTTTTACTCGCTACTTCAGCAGAAATATATGTTTTTTCTTGATGTGATATGCCATCTTTTTTAATTCCGACATTTATCATTTTTGAATCTACTAAACCGATTTTTTCATTTTTAAAATGTTTAACAAGCTCAAAAATTGTTTGTTCGTCGAACATAACATTTGCATCTGTCAGTAAGACTAAATCATATTTTGCTTTTTCAATTAGCGTGTTGATTACTCTAATTTTTCCAGTACGTTTTTCAAATTTTACAATGCCTATGATTTCAAATTCTTCAATCAGGTTTTCCACTAATATATTTGTCTTATCTATTGAGCAATCAGAACCAACAAGCACTTCTAATTTAGTTTGCGGATAGGAATTCTTCATGATACTGAGAATTTTAGCACGAATAACGCTTTCTTCATTATGTGCAGCAATAAGTATACTTACATTGGGCAAAGCATCTTCAAATGAATAAACTTTAGAATTTCCCTTTCTATTTAGTGCGAAAATGCGTATTAAAAGATGGTAAAACAAGTAAGTATAAAGTATGAAGATCAAACATATCCAAAATATGATTTCAAGAAAAATTTGGAAGTCCATTGTTTTCATCTATTCAGCAATATTAAGCATATTTTAGAGAAGGTATTTTTATTTAGAACTGATTGAAACAAGGCATTCTTTTAAGTCACTACTAATCTTTTTGTCTGAAAATTCAGAGGTAACAAAAGAATAGGAATCTGCTCCTCTTTGTTTTCTTGCACTCTCGTTTCTTATTAATTCCAATAGATCAGTTGTAAATTCATCTGATGTTTTTGATATTTTTATAGAGGCAGGAAGGTCTAATCCTTCAGCAGCAATCTCTGTTAAAATACATGGTAATCCTAGACTGAATGCTTCGAGAACTTTCATTTTTATTCCAGAACCTGAAAGAAGTGGCGCAATAAAAATACCATTTTGAAGAAGAAAATCATTCGAATTTTCAACAAAACCAATTAAATTAACACCTTTAAGACCTTTAAACTCTTTAAATTTTTCAGATTGACTCCCTGCAATATTGACGGTGATTTGCGGAAAATGTTGTTTTATTTTGGGAAATATATCTTTTATGAACCATAGCAATCCCTCACTATTTGGTCTCCAGTTAAATGATCCGATAAAACACAATGATGAATTTGAATAATCTGCTTTCTGCTCAAAATTATTTATTGATACTGGAATGTAGAAACTTGGTTTATTAGCTATTTTTTTAATCTTCTCTTCGTCTTTCGAAGAAAGTGGTAGAATAAAATCGACTGAATTTATTAACTCTCTTTCTTTTGTTTTTAAATTTTTCGATAATAGTTTCAGAAAATATTTTTTGAGGTAATTCCCTTCATTTTTAGCTAATTGCCCCCAAATTTCATATTCTATATTGTGTGCTCTGTAGCCAAATTTAGCAGCACTGAAGCTTTGAATATCTTTTTGATAAATAGTGGTGAAAAGTCCTTCAAAAATTATGATATCAAAATTCATCTTTTTGCAAAGTTGCTCTAATTCTTTCTTTACAGATTTTGAATAAAAGCGTGAAATATTATAGGATTTCTTTCTGATTATGGAAATCAATGCATCAATGAAATAAATTTTGGTGTCGACAAAGCAACTAGAAAAATTTACATTTTTAATTTCCGGAAACTCCTCAGTTATGAAAGGGTGTTTGTGTGTATGAATTGAAAAATATTCAATTTGTTCAATAGTTTCAATACTTGAAAGATTTTTTAAGAATTGAGTCATCGCAAAGCATCCCCCATCAATAATAGGAAAGGGAGGCTTATGACTTAAAACTAACACTTTCATTTTTTCTGAAATAATTTCACAAATGCGCTATGCCACGTTTCTAAATTAAAGATTTGAGAATCATTTGCAGCTGCTCTTGTTATGATAAATGCAATTGGGGTAAAGAAGATTCCTGCCATCCACATTCCCAGAAATGGAGAAACTACATGTCCATTTGCTAAATTATTCCCAATACTCATAAGTACAAAATATATCATAAATATAATTGCGGCTATTACAACTGGTGCACCAAATCCACCTTTTTTTATAATAGCTCCAAGTGGTGCTCCCACAAAAAATAATACAATAATTGCATATGTTAGGGCAAATTTTCTATAGAATTCAATCCAGTATTGTGCCGCTTCATTATCCAATACTTTTATATAGGAAAGTTGATTTTCAATTCGTGTATTACTGTTCCTTAGGTTGCTTATTGTTTGCTGAATAATTTTTAATTTTTCGGTTTTTGCTATTTTATCCCAACTTACTAGAGGTGTTTCATTTTTTTGTGAAATTCCTGAAAGTGAATCAAAACTATACGCTTTATTGAATAAAAAATGATCTGTTATTAATCCTGCAGTAAACAATTCTTCGACTTTTTTCTTTTTTAAGGAGATTGAATCCATGGCTTTGCTAATTTGAAACACATTCATCATTTCGTGTTTATCCGTAAAAACATCTTCATTTGATCGGTTTAAGCTATATCCTGTAAGATTTATTTTGTAAGTTCCACTTTTAAAAGTAGACACTCGAGCTGGTTTGCCCTTGTCTATATTATTTTGAAGTTCACCATTTGGAAGAAAATTTGGATTTTGAATATCTAATTCCTCGAAAATATTCCCATTTTTTAATTTAAAAAATAAATACTGACCATTTACAGATTTATAAACTCTCGCTTCCTTAGCTTTTACTATTCTTAATTGAGTGGGTTGTGTATGATCATGTATCGTTATGTCATAGTAAATACTGTCTTTTTCTTCTTTAACTTTAATTGCAAAACCGTCAAATTCTTTTGTGTAGACACCAGGAGTTAATAAAGTTCCAATTTTTGTATTTTGTATATCGTAAATTAGTGAATGCCATTTTAAGTTTGCAACGGGAATTACATAATTTGCAAAATAAAATGTTGCAAAAGAAATGATTAAAACAACAAAAAATAATGGGCGAATAATACGGTATAACGAAAGTCCACTAGATTTAAGTGCGGTCAATTCATTTTTTTCTGATAAATTCCCAAATGTCATCAGGGATGAAAGTAAAATTGCAAGTGGCAAAGCAAGAGGGATTAGACTGGCAGAAACATAAAAAAGTAGCTCTAAGATGATAAAAACACCAAGACCCTTTCCCATTAAATCGTCTATGTATAACCAGAAAAATTGCAGAATAAGAATAAACATTGAAATAATCAATGTTATAATAAATGGTCCTATAAAAGAACGAATACTGAAAACGTAAAGCCTTTTCAATCCTTTATTTTAAATAACAAATATAGGTATTTAAGATTTATTAGAAATTGATGTTTTGACAATTAGGCGCCTAAAATTCGTTTTAAATCTCCAACTTGTTGGTTCCAAAGAAGAATTGCACTTTCTTTATCCTCAGGAGAGGCAAAATCAATTATCTGAAGCGAAACAGATGAAGTCATTGGGTCTACAGTTGAACTTATTTCGAAGTAAGTCACTAAGTCACCATCATCGTCATCATTAACCCATTTAAAGCGAACTTTAGAATTGTTTTTGTTAAAAAGTAAATTTGCTTGTTCAATATTTCCATCCCATTCAAAAGAATATAAATCATCTTCATTGTTAACATCATCAGCAAACCATTCAGCTAAACCACCTGGTGTACTAATCATATTTTCGAGAACACGTGGTGATGTTTTAAAAAGAAATTCCAATTCAAATTTTTCTTTCATGGTAGGATGGGTAAATAATTTTAATTTTACTTAAATATTTACTTGCAATATAATCTTTATTTTCCAATGACAATTAAAAAATCACTTGAAGTCTCCGGAAATTTTTTATTTAAATACCGTGGGCATATTCCTTTGATTGTTTTTATTTTAGTAGTTCCTATTTCTTTTCTTACACCATACAAAACATATGCTTCTTATCATGGACTGAATGAAACAATTTTATTCACTGCTCTTTTTTTAATCTTTAGTGGTCATCTTATTAGAGCAAGAACCGTTGGTAAAAGAACGATTCAAACATCAGGGAGAAATAGAAGTCACCAAGTTGCACAAGTCTTAAATAAAATAGGTTGGTATTCTCTTGTAAGGCATCCACTTTATTTTGGAAATTATCTTATTTGGCTTGGCTTGGCAATTTTTTTATCCAATTTTTGGTTTGTAGTTATATTGAGTTTGCTTTTTTGGATCTATTATGAGCGTATTATGTTTGCTGAAGAGGTTTTTTTAGAAGAAAAATTTGGAGGGGAGTTCACAGATTGGGCTTCAAAAACGCCCTCTTTTTTTCCATCATTCAAAAATTATGTGCCAAATCTTTGTCCTTTTTCATGGCGAATAGTTGCAAAAAATGAATACCCTGGTATTATATCAAGTGCCACATCCTTTTTATTAATTCTAATTTTAAAAAGAGCTGTATTACTTGGTTCTTTTTACTTTAATTCAACAGATAAAATCTTTTTACTTTTGATAGTAATGTATGGACTTAGTTCTAAAATTTTAAAAAAGTATACTTCAATTTTTCAACCAATGGACTGATTTGCATTTTTATATGCTAAAAATATCAGGTATTAATTTTGAATTCTTGTCGTTGTAATAAGGATCTACCTAGTGTTAATTCATCTGTATATTGTAATTCTGAACCAACTGCAACTCCACGAGATAAAGTTGTAATATAGGGAGAGTAGGGTTGGAGTTTTTTAAAAAGATAAAAATTTGTCGTGTCACCTTCCATTGTAGGACTCAGTGCAAAAATAATCTCTGTGATTTTTTCACGAGCAATTTTATCAATCAATGATTGGATATTTAAATCTTGCGGTCCAACACCATCTAGAGGAGATATTAAGCCATCTAAGACATGATAGATGCCTTTGTAAGCGGATGTTGATTCAATGGCCATTACATCACGAATGTCTTCAACGACACAGATTGTTTGATGATCGCGATTAGGATTTAAGCAAATTGAGCAGATTGGCTCATCAGCAATATTCCCGCAACTTGAACATGAAAATAGTTTGTTTTTTAAGTCAGTTATTGCTTGGGTAAAATCTATTAATTCGATTTCATTTTTTTTGAGCAAATGCAATGTCAAGCGCAAGGCTGTTCTTTTCCCAATTCCGGGTAAAGATCCCAGTTGGTCAACTGCATTTTCTAGGTATTTAGATGGTATTTTCACGCTCAAAAATACCAATTAATTGAATGTTTCTGCACCATTCTATAAAATATCGCATCTTAAAATACTAACTTTGTTTCAAATGTCTCAAAAAGAATTAAATATCCGTAATAAAAAGGCACGCTTCGAATATCATTTGGAGGACGTGTACACCGCAGGTATTCAATTAAGCGGTACTGAGATAAAAAGTATAAGAGCAGGCAAAGCAAGTGTTATGGAAGCTTATTGTATTTGTGAGAACAGAGAAGTTTGGATACGTAACATGCACATTTCGGAGTATGAAAATGGATCTATCTACAATCACAAGCCACGTTCTGATAGAAAACTTCTCTTGAATCATAAAGAGATCATTCAGATAGAAAAATTTTTAAAGACCAAAGGAAATACCTTAATTCCTTTGAGGTTGTTTTTATCAGAAAAGGGTTGGGTGAAAGCTGAGATTGCCTGTGCAACAGGTAAGAAAAATCACGATAAAAGACAAGATTTAAAAGAAAAAGATGATTTACGCGAAATGGATCGCGCAATGAAACGCTAATCCTTTATAATTGCATAATCTATAAATTTCTTTTTATCAAAGATGAATTTTGCATCGTCGATAACAAGATTTGGAGTTAATTTTAGAACAGTATAAGTCATTATTGTTCCATCTTTAAGCTTCATTATTGCTTTTTTTAAATCATTTTTTGTTTTAGATATATATAAAACAATAGTATGATAATCTGATTTTGCAACATCTTTTGGATAAAGATTTATAATATGCACTATTTCAGCATTTAATTTCGATTCTTTTTCATATTTATTTTTGAAACCGGTTTCCCAAAGTGTCATTATTTTTTTAGGATTTAAACTTTCTTCTGAATTATCACTGTCTGATTCGTAAACTGATTTATCATCTTTTGCAATATTCCATGTTTTAAGGCCATTAGAAATTACAGAATTATCTCCAAAAGTTGCAAAGTATTTATCACCTTTTACCCAACCTTTTCCGATAGTATTATCATTTTGTCCAGTTGAAGTATTTTTTATAAGTGCTGTAAATTCAACATAGAAAGTCTTGTAGTTATTTATTTTTAATGATAACTTATCTAAAATGGCTTGAGATTTAGTATCTTGAGCATATAAATTGGCAAAAACTAATCCTATTAGAAATGAAAAAAGTAATCTCATAAATTTATTTTGATTGCAAATATCTTAAATTAAAATAAATAAACATAACTAGATTTTTAAAAGAATTTAAAAATGTTTAATCGCAAATTCTGCCCTTGTGTTTTTCATTGTGAAAATGTGCATCTAATTCTTTAAATTCTTTTAATAATTCAGGTGATGGCTTTTTTTCTTGAAGCTTTGATAAATCAGGTTGCCCTGCATCAACCCATGCCGTTAACCAAACAGAGCCAATTGCACAGATTGCAGCTCTCATTCTTCGCTCTACCATTCCATTTAGCCGTTGATGGTATAAGGCACAAAATTCTTTTGAATAAACTGAAACTGTTGAATTTCCTCTTTGTTCAAAACTGTATTTTTGGTCAGATGGAAACTCGATACTTAGTTCTTTTTCAATACGTAAAACAGAATCTAAAGCATTGTGGGAAGCTTCAATTGCATTCCAAGTGAAATCAAGAAGTCTTGGAATATAGACACCTTTACCCACAAAATAATCGTAATTCTCTGCATTTATCTCTACTAAGCGGCTTTCCCATAATCCATGAATTCCACGTTGACCAGTAATTTGTCCATTATAATTTTCTGTAGTATGAAGAGGAACATGAGCATCAGCAATGTAGTGTCCAATGTCAGCAGAGTATTTTAAAATTAGATCAACATTTTTATTTTCAAAAGCATACTGTAATTTATTTTTCATTATTTGAATATGCCAAGGAACTATGCCGTATGCTTGTAAGGTGTCTTCTGAATATTTCTCAACAGCATCTTTCCATTTTCTTGGAACATTAATGAAAGGATTTTCTCCTGATTTGTAATAATGATCAAGATCAATGTAATGACATTGTGCTTCTCCTTCAACAGCATATCGGCGTTTATCAGGGTCAACAGCATGTTCAGTTAAAAATTCAATGTGCTCTTTGTAAAACCCAAACATTTCTGGGGGTAAGGTGAAAACAGCAATGCGATTGATGCGCTTATGCCCAAAAAAACCCCATTTTTTTTCAAATTTATTTATAATTGAATCAGTGCCTGAAACAAAAAATAGAGAAATAAATATAAAAAAAACAACTTTATTCATTGGGTTCTTTGAAAACTATATTTTCCTAAAAGTTAAAAGTAATTAAAAAACAATTTAATTTTCTTTTAGATGTGTCTCTACATGTTGAAAAGAAATTTTTCTTGATAAGATTTCGAAACGGTAATAGGAATCCGTTTTCTTTTTTATTTTCCTTTTTTTTGTAAGTCCAAATGTCAATAAATTTGCTGTTTTTTCAATTAAAGTAAAGTTTGGCAGATGTTCAAGTTCTATTCTCTCAATTTTTTTAAACGTATCATTTATATCTTCAGACAAATCCATTTGTAAAATTTGCAAGCGTATTTCCTCTGTCCTCAAGTCAAATTGCTGTAGGTAATTTAAGTCAATAGTTTTAGTCTTTAATATTCT
>JBILAB010000035.1:0-14049 GCA_044354455.1 Crocinitomicaceae bacterium | reverse complement strand
CTGGCGGAAATGTTTATTGTGCTACAAAACATGCAGTTGATGCACTTTCAAAAGCGATGCGAATAGATTTAGTTTCACATGGAATAAAAGTCACAAATATTGCTCCTGGAGCTGCAGAAACTGAATTTTCGTTGGTGCGATTTAAAGGAGATGTTAAAACGGCAAATTCCGTATATGACGGTTTTGAGGCTTTACTTGCAAATGATGTAGCCGAAGCAATCTGGTTTGTAACTTCTCGACCGGCTCATGTGACAATTAATGATATTACAATCATGCCAACAGCGCAGGCTTCAGCAACTATTCTTCATAAGAAATAAAGTAGTTAATCAATAGCTACTGGTGCTGGACTTAGCAAGATTAACTTGGCAATTAAATCTTCGTAGCGTTGTTTGAGCTTCTTTTTTTCAAAGACAGCCCCAAAAGATTTAGCTTCTTCCAATTCTGCTATTTCTGCATCTAACTCTAAAACTTTAGCGAGATAAATAGAATTACTGTATTTGATTATTTGTCCAAAATAAAGTTGCACTGCAGCGCCCCCTTTTTCCTTTAATAAGGTATAAAATTCAAGTGATTTTTCTTGTAAATCTATTTCCATTCTTAATATTAATACAACATAAGCTACAAAGACATTTAATTCATCGTAACCCTTAAAACTATTATTCTTTAAATTTTTATCAAAAAATAGAATATCTTCTTCAGTTCCTAATTGTTGTAAAACTCCAGCAATTGAAACATTAAGGGTAGCATTTTCCTCTTTCATTAATTTTCTTGCTACAATTAAGGCTTCTTCAGGATTTATTTCTGTTAATATTGCTAGAGCTGAAGATATAACTGTGTAGGATTGATCAGTACTTATAGCAGCTTTCAGTAGTTCAGTAGCTTCTTCTTTTGGTAAAGCAGATAAAGATTTAAGTGCTGCAGCCCTAACTTGCGATTTTGGATCGCTTATAGCTAATTCTTTAATTCGAGCTAAAGTTTCAATACCCAAGTCATTTTTTTCATTTTCAATTGAAGGAAGTGCAAGTATTCGGATATTCCAAAAAGGATCTTTCAAGGCATCGAAAAGTAATTTTTCGCTGTCACTATTTTTTGTTCGTTGCGCCATTGTAATAGCTGTAGCCCTTGCTTTGTATCTTGAAGAATTATAGTATTGATGAAAATATTGACTTAAGGGTTTCTCCTCATAATATTTTCCCAACAGCATTTGTTGCTCATCAAAGAGAATATTTTTTAATTCACCAGAAAAGCTAAATGTAAAATTTTCTTCTAAATTTTCGACTACAATTTTTTCAGTTCGTTTTCCATTAGCATCCCAAATAGCGACATTTACAGGGAGTTTATACAAAGGAAAATCGTCGGTATTTTGCTTTTGTTTTACATTGATAGTAACAGTATTATTCTCAGAATTTATTACTTGAGAAGTATGTACTATTGGGTGCCCTTTACCTAAAAACCACTGGTCGAAAAACCAATTAAGATCTTCGCCTGAAACCTCCTCAAAAGCCATTCTAAGATTATGAAATTCAGCAGTTTTAAATTTATTATTAACGAGATAACTATTTAGCCCTTTAAAGAATACCTCATCTCCAAGATAATATCTCAGCATGTGTAAAATCCTTCCTCCTTTAGCATAGGAGTGTCCATCGAACATATTTTCTTTATCAGGGTGTTCAAACCAAATTAAATTGTGATAGTTTTCCCAAGCTGAATTAAAATAACTTTCTGCTTCATTGGATCCTTGGTAATCAGCTTCATCAATTCCATATCGGTGCTCGTCCCATAGATACTGAGAATAATTGGCGAAAGACTCATTTAAGGGTAAATTTGCCCAAGATTCACAGGTCACCAAATCTCCAAACCAGTGATGAAATAATTCGTGTGCTATTGTAGATTGATCATTATTATCTAATAATTCACGTTCATTTTTGTAAACATAATCGCCAAAAATTACAGCACCAGTATTTTCCATTGCTCCAGAAACATAATTTCTAACTACAATTTGAGTGTATTTATCCCAAGGATATTCGATTCCAAGTTTTTGAGAAAAGAATTTTATCATAGCAGGTGTTTCACCAAAAATTGCTTTTGCATCTTTCTCAAATTCTGGCTCCACATAATAGTTGACTTCCATTTTTGAGCCATCATTGCGCGTGAAGAAATCTTTAACAACTTTAAATTCTCCAACAGCCATCATAAATAAATAAGGAGCATGCGGCAAATCTTGTTTCCAATGGTCAGTGCGAGTGCCGTCTGAATTCTTTTTTGAGGAAATTAATTTTCCATTGGAGAGGGTTGCATATTTATCCTCAACTGTCATTATAATTTCTTCTGTAGTCTTTGTATTTGGCGAATCAATTGTTGGAAACCAAACTGAATTTGATTCTGTTTCACCCTGTGTCCATATCTGTGGCATTTTAGATTTATCTTCTCCTTTTGGATTTATAAAAAATAAGCCCTTATCAGATGTAATTGCAGTGCTGCCATTAACAGTTCTTTCATCTGGTTTTGCAACATAGTCAATTTGCAGGGTAAATTTTTCATCACTAGAATAGCTGCGATCTAATTTAATATGAAGTGTAAGTGAATCTTTATAGACATAATTTAATTCTTTGCCGTTCATTTCAACTTTTTTAATATCCATTCCTTTAGCGTCTAACACTAAACTATCAGAAACATGAAAATGTGGTTTTGCAGTAATAGTAGCTAATCCATTTAATTGAGATTTTGCCCAATTAAAATTTACTTCCAATTTTGTATGAATTAAGTCTGTGTATATAGTTCTTGAACTATTGTAGATACTTCGAACTTTAGGTTCATCGATGTCAACTTCTTCGAATTCATCAAACATAGCTGTTGTGTCGTAGTATGTTTCCTCTATATCTACAGGCTCATTTAAAGTTGAATCTAAAGTAATTTCTTTAATGTTTGTACACGCAAGTAAAACAATAAATATGCCGATAAAAAGAGTGATTTTTTTCATTGAATTAAATTTAGCACAAAACTGCAAAGAAATTTTCTTTTGACAAGAATAATCAAAGAAATAGATAGAAGTTACAAAGCTTTTTTAGATTTGCAGAAAAAAGAATAGTATGATTAATTTTATGGATTATGACTTCTTAAACAAACGCGTTTTAATTCGTGTTGATTTTAATGTTCCTCAAGATAAATCAACATTTGAAATTACAGATGATAAAAGAATTCGTGCATCTTTACCAACACTAAAGCATATTATAAATAAAGGAGGAAGTCTCATCCTAATGTCACATTTAGGCAGGCCAAAAAATGGTCCAGAAGATAAATTCTCACTCAAGCACATTATTCCTCATATTGAAAAATTAGTAGGAAAAGAAGTAAGTTTCGCAAATGACTGCATTGGAAGTGAGGCAAAACAGAAAAGCGCTGCATTAAAACCTGGAGAAATTCTGTTATTAGAAAATGTGCGTTTTTATACTGAAGAAACTATAGGAGATTTAAATTTCGCAAAAGAATTAGCATCTTTAGGAGATTGTTTTGTCAATGATGCATTCGGTGCTGCGCATCGTGCTCATGCAAGTACAACTCAAATCGCATCTTTTTTTCCTAATGATAAGATGATGGGCTTTCTAATGGCAGCAGAAATAGATAGTGCAGAAAAAATAATAAAAGAAACAGTGCGTCCATTTACTGCGATTGTTGGTGGCGCTAAAGTTTCAGACAAGGTTTTAATAGTAGAAAACTTATTAAAAATTGCCGATCATATTATTATTGGAGGAGGAATGGCTTATACCTTTTTTAAAGCCTTAGGTGGAGAAATCGGAGATTCACTTTGTGAAAATGAACGTTTAGAGACCTGTAAAGAAATAGTAGAGCGAGCAGAGAAAATGGGTGTGAAAATTCACTTGCCAATAGATTCAAAAATCGCAAATAAATTTGCTTCTGATGCAGAAACAAGAAACCAAAAAAGTGCTGCTATTCCTGAAGGGTGGATGGGATTAGATATTGGCACTGAAACAATTAAATCTTTCACTAAGGTTTTAATGAATAGTAAAACAATCCTTTGGAATGGGCCGATGGGAGTGTTTGAAATGGATGCATTTGCACATGGCACAAAGTCGATTGCTGAAGCAGTTGCTAAAGCTACAAAAAATGGCGCGTATTCATTGATTGGGGGAGGAGATAGTGCTGCCGCAGTTCAAAAAATTGGTTTTGCTTCTCAAGTAAGTTATGTTAGTACGGGTGGAGGAGCGCTTTTAGAATACTTTGAAGGAAAGGAATTACCAGGAATATCCGCTATAGTTAATTAAATTTGTTGAGTGTACGCTTTAGTACCACCAGTCAAAATCCTAATCAAATTCATAACGCGAATAATAATCTCAATTTGAGAAATTATTCTATTTTCCTTTCTTTTTTTTCTTGACAAAAAAAGAAACAAAAAAGTCAAGGCTCTGAATTCTATTTTGTTCGCAAATCATAATTTTACAATTACTTACTACTCGCAGCGAACAATTTCAACTCCTTTCTAAAACTGAAATTTTTCAAAAATGTTCTTGCAGAAATTTTAAAAATTAAAAGTTTCAGTTCAGTAGCAAAAACCATGAAATTCAAGGCCTAATCGTGTTCGCTAATATTCACTAAATAGTTCTCACTTCGAATGAATTCTTAATTTTTAAGATTAAAATATCTTTCTGGTAAGATTGCGAATACTCAATTAAACTTTCGCACAAAATCAATTAATCTATGAGAATAACCGGCTTCGTTATCGTACCAACCTACAATTTTTATAAGATTATTAAAAACAAGTGTGAGCTCTGAATCAAATAAACAGCTGTAAGGACTTCCTATTACATCAACAGAAACAATTGGATCTTCTGTATATCCTAAAATTCCTTTCATAGAACCGAGCGCTGCGTTTTTCATTGCAGTATTTATTTGTTCCGCTGTTATTTCATCTTTGGTAATAATTGTCATTTCAGTCATTGAGCCATCTAAAACAGGAACTCGGACACTTCCTCCGGTAATTTTTCCATCTAAATCAGGAAATATTTTGGTGATTGCCTTCGCTGCACCCGTTGAAGTTGGTATAATTGAGTTGGCAGCTGCTCTTGCTCTTCTTAAATCTTTGTGAGGAGAATCGTGTAAGCGTTGGTCAGACGTGTAACTATGCACTGTTGAAATGTATGCAACATCTATATTTACTAATTCCTTTAGAACTTTTATCATTGGTGCAGCATTGTTTGTAGTACAAGATGCATTTGAAAAAATAGTACTCGATAAATTGATTTCCTTCTCATTTACACCCATCACGACAGTTGGAATATCTGTGTCATTTGCAGGAGCAGAAAGAATCACTCTTTTTACGCTATCCCTAATATGTTTACTTGCTGAATTTCTTGTCAAAAACGCACCCGTGCAATCAATTACTGTTTCTACTGAAGAATTACCCCATGGAATTTGTGATGGATCTTTTTCTTGCGTAAAAATTATTTTTTTTCCGTTTTCAAAATGCAAAGTATTTCCTTCAATTGTAAAAGAAATATTTAGCGTTCCATGGATACTGTCGTACTTTAGTAAATGTGCTAGAGTAGAAATATCGGCAAGGTCGTTAATGACTGCAATCTCAATAGAATTATTGTTCAATGCAATACGCGTAAAACATCTTCCTATCCTTCCAAAACCGTTAATTCCAATCACATTCATTTTAAAACATTTAAGACACAAAATTACTCAATCATTGAGTACAAAAAGGAAACGTATTAAAATAAAAAGTGTTTAAACTAAATACGAAAAGATTTTTCGTGATTTAATTAAATGTATAAGTGACACCATTTACAGTAACCGTAAAAGTAAAGTCACAGCTTCCAGAACCATAATCTACGATACGTAGCGGTTTATTTTGTGGTTGAAGATCAATTGTTCCACTGACCGGAAATCCACAACCTACTTTTACATGTATTGGATTTGTAGTTTGAGAAGTAAATCCGCCTCCAGATGAAAAACTACCTTCAGCATTACCCGTAATATCATACTCATCATCAAAACGATAAAGTAATGTATTGAAACCTGAAACCCAAGTTCTAACTCTTGCAGATGTATATGTTAGTGTTTCACCAGAAGTTAATGTTGCCAGACCATTAACGTTTACATTAAAATAGGGTTGATTGTTTGTATTTAGCCCCATATTTTCCACTGTTTTTATCCCTTCAATTTTAATATCATTCACAAAATAATCTATTGGTGTGTGAGTAATTACTGTTCCTTGAGCAATGTATTGACCTGAGAATGTTGTTACTATTTTCCCTCTTCGTTGTTTGCCGTCATTGCAGTCACAATTTGTATTTCCATAATCTACAGTAACAGTTTTAAAAGAATTGATGGTATCTAATGTAATTATTACATCGCAAGGTGTTTTTTCTAAAACTGGTTTTTCACCTGGTTTTGTAGAGATAATTTTACCTGACTTATAATAAACCAAGTTTCCATTAACTGCTTGATCAGAAATATTTGTCATTTCGTCAAAAGCAGTTTCAATCTTATAATTTAACAAAGCAGATTGATCGTTATCAAATTGCTTTTTTCGGCATGCACCAAGCGCAAGAATCAAGATAGAAGATAATAAAATTAGACGTTTCATTTGTAATTGATTTGAGGTTGATAATGATTTAAATTTTAAAAATAAAAGTTTAAATAGCAAAAGTAATATTTATTTTTTTTTCGAAATAATATTAATTACTTTTTAAACAACCAACCTGAATAGCCTTTTTCATCATTAGATAAAAAGTTAAAAATCAAAGTTTCAATTTTCCCTTAAGTTCAGATGATAATGCATCTTTATGAATGTAGATATTGATTGTTTTGAATTTAAAATATTCTTCGGAAACGTATAAATAACCTTTTGGAAAATTGCTAGTGCCCCATGAATTTTTTACCAAGAAAAATTTTGTGCCAGATTGATCTTGGTATAAGCCAACAATATGCATTCCATGATCATCGGTTGTTGTTTTATTATCATAAGCATATTGTCTGATTTCCGGGGTAATTTTTACTTCTTTTGTTGGATTTAAAAATGCATTTGATATTCTATCTGCACCAGCATTATTGAAATTTTTATTGTCTTTTCCTTCTACTTGAATAGCATCAGTATTTTCAGGAACAAGCGCAATTCCATTTTTAAAACTAAAGCCTTTCTCAGAAACATCTGCTCCCCAAGCCACTGTGAAGCCATTTTTTAATGCAGTTTCACAAGCGCTAAATAATTCATCTAGTTGTACATTGTAGCTTTCTCCCCATGCCCAATTATCAGGAATTTCTAAAAGGCATTTTTCATGCATAGTATGATTAGTAAAAGAAGTTAAGGAAATGTAATTATCCATAACAAGACCAATTGATTCTGCATAAGATTTTGGAGAATATGTTTTTCCTTCCCATTTGAATTTTTGAAGGTCTGCCCCAAATTTTTTATCAAGTATAGCATTGTATTCTTGCTTCCAAGACAAATCCAGCCCTTTTGGAGAACTTGCAGTTGATAATAATTTTTGCATAAACTCATTTATCTCTGAAAAAAGTGCCGAATGATCATATGCTTTTCCTTCAATAAGATTACTGTTATAAAGATCTTTAGGGACGATTCCAAAATTTTTAATAACAAGAGGTATATCATGAAAAGCTCCACCTTCTCCAAAATTTATCTTTCCATCCATTCTAATGAATTTGTCAGCTTTTAATTCGTATGCTTTTCGAACGATATACATCTCAGATAATTCGGAAGGCTTTCTTTTACCTTGTCGAATTAATTCAGATTCTAGAAATGACAAAGCTGAAAAACTCCAACAAGTTCCCGTATTTCCTTGACTTTCTACGGGAGTATTATCTAGGCGATAAATTTTAGTAAATTCATATTTACTATCTTCTGTATTTCTTACTTGAGCAAAAGAAAGAAAGGATGCTCCAATAAATAGAGCAGTAATAATTTTAGAGCAATGAAACATATTTTTTATTTTTTAAGAATCCAACCTTTATATCCCTTATCATTGGCTTTCTGAATAATATTCTGCATTTGTAAATCTGATTCAGCACTACCAATGCTCACACGAACAAGAGGAGAACCACCTGCAATTTTAGCAGAAAAACCTTCTTTTTTTAAATTAGAAATCAAAACAAGTGCATTCTCTTTGTTAGAGAAGCAGCCAATTATGTATTCAAAATCATTGGCACTTGAAATTTTATTTTGAAAATTTTCTATATTAACATCAAGTATTTCTTTTTCTTTCTTTTTTTCTTCTATTCGAATTGAGATATTGATTCCTTCATCAAATTTATAAATTCCGATGCGATGATTTTTTGAAGTTGAAATTTGGTTTTCAAAAATATTTTTTTCAAGAACATCGTTTTTTTGAGTGGCAATATTTTGCTGAGAGTAGGCCCCAATCTCTTTTTTATAAAACGGATTAAAATCCTTGTATGAGATCAGCCCTGATTCTAGTAAACCGGAATGTGTTGGAATCCAAAAAGAATAAAAAGCAAGTGGTAAAAGACAAGCTGCTGCTGCATATTTCAAATAATTAATCTTGCGGATAGGTGCTTTTACTTTTATCTTTTTCTCATTAATGCTTATTTCATTAATCTCAGGTTCTTTATTAGCAATAAATTGAACTTGGCTAAGTCCATATGAACTCAATAAGAGGTTAAAATAGCGGTCTTGTTCAAACACTAAATTTCCTTCAATATCAAATGATAGTTTTCCAACTCGTTCAATGTGAACTGATTGTTTTGAATTCAATTTTGATTTAAGATCAAGTACAAATTCTTCAATCTCACTTTGACTTTTAGAATATTCTATGGCATTTAAACTAGCGTATTCAGAAATTAATAATCCATCATTATTTAATAAGTTTTTATTAAATAAAAGTTGCTTTGATGGTGCTAAGAACAAACCGCGATCAAGGTCTAATTTTGCTGCGATATTTTTCGCCACAAATCCTCCAAAATTTGGGATAACTACGCAAGAATGGCGCAATAATAAGGAGCTAACAAGATCTTCTATTTTATGCATAATTCAAAGCTACAAAAGATTAATGAAACTTCTATAAACTTCGTAAAACAATTTCAACATCTTCAATGGTGTCAATGTTTGGAGTTTCGATAGTAGTTTCAGATACATGAATCGAAAAACCATTATACATCCATCTCAATTGCTCTAAAGATTCTGTTGTTTCTATAAGAGAAACTGGCAAGTTTGAGATATAAAAAAGTGTTTCTTTGCGATAGGCGTACAAGCCAATATGCCGAAGAAATGGGTATGAGCTAAGTCCATCACCTTTATAATTTACTTGATTTGGAATCGCACTACGACTAAAATAAAGCGCTGAATTATTTTTATCAACTACTATTTTAATTCTATTTGGATTTTCAAGTTCTTCCTTTGTAATTTTCCTTGTAGCTAAAGTTGCAATTTGAATGCTTTCTTTTTCAAAAACTTGAATTAATTGATCTAATTGTCTAAAGTCAACAAGTGGTTCATCACCTTGGATATTTATGATTAAATCGTATTCCGGGTATTTTTTTGCAACTTCAGCACAGCGATCTGTTCCAGAGTTGTGTTTCTCGGATGTCATTTCAACATTTCCGCCAAAGCGGAGTACCTCATCTCTAATTCGGGTATCATCCGTTGCAACTACTAAAAGATTAATTAATTTTGATTTTATTGCACCTTCATAAACACGTTGAATCATAGTTTTCCCTTTCAAATCAATTAATGGTTTTCCTGGAAAACGAGAAGATGCATAGCGAGCAGGAATAATACCTAATACTTTCATTAAAATTTCATTTGAAGTTGTGCCATAAAATTTCGTGGTGCCTGAATATCTCCAGGTCTACTTGAATATTCAGCATTAAATATATTATTGGCAATCAAACCAATTCTAAAATTATCATTCAATTTGTATCCAAGGCGGAAGTCAATCACAAAAACTCCTTTGTTATACTTTTTACGGTATTCTTTTAACCCAGGAAGGATATATGTACCGAAGATATCATCTTCAAAAGTGCGATCTATATTTGACATAAAACTATTGTATCTAAAGGAAAAACCAAGGCTAATTTTTTTGTAACTGGCTTCAACATCTGCTTTAGCCAAATGCTTAAATCGGTATTTCAGCATTTTAGAGGTTGGATCTGAAAAATTTGATGTGTATAGGGTATCACTATTTAGCGAAATTGGATTCATATAAGTATAGCCAATTAAAGAGATAATTTCAATATTACCCAGTTTGCCGCTAGAGTTAAAAGAAAAATCCAGGCCCGTTATTCGAGCTTCTTCAGCATTTTGAGCTTGAAAGCCAACCCAATTAGGCAAATAATCAATAGCTGATGGATCGGTAAGTTGCAAAGAAACTATTGAGTCAGGCTTGTAAATTCCAAAAGAAAATTCTGTCATATTGCTATATTGATTAACAAAAGCTGAAATATCAAACATTCCTTTCCAAGAAACAATTTTCAAACCCTGTTTGATTCCAATTTCTGCCGACCAACCTATTTCAGGTCTTAAATTAGGATTAGAAAATATATTTAAAGCTCCAACAGAGGTTTGAATAAATCTTTCCCCAACTGCTGGGTAACGAATTCCTTGTCCAAATGATGCTCTGAGGTGCGTATATTTTGCAAGTTCGTAATGTAAGCCTGTTCTAAAAACTGGATAGAGGGGGGATTTAGATAAATCATTTGTGTCATTTCCAAAATAAAAATCCGTGTCACCAGATTTACCGTCCATCTCAAAATATTCTAGACGAACTCCTACTGTGACATCTAATTTCCCAATTTTATGCTCATATTGCCCGTATGCGGCTAAGTTATTTGACGTGTGATCTCCAAATAATTTTGAGACCACTACATTGTAAATATTTGAAATACCAGTTGTTACTGAAATTCCATTTCCAAATTGTTTTTGAAATTGGTATTCACTAAAATAGATTACTGCACCACTTCCTTGCTGAGGATTATTAATATTATTATTTGTAGCAGAATAGATTCGTGCTTTAAGATTATGACGATTGTTGTACTTGTCAATGTATTTAAGATATGGATCAATAAAAAATCGATGACCAATATTGTAGGTTAGTGTCGATTCTGAATTACTAGTATCAGCTCCACCACTTGGAGAATATCCTAAAGAATCACTTTCCCAGATTAAGAAATTTCCGGTTTTTTGATATTGATAATTGTATCCTAAACCTGCTTTTAGGCCTTGTATTTTTCGTGGTTTAAAAAATAAGCTTCCACTTACTCGTCCTCTGTATTCTGTTTCACCTTGTTTGTATCCGTCGTTGTGAAATAAAGTTGTAGAAAGCGTGTACCCAATTTTTTTAAACATTTGTCCATGATACGCCTCAATTTGTTGATTCATTGGAGAACGTGACCACCATTTTAAAGAATTGCGCGCAGGATTATCATAAATACCGTATTGAACTTTAACTTTAGTCTCTGGTATAATTCCCGGTTCTTTTTCAATTAATGAAATCACGCCATTTAATGCGCCACTTCCATAAAGAACAGATGCAGCACCTTTCATTACTTCAATTTGAGCTGTTTGTTCCATTGGTATTGCATTCCATTGTGTATCACCTGCATAACCAGAAAGAAGAGGCATTCCATTCCATAAAACTAAAACGCGGCTGCCTGCACCGTATGAAAAGCCACCACCACCTCTAATGCTTACTTGCCCATCCATCGTATAAACACCAGGGCTTTGATCGACAGCTTGTTCTAAATCTGTAATACCTTTATTGTCGATTAATTGCGGTCGGATAATTTCCATTGAAACTGGAACTTCTTCAATGGTTTGTTTTCTCCTTCCAGCAGAAACTACAACAGTTCCAAAATCTTTTATGGATTCTGAAAGTTCTATTTTAATAGTTCCAGCTTTTGCCACTTCAAGCTCTAATTCTTGATATTGCAACATCGACACACTAATTTTTACAGGAAATACGGCACAATTTAACTTAAATTCTCCATTGTAATTTGAAATAACCTTAGATCCATCTGAAGCGATAATTTTAGCACCTACAATTGGAGTATTTGTAATTTTATCAATTACAAGCCCTGATATTTGAGAAAATAAGTTAATCGGAATAATGAATAATAAAAGTGTTAGAATTCGTATTTTCATCTCAAATTTTAGATACCAATATTAAAAAGTATTTTGTGAATTTACAACAATAAGTTCTATGATTTCTTCTTTCCTTAGAAAGCGTATTGTAATTGAAGCAAAAAATTTCTAGGTGCTTGCAAATCCGCAGGCCTAGAAACATACTCAGTGTTAAAAAGATTGTTTACAATTGCATTCAGCTTTAATTCTTTTGTGATAGTCAACATAAATCGAATATCAAAAACCAAGCTTCCCTTGTTGTATTTTTGTCGGTAATCTTTTAATCCAGGAAGAATATATGTTCCTAATATATCATCTTCAAACGTACGATCAATATTTGACATAAAACTATTGTATCGTGATGATAAACCAATACTGATTTTTTTGTAAGAAGCTTGTACATCTATTTTAGCTAAGTGATTGAATCGGTATTTCAACATGTTAGAATTTGAATCTGAAAAATTTATAGTATAACTGGGATTACTATTTAGAGAGATTGGATTCATATAGGTATAGCCCATCAGTGTTGTTAATTCAATATTGCCAATTTTACCTTGACTGTTAAATGACAACTCTAAACCGGTAATTCTTGCTTTTTCTGCGTTTTGGGCTTGAAATCCAACCCAATTATAGAAATAATTAATTGCCGATGGATCGGTAAGTTGCAAAGAAATTATTGAGTCGGGCTTGTAAATTCCAAAAGTAAATTCTGCCATATTGCTATATTGATTAATAAAAGCTGCAACATCAAAAAATCCTTTCCAGGAACTGCCAAGTTTTACAATTTGTTTATAAGCAAGTTCAGCAGACCAACCTTTTTCGGGTTTTAAATTTGGATTTTTAAAAATCACCAAGCCACCAACAGAAGTTGAAACAAAGCGTTCAGCAATAGAAGGAAAGCGAACTCCTTGTCCAAATGAAGCCCTAAGATGTGTTGCAGGAGTTAGCTTGTAATGCAAACCCATTCTAAAAATAGGATAAACAGGAATCGACAAAGAATCATTGAGTTTAAAACGAGAATCTACAGGCATCGTATCTAATTTATAATGCTCTATTCTCATACCTGCTGTAAGATCCAATTGTTTAAATTTAGATTCTACTTGTCCATAAAGAGCAGAATTACTAGAAATATGATTCCCAAACACCCAACTTTTTACTTGCCCAGAATTATGTGTAATACCTGCTGATAAATTTATAGAAGTCCCAAATTTCCGTTGAAATTGATAATCGGCATAAAATAAATCTGCAATAGAAGCATCACCCACTTTTGCATCACTTCCAGTAGTTACAATATAATATCTAGTTTTTAGTTGATGTTGATTTTGGAATTTGTCATAAAATTTAATGTAGGGATCAACATTAATTCGAATTGCTTTTTGTCTTTTGAGTGTATTATCCTGAGCTTGGTAACCTAAAGAATCATTCTTCCAAAGAATAAAAACTCCTATGTCTTGGTATTGTGCATTGTAGCTTAAGCCGGCCTTTAGTTTTGAGTTACTTTTGGGTTTGAAGTAAAAAGAACCATTTAAACGAAATCTTTTTTCGTTCTCTCCTTGCCGAAAACCAGAATCTAAATAAGCATTTGTACCAACTGTGTAGCCTAAATATTTATATGATTTACCAAAATAAACATCCGCTAGATGAAAAGTTGGGTTTTTATCCCACCACTGCAGTGATTTTCTTCTAGGATTACCATAAACCCCAGATTGCACTTTAGCAGAAAAATTTCCTTTTGGACTTGGTTCTTTCTCTGTTAAAGCAATAATTCCATTTAAAGCTCCACTACCATATAAAACAGAAGATGCACCCTTTAAAATTTCTATCTGCGAAGTCTGTTCCATTGGAATAGCATTCCATTTTGCATCACCTAAATCTGGAGACATCATCGGTACACCATTCCAAAGTAGAGCAACGCGACTTCCGGCCCCGTA
>JBILAB010000178.1:0-3812 GCA_044354455.1 Crocinitomicaceae bacterium | reverse complement strand
ATGACTCAGATAATTTATATGAAAACTTGCCTTCAATTTTAGAACAAGATTACCCAGAATTTGAAGTAATTGTGGTAAATAATCAATCAATAGACGAAAGTGGTTGGTTATTAACTGCTTTTCAACAGCAATTTAAAAATCTTCGGGTTGTCGAATTAGAAAAAAATAAGCACCTTAGACCGGGAAAAAAACTGCCAATTACACTTGCCATTAAAGCCGCAAAACACGAGCATTTTTTACTTACAGATGCAGATTGCAAACCAAAAAGCAATCAATGGATTAGTAAAATGTCAAATCAATTTTCTTCCAAACATGAAATTATTATTGGTTATGCTCCATATATAAAGGGTAAAGGATTTCTTAATAATTTAATTCGTTTTGATACAGCTTGGATTGGAATTAATTATTTATCTATGGCGCTGGCTAAATTGCCTTACATGGCAGTAGGTAGAAATTTAGCTTATACCAAAAAAGTTTTTTATTCAGTCAATGGTTTTAAATCACATTATGCAATACCTTCAGGTGATGATGACTTATTTATTCAAGAAGCTGCCAAAAAATCAAATTATTCTGTAGAAATTGACCCTGAAACCTTTTGTTATTCTCCAGCTCAAAGTACTTGGTCAACATGGATGGCTCAAAAAGCAAAACTTTATGCCACTTCTAACAGACATAGGCTTATTAAGAAAAGTTTGTTAGGAATTTATCCAATTTCAGTGATTTTAATGTGGTTTTTGTTTGTTCCTTTGCTTTTTAGTACTGATTTTAGAAATTTATCTATATCAATTTTTATAGCTATAATGGCATATAAATGGCTTATACAAGGTCGATGCATGATGAAACTGAAAGAAAATAATTTTATAAAATTTTTGCCCTTTTGGGATCTTTTATATGCTATTCTTATGCCGATAATTTATTATGTGACTGAGCGTCAAAAGTTTTATAAATGGTAGAATTTGAACATTTATCCGATAAAGCAAAACAAGATTTAGTTCTTGTTGAGGAAGCTAAAAAAGGAAAGCAAGCAGCCTATGCAGAACTGATGGATCGTTACCGTGATTCAATTTATTTTACGATGCTCAAAATGGTAAAAAATACAGACGATGCAGACGATTTGACTATTGAAGCATTTGGAAAAGCATTTAACCGACTTGAGCAATATTCTCCAAGTTTTGCTTTTAGTACCTGGCTTTTTAAAATTGCCTCCAATAATAGCATTGATTTTATTCGAAAAAAAAGAATTCAAGTTACTTCTATGGATTCCGGATTCAGCAATAGTGATGGTGAATCTATACAAATTGATGCGCGTTCTACCGGTTTAAATCCTGAAGAAACGATTATTCAAGGACAAAGAATAGATCACATGCGCTTGCTTGTAAGTAAACTTAAACCAAAATACCGCGAGCTTGTGGAAAAAAGATATTTTGAGGAAATGAGCTATGAAGAAATTGCGGAAGAAATGAATCTTCCTTTGGGCACTGTAAAAGCTCAATTGTTTCGGGCCCGCGATTTCCTTGCTTCGATGATTGATAAGACAAAAGAGACCATTTAAAAAGTGAAAGAAATACTTCACTATTTCCCAAATTTGTCACAAGAACAGGTTCAACAATTCGAAAGATTAAAAGACCTTTACGAAGAATGGAATCAACAAATTAATGTAATATCAAGAAAAGACACAGAAAATTTTTACGAACGACATGTCTTGCACTCATTGGGCATCGCAAAAATAATTCACTTTCAAAAAGATTCCGAAATTCTTGATGTTGGAACAGGGGGTGGATTCCCAGGAATTCCAATGGCTATAATGTTTCCAGATGTGCAGTTTACCTTAGTTGATTCGATTGGCAAGAAGATAAAAGTTGTAAATGAAGTTTGTGCAGCTCTCGGTTTAAAAAACGTTACGGGCTTACATTTGAGAGCTGAAGATGTAAAAGGGAATTTTGATTTTGTAATAAGTCGAGCAGTTACCCAAATGCCTATTTTTATAAATTATGTTAGAAATAAGATAAAAAAAGAACGCAACAACAAACTAAAAAATGGAATCCTTTATTTGAAAGGTGGGGATTTAAAAGAAGAAATGAAATCTGTAAAATACCGCTACAAAGAATTTAATTTAAGTAGCTTTTTTAAAGAAGAATTTTTTGAAACAAAAAAAATAATTCACGTAATTATCTAATTTAATAACGGAGGATAAACCATCTTAAAAGATGGGATTTCAATCGTAAATTCTTCGTTAGTTTCTATGTTTAAAAAAGTATAAAATCCACTCATTCTTCCATAGGGATTCCATAATTCACAACCACTAATGTACTCAAAGGACTCATTTTTGCCTAAAATTGGTTGTTCTCCTATTACGCCTGAACCACTTACAACACTTGAACCAAGAGTGAGATGTTCAATTTTCCAATATCGATGGGTCAATTGAACACGATCATTACTCGTATTTTGAATGTTTATCTTGTAATTGAAAAAAAAGTTATTGTTCTCAACATCCGATAAATCTTCGCGAAACCAAGTAGAAACTGAAATAATTATTTTTTGCTCTATTTTTTGTTCCATAAAATAAACTTCATTTAATAAGCATAAATATAACGAAAATTACTAAAAGTTGTTGAATATAAGCTCCTATTTAGATTCATTCTAAATTTAAGAAAAAATGATGAAAAGAAAAAGCAATCTATCAAAATAAATTGAGTAATTTTGTGCAGAATTTATAAAAACACTCTCTTCATGTCACGATTAGTCAGTATTCACAAAGGCTTAGACATTAGGTTACAAGGATTAGCGGAAAAGCAGCTAAAAATTTTACCGAATTCAAGAATAATTTGTATCAGTCCCTTAGACTTTCATGGTTTAAATCCAAAATTACTCGTTAAAGAAGGTGATTCTGTAAAAATTGGTGAGCCTCTTTTTTTTGATAAAACAAATGAAGCACTTCACTTTGTGACTCCAGCAAGTGGAACTGTAAAATCAATAATTCGAGGTGAAAAAAGAAAAATTTTACAAGTTCTGATTGAAACTAATGAAAATCAAGAATATAAAAATGGATCAGTCGAAGATGTAAGCAAACTTTCTTCGGAAGAATTAAAAACAAAAATGCTTGCTTGTGGTTTGTGGCCTTTTATAAAACAAAGACCTATAGATGTAATTGCTGATCAGAATCAAGAACCAAAAGCAATATTTGTTTCAGCATTTGATAGTTCGCCTCTAGCTCCTGATTATAATTTTATCTTGGAAGGCCGAGAGGAAGATTTACAAACTGGATTTAATGCCCTTTGCCAATTAACTAAAGGAAAGGTACATTTGAATATTGATGCTAAAAATGATAGCGCACTGTTTTCAAATATTAAAGGAGTTGAAATAAACAAATTCGCAGGAAAACACCCTGCTGGTAATGTGGGTACACAAATTCATCACATTGACCCAATTAACAAAGGTGAATATATATGGACAATCAATATTCAAGATCTTGTTATTATTGGTAATTATTTTAATACGGGGAAATTAAATGCTCGTAGAACAATTGCTCTTTCTGGCTCTGAAGTAAGTGAGCCCCAGTATTACAATGTGCTTATAGGTTCAAACCTAGATGGTATTTTAAAAGGGAAAGTTAAAGGAAATCATGTTCGTTTTATTTCTGGAAATGTATTGACGGGAGATCAAAAACAACAAAATGATTATTTAGGATATTATCACAATCAAATTACCGTTATTCCTGAAGGAGACAATTATAAATTCTTCCTCACAAAAGGTTGGTTAGGACTTGGTTTTGATAAGTTTTCTAATTCGCGACTTTTTCCAACTTTTTTACT
>JBILAB010000034.1:0-14141 GCA_044354455.1 Crocinitomicaceae bacterium | reverse complement strand
TCGAAGTAAGACAGATTATTGGGCTATAAACCAAAATTAATAAGTAAAGAAAGGCTATTGAAAAATAGCCTTTTTTATTTTAAATTAAACCTTGTTTATAGATTTATATGCCTTTGTAAATGCTCTAAAATTAGGATTAAATAAATTCTCCTTATTGTATTGAAGTGGAAGTTCATCAGTAGTTTCAACTGAGCCTCCTAAAGCCTCAAGTATTGCTTGACCAGCTGCGATATCCCATTCCATAGTTAGTGCAAAACGGAAATAAACATCTGCTTTTCCCAATGCTAAATCAAAGAATTTCAATGCAGATCCTTTTTGTATAAAACGAAACTTTAAATTTGAAGTTTCCAATGTATTCATTAATTCATCTTGTGCTTTAGAGGAATGACTGCGAGAACCAATGATGACTAATGGCTTATTTACTTTAAGAGAGGGTAGAATTTTTTGCCAGAAAGCTGGATTTTCGAAATCCTCAAATTTTAGGATATAAACACCTGTTTTCTTTGAACCAAAAATCACTTCCTCATTAACTGGCGAGGCAATTAGACCAAAAATTGGTTTCCCCTTTTTAATAAGTGCAATATTTACAGTAAACTCACCATTTCGATTTACAAATTCCTTTGTGCCATCAAGCGGATCAATACACCACGATTCATCCCAAGAAATACGCTCGGAAAAAACTACTGGACTTGATTCTTCTCCTGTTATTGGAATAGACAAGGGATCTAAAAAGGAGTGAATAATTCGCGTTGATTCTAAATCAGCTTTTGTTAATGGTGAACCATCATCTTTTATATAAGTCTCAAAAGGACTAGAATAGATTTTCATTATTGCTTTTGAAGCTTCAATTGCAGCAGACAAAGCTGTAGAATACTTATCATTTAATAGAAGCACCTTAGATGTTCATTTCTGGAACGACATCTGGAACGACAAGGTCGCCATCAGTTTTCGAAATAATTTCCTCAACGCTAACGCCGGGAGCTCTTTCAAGCAGATAAAACTTTCCGTCTTTTATTTCCATTACAGCAAGTTCGGTAACAACTTTCTTTACACAATTTACACCAGTTAAGGGAAGGGTACATTGTTTCAAAATTTTGGACTCGCCTGCTCTATTGCTATGTAACATTGCAACAATAATATTATCGGCTGAAGCAACTAAATCCATTGCACCGCCCATACCTTTAACCATTTTTCCAGGAATTTTCCAATTTGCAATATCGCCATTTTGAGAAACTTCCATTGCACCAAGGACGGTAAGCTGTACATGCTGCCCGCGAATCATTGCAAAAGAAGTCGCAGAATCAAAAAAAGAAGCTCCAGGAAGAACTGTAATCGTTTGTTTTCCAGCATTAATTAAATCTGGATCTTCTTCTCCCTCAAAAGGAAATGGTCCCATTCCTAAAACCCCATTTTCAGATTGAAATTCAACTTCTATTCCTTGAGGAATATAATTTGCAACTAAGGTTGGGATTCCAATGCCTAAATTCACATACCAACCGTCTTTAAGTTCTTGAGCGATCCGTTTTGCTATTCCAATTTTATCAAGTGCCATATCTTCCCTTCTAAACTTTTTGACGAACAGTTCTCTGCTCGATTCTTTTTTGAAATTTGTCACCTTGAAAAATCCTTTGAACAAAAATGCCAGGTGTATGAATCTGATTTGGATCAAGCGAACCAGCAGGAACTAACTCTTCCACCTCAGCAATAGTTATTTTTCCAGCCATCGCCATAAGAGGATTAAAATTTCTGGCGGCTGCCTTAAAAATTAAATTCCCTTCAGTATCACCCTTCCAAGCTTTTATTATTGAGAAATCTGCAGTTAATGCTAATTCTAAAATATGGGGTTTACCGTTGTAAATTCTTACTTCTTTCCCTTCGGCAATCTCTGTTCCGAAACCTGCAGGTGTAAAAAAGGCAGGAATGCCAGCGCCTCCAGCTCTGCATCTCTCTGCCAAGCTCCCTTGAGGAATTAAGTCTACTTCCAATTCACCAGATAACATTTGCCGTTCAAATTCATCATTTTCTCCGACATAACTTGAAATCATTTTTTTGATCTGCTTTGTTTGAAGTAACAAGCCCAATCCAAAATCATCAACTCCAGCATTATTTGAAATACACGTTAAATTTTTGACTCCCATTTTTACAAGTTGAGAAATTGAATTTTCAGGAATTCCACATAAGCCAAAACCACCAAGCATTAGCGTCATGTCATCTTTTATTCCACTAAGTGCTAATTCAACATTTTCTACAACTTTGTTCATCTTCTTTAAAATTCAAAAGGGATTTCTGATTCATCTACAGACTCTGGCATTGGAATTTCTGTACAGTCGTAAGCCAATGGGTCATAATCTGTTGGGATTGGAAAATCTCGAGTTGACAAGCCAATGACGGGGTCTTTGTATACTTTTTCCATATAATATCCATAAATAGGCAATGCCATTCTTGCTCCCTGCCCGTAGTTCATGCTTCTAAATCTTACGGCACGATCTTCTGCCCCAACCCAAACACCAGTGACTAAATTTGGTGTGATTCCAATAAACCATCCATCAGAATTATTTTGAGTTGTACCGGTTTTTCCTGCTGTGGGGGGATGAATATTTCCAAATTTAGCACTTCGCAAACTAGAACCCGTACCACCTTCAATTACACCTCTCATCATTTTTAAAATTTCATAAGCCACTGTTGAATTAAGGGCTTGCTCCCGCTCCTCACTTGCGCTGTAAAGGACTTTCCCATTTCGGTCTGTAATTCGTTCAATGGTTGTAGGTCTAACATAAATACCATTATTTGGAAAAATACATTGTGCTGCAACTAGCTCATAAAGAGATAAATCCATTGATCCCAAGCACATAGCTGGAACAACATCGTTTGGATTAAGCGTAATATTTGTTTTTCTTAATAATTTTTCAATTTGATACGGGCCGCCAACTTTTTTTGACGGATTAAAAGACCCCATTCGCGCCATTACGGCTACCGTTGTAGGATTGGAAGATTGAGCTAAACCCTGTTTTACTGAACCAGCTGCCTCTCCTGCTGGGCAATACTGCCCAACAACTTTATTATCATTATCAACTAAATTAACACAATATTCTCCAGGAGAGAAAGTAGTACAAGGATTTACAACTTTCATTGATAATGCAGCAGCATAAACAAAAGGTTTGATAGTTGATCCGACCTGTCTTTTCCCTAAGCGAACATGGTCATATCCAAAATGTTTAAAATTTACCCCTCCAACCCATGCACGCACAAAACCTGTTGAAGGATCTATTGAAATTAAACCAGCGTGTAAAAAAGCTTTGTAATACCGAATTGAATCATTTGGAGTCATAATTGTATCGCGCTCTCCTTTCCAAGAAAAAACTGTCATAGCAGCTGGAGTATTAAAGTTTTTACTTATATCACTATCACTTACGCCAGATGCTAGTAGTTTTTTATATCTCTCAGTTGATTTTCTTGCATTTCGCATAATCTGATCTACCATATTTTCCTCAATCGTATTTGCAAAAGGATAGTTTTTTAAATTTCTGTTATTTTGATCAAATGCTGGTTGAAGTTCACCTTTAATATGTCGCTCAAGAGCATACTCTGCATGTCTCTGCATAGAAGGATTTATCGTAGTGTAAATTTTCAAGCCATCGCTATAAATATCATAGGGATTTCCATCCTCACGTTGGTATACAAAATTCCCATCCTGATCTTTTTTTGATAAGATATCGGTTACTTCTTTTCTCAAAGACTCACGGAAGTAAGGTGCCATTCCTTCTTTGTGATCTAATGATTTATAATTTACAATAATCGGTAAGCTTTTTAGCGAATCATACTCAAGAATATTAATTTTATTTTTTAGTGCTTCATTTTCTGATTTACTGTTCCTTAACCACTGGAAAAGCACTTGATTTCTTCTCTCAATTGCTCGCAATGAATCTCTTGAGCGCAGTGCTGCTGTTTGTTCAAAGGTGACTTTTTCAATCGATATTCCTTCTCGATCAGCAACTTGTCGTTTGTAATTTTTAATTTGAAAAGTATAGGGATTATAGATCGTCGGATTTTTACACATACCAACCAACATTGCAGCCTCAGATTTTGAAAGATTCTTTGGTGACTTATTAAAATAGACACGAGCTGCATTTTCTATTCCCACTGCATTGAAAAGAAAATCAAATTGATTTAAATACATTGTAATAATTTCTTCTTTCGTATAGCGTTCTTCTAAGCGTTTTGCAATTATATTTTCGCTCGCTTTTTCATTAATACGTCTAAATTTCCCGAAAAAACCTCCTATATATGAATCAATACTCTTGCCACTTGCTCGCGCCAATTCTTCACGTTTTCGCTGTTGCAAAGTAAATAAGAGTTTTGCAAGTTGCTGTGATATAGTAGATGCACCTCCTGAATTACCAAAACTAGAAATAGAACGTATTAAGGCCCAAAAATCTACACCAGAATGCTGCAAAAAACGTTCGTCTTCAGTAGAGATTAATGCATCAAAAACATAAGGAGAAATATCTTTGTATTTTGCACTTGTTCGATTTACTTGCCAAAATCTTCCAATAACAGTATCTTCTTTAACACTTTTTTTTGCTATTATTAAAGATGCTTGAAGTTCTGGTGGATTGTCTAACATCTCAACAGGAGGTAAATTATCTTCCGATTGCAATAAGAGAAGGCCAGAAACAAAGATGAAGGGAAGGAGCATAACAATCCAAAAATAAATAGTAAATTTCTTATGAAATTCTGGAGTTAACTGGTTGTTTATCTTTTTCATTATCCTATTTTTCTGCTCTGTTTTATTTTAAATAGCCATAAAGGCTATAAAATTAATAATTAACTCAATACATCTTTACGTTGACTGTCCAGTTTTAAAAGAATAAACATCATTATTGAAAAAGACATCATTGATGAACCGCCATAACTAAAAAAAGGCAGAGGAATTCCTATCACTGGAGCGAAGCCAATACTCATTCCGATATTAATTGCAAAATGATAAAACAATATCATAACTACACAATATGCATAAATCCTATTAAATGATGAGCGCTGGCGCTCCGCGATAAAAATAATTCGTATGAGCATAAATAGATACAAGGCGATTAAAAATAGTGTTCCGATAAAGCCCCATTCTTCAGCGAAGGGACAAAAAATAAAATCTGTTTCACTTTCAGGAACATGATTGCTTTCAACACTTGAAACAGAAGCTTTGTTATACCCTTTGCCTAAAAAACCTCCAGAACCTACAGCCGCCATAGCACGATTTCTATTATAATCTTTTCCATTTGGATCCTCTCTCAAACCAAGAAATAATTCTATACGGTCTTTTTGATGAGAAGCCAAACTTCCAAATCCAGCATCTACAGTATACGAAAGTCCACTACAAAGTACTAAACCCAAAAGTATAACTACAGTAACCTTTGATCGATCTCTTTTTGAGCCAAATTGCCGAATAAACCCAATTCCACAAATTGATAAAATCACGAGAAAAGAAATAACATACAAAGAACCAGATACCTTAAAAGGTAAAAAGAAAAAATCTGTTGCTTCTTGTGTTAAAAGTAAGGTGATGATGCTTAAAAATAAAACTACAAATAAAATAGGAATAAAATGACTTCCAACCCATGTATATTTAAATCTCAAGCCCGGAACCTTATTTATAATAGAAAGAATAAGCGGATCAAAAGTTAGTCCTTCCCGATACATAACAAATAAAAAAGAGGTGAAAACCACAAAAGTTCCAGCATCTGGTTGAAGTAATATTAGAATCATCGGAACAAGAATAATTGCTATTGCACGAAAAACAGAAGATATAGTTTGTTGCTTCAAACTAAGTTCACTAATGTATTTTGCTATTAATAGTGATGATGCTATTTTTGAAAATTCTGCAGGCTGAATTCCCATTGATCCGATGCCAATCCATGCTCTAGCGCCATTAATTGGGGGCATAAATAATACAATTACGAGTAATAATAATGTGAAAAGATAAATTGGAAAGGCAAATTTTCGGTAGATATCTGAATCAATTAAAAAAACTAGGAGTCCTAGAAAAAGAGAAATTCCAATCCACATACTCTGTTTGCCATACTGCTTATCTAAATCAAACAAGCTGGGATCTCCTGGTGTGAATGCAACTGAATAGACTGTTGCTAAACCCATAATGAGCATCATTATAAAAGCAATGAACAAAGGCCAATCCAAATAAGATATCAAATTCTCTCCTTTTCTCATTCTGGAATTTCTATTAAATTTGATAAAGTTGCATCAAGAATTCGTTTTTCCTTGTCCTTATCTTTTATTTTTCTAGTCAAATATTTTTCAATAATAAGGCTTGCAATTGGAGCAGCCCATGTGCCACCAAAACCCGCATTTTCAATAAAAACAGCTATGGCAATTTTAGGATTTTTTTTTGGGGCAAAGGCGATAAAAACAGAATGGTCTTGGCCATGTGGATTTTGAACAGTGCCTGTTTTTCCACAGATGATAATATCATCTAATCTAGCAGATCTAGCAGTT
Organism: Crocinitomicaceae bacterium; assembly: GCA_044354455.1. GTDB lineage: Bacteria > Bacteroidota > Bacteroidia > Flavobacteriales_D > Crocinitomicaceae > UBA952. The sequence goes on along the minus strand of JBILAB010000034.1, from coordinate 7,637 downwards.
CCACCATTTTCATTTACAACTCTTCTCATTCCTTCAATTACAGGTTCAAAATGTTGAATTCCAACCATTGTTTTCTTTCTATTTTTAAATTGCGGAAGTGGGCCTTTTCTGCCAATTGATTTTACAAAATGTGGCGTGTAATACCAACCTTTATTTGCAATTATAGCTGCGATATTTGCCATCTGTAGAGGTGTTAACTTAACTTCTCCTTGACCAATTGAAATTGATCGAATAGTTGAGAATGCCCATTGATGATGGCCATACCATTTGTCATAATACTTTGAATTTGGAATTACTCCTGGTCGTTGACCAGAAACATCTGTTTCTAAAACCTTTCCTAAACCAAAGCTCAACATGTATTTATACCATTTATTCAAACCTAATGTAGCATCAATATTGCTATTTTTTCTCCGTTTTTGCTGTATAATTCTCCTCATTACTGCATAATAATATGGATTACAGGAAAACTGTACTGCTTCTGAAATATTACTTGCATGATGACCAGGATGACAGCCAACAAGACTTTTATCGCAAGGGAAACTTGAATTTGGAGTAATCACACCTTCTTGTAAAGCAATTAATGACTGAACCAGTTTAAAAATAGATCCAGGAGGATATTCTGCTTGTAAAGGACGTGGAAAAAGGGGCATGTTTGGATCTAAAACTAATTTTGGGTAATTCATTCGAATATTTCTTCTTCCGACTAATAAGTTTGGGTCAAAGGAAGGTGCAGAAACCATGGCTAAAATTTCTCCACTTGAAGGTTCAATCGCTACTATTGAGCCTTTTTTATTTTGCAATAATTTTTCGCCATATGCTTGAATTAACATGTCCATGCCTAGTTTTAATGGCTCTGCTTGACTGGCTATCGTATCATATTTTCCTTCGGCATAGGATTCAATAGTATTATTTAATGCAGAAGTCACAACATATTTTACACCTTTCCTTCCACGTAAATCTTTTTCATAAAAACGTTCTATTCCTGAACGACCAATATTATTGCCGGGATTATAAAATTGATCCTCATCAACTTCTTCTCTTGTTACTTCTGATAAATACCCTAAAATATTTGCGCCTCCTAGATAAGGATAATTTCGCATACTTGTAACTTCCTCATAAAATCCAGGAAAATTTTCAAGATGTGGTGCAATTTTAGAAACTTCCTCTAGGGTTAGTTCTTTTATAAATGGATAAGCACGTATTTTCTGATAATTAGCAGTGCGTTTTCCGGTATTTGGATTTTTATATCTCCCTTCGCCATCTACAATTTCCTTAAACCTATTTCGAACTTCTTCAAGTGTCAAACCAATCAAAGTTGCAAATGCTAGCGTATCTAAATTTTTAATTTTATCTTCAACCATCATTAAATTAAAATAGGTTCTATTTGAAACTATTTTTTTTCCATTTCTATCAAAAATAACAGCACGAGCAGGTATGATTTCTTTTCGTTTTTCTGCGATTTGCTGCGCTCTTAATTTCCATTTATCGTCAATTACCTGCATATAAAAAATACGGATAATATAGCTAAAACCAACAATTGCAATGAAGAAAGTCAATACATAACGGCGAGCATCAAAATTCATTTCTGAGTAACTTTTTTAATCATAAGTGTTTGAAGAACAAGGGCAAGAATAAAAGAAATTATGACACTGAACAGTGTATTTTGCAAAATGAAAAAAAAATCATTCATCCTAAATATTTCTATTAAAAAAAACCAAAAATGATGAATGAGTAATAAATTCCCATAGGTAAATAGAAACCAACTTCCTCCCATATCATTTATAGAAGCTTGTTTAAGAGGGTCGTAACCATCGCGAGGAGCAAAAAAATTAAAGATAATTGGTCTAAAATATGCCATCATCAATAAAGAAGATGCATGCAAGCCATACGTATTTGAAAAAATATCAATTGATAAACCTAAGAGAAATGCATATAATAATAAACTAAGGATGCCAAGATCAAAAGGCAAAAGCATTATGAAAAGTGGATAGATCATCATGTGAATTCCAAAGCCAAATTCCAATTGATTAAAAATCAAAACCTGCAAAATCCAAAGTATAATAAAACGAATTATATGTTTAGTTACTAAATTCATTTTTTGATCTGTTTATTCTTCCTCATCTTCAGGGATTTGATTTTCAATATTTTTTTGTTCCTCAATCATCAAATTCTTTACTACATAAACTCTTTGTATGGTTCGAAAATTCTCGGAAAACTTCACTACAACATCCCAAAGTGGTTCTCCTTCAATTGGATTTATTTTTTCTACAGTACCAACAGATAAGCCCTTAGGAAAAATCCCTGAGCCACCTTTTGTAACAACTTTAGATCCTTTTTTAATTCTTAAATCATTAGAGATTCCAGATATTGAGCCTCTTCTGGCATCTCTGCCACTCCATTTTAACAAACCAAAAAGCCCAATCGGCTCAATTGTAACATCGATATTAATATCTTTTGTCAAAACACTTTTTACTACTGAGTAATGTTCACTTGTATTGTGAATAACTCCAACAACTCCTTTGTCTGAAAAAACACCTAGGCCCCTATAAACTCCTTGTTTCCGGCCTATATTCAATGTGAAATAATTGTTCCTTTTACTCACTGTTAAATTAATCACAGTTGCAGGAATATAAGAGTATTGTTGTTGAAACAAAGTGTCATTTACTTTTATAAAACCTTCTTCAAGTTTATATAAACTCAGCTTTAGCTTCTTTCTAAGTCGAATATTTTCTTTCTGAAGCGCTAAATTATTTTTAGATAAGTTAAAATGTTTTGTTAAATCATTTTCTATTTCAATTGTTTTTCCAATAAAAGATGAGGCAGTAGTTAAATACTGATTTCTTGGAAATGTAAGGTAATTAATGTAGAGTGTAAGTGAGAATACTTGCAGAAGAGCGAACAATAAAAAAACACGAAAACGCTTGAAAAAAGCGATTAAATTATTCATGCTCAAAGATAGAAAACGAACAAATTAAAATAACAATTCCAAACAGAATAATATTAACAAATAAAAAAAATGTAAGAATTCCCGGATCTTGTAATTCGAATGTCTGAATGAAATAGATTAATATAAATTTAGAAAGACAAGAACTTTTCAGCTAAAAAAATTTACTTCATTTTTAAGTCGGTAATTAAATGCGGAGAGTGGGATTATCTCAACGTCCTATACTCAGTTTTCGATGGTCTTCGGCTCGAACCCTGGGTTCTCATCCCTACCTCCTTCATGTTATTGCGGAGAGATTTTGAGCAATTACCCGAAACACTCAAAGAACTTGAACCCTTGCAACGGCTTAAAATACTTTGTAGACTTATTCCTTATGTATTACCTATGGTTGATAGCGTTAAACTCAAACTGGGTGAACCTGAACTACCTCAAAAGAATTGGTTTGAAATATAAATTATTATTACTTTTATACTATTTCAAAAAACATTTATGAGCGATTTAACGAAAACAGAAGTTATAAATCCAATACTTAAAAAATAGAAATTATGATAAAGAAAAAAATGATTTTAACAGTTATATTATTTACTCTTTGTAGTAATTTACAAGCTCAAGATTTAACGAGAGGAGATGTAATAAAACTAATAGCTATAGCTACTAAGCCCTTAAACCTAAGCGGAGTTAACTTAAGCAGTGTAGATTTAAGACGATTAGATTTATCTGGAGGTAATTTATCTGGAGCTAATTTAAATAACCTTAATTTATCTGGTGCTAATTTATCTAAAGGTAATTTATCTGGTGCTAATTTAAGAGGTGCTAATTTATCTGGAGCTAATTTAAATAACCTTAATTTATCTGGAGCTGATTTAACTGGAGCTAATTTATCTGGAGCTGATTTATCTGGAGCTAATTTAATAGAAGCTGATTTATCTGGTGCTAATTTATCTGGCGCTAATTTATCTGGTGCTGATTTATCTGGTGCTGATTTATCTCTTGCTAATTTAACTAATGTGATAGGATATCCTAAAAAATAAGTATATGAGTTAATCTACTTCCTTTTTTTTTCAAGTAGATTTATAAGATTTCATAATACATTTACTAATTTGTACGATGAAGTAAAACTGTTAGTAAACATATAAAAATTAATCAACTGTTTTACAGATGTATACGATTTTATTCTGCGGAGAGAGGGGGATTATCTCAACTTCCTGTCCTCAGTTTTCGATGGTCTTCGGCTCGAACCCTGGGTTCTCATCCCAACTTCCTTCATTTTATTGCGGAGAGAGGGGGATTCGAACCCCCGTTACGTTTCCGTAAACACGCTTTCCAAGCGTGCGCGTTCAACCGCTCTGCCACCTCTCCGAATTTTAAGTTTGCAAAAATAAGCAATTTAGAATGATACCGAAATTTATAGCCCGTAAAGTAACATCCCTATTGTAAAATAAATGAAAAGGCCAGTTACATCATTTAAAGTAGTAATAAATGGTCCAGTTGCAAGTGCTGGGTCAATCTTGTAATGGTTGAGTACTAAAGGAATAAGTGTTCCAATAACTGCAGCAAAAATAATTACAGTAAATAAAGAGATACTTACTACAAATCCAAGTTGGGCATTACCAAAGAAATACGCTATTACAAAAATTATGCTCGCCAATAACACGCCATTAAACAAACCCACTGCAGCTTCGCGTAAAAGTTTATGAAAGATATTTCCGAAATCTTTTGTGCCGCGTGCTAATGATTGAACAACAATTGCCGAAGATTGTACGCCAACATTTCCGCCCATGGCAGTAATCAATGGGATAAAAAAAGCAAGCGCTGGAATTTGTGTTATACTTCCCTCAAAGCCAGAAATTACTTTCGCTCCTAAAGTCCCTCCCAATAAACCAATTATTAACCAAGGCAATCTTGCCCGAGCAACTCTCCAGATACTTGCATCACGCTCAATTGGCTCAGTAATACCTGTTGCTAATTGGAAATCTTTATCTGCCTCTTCTTTTATAAAATCTACAATGTCATCAAGTGTAATTCTTCCCACTAATTTATTTTGATAGTCAACAACTGGAACAGAAACCAAGTCGTATTTCTCCATAACAGCTGCTACTTCTTCGGCAGAATCTGAGGTGTTAACAGAAATGATGTTTTTGGATTGATATAAATCAGCAATTTTTGTTTTTACATTTGAAAAAAGTAAGCGCTTTAGCGACAAAACACCAAGTAAGCGGTTTGAATCATCGACAACAAAAATATTATAAACCTTTTCTACATCTTCGGCTTGTTTTCTTAATTCAACAATTGTTCGATTAACAGGCCAATCTATGTGTGCTTGCAAAAATTCTTTCTGCATTAATCCACCAGCAGTATCCTCATCGTAATTTAATAAATCAACGATATCTTCTGCTGCCTCATCGTCATCCATTTGTGAGATAACCTCCTGAATTTTATCTTCAGAAAGCTCCCCTAAAATATCTGCAGCATCGTTGGAATCTAAGTTTTCTAATTGATCAGCAATTTCTTTAATTGAAAGAGAGGAAAGGAATCGATCCCTTACTTCCTCTTCTAATTCCATTAAAATATCTGCTTGTGTATCTTCGTCTACTAGGAAATAAATAAATTTTGCCTCTTCATTGCTTAATTTATCCAAAATCTCAGCGACATCTGCAAAATGCAGGACAAGTACATTCTCTTGAATCCAAAGTGTCTCCTGCTCCGCTATTTTTTGACGAAGAATTTCAAGAAAATCTTTGGTTAGTTCGAAGCGCACGGTTGAATATTTGCGCAAAGATAGCGAATTGAATAGACTTTATCCCCTTATTAACATACTGTTAATCATGACAAAGTCCTTGAACTACATGAAATGTATCGTGTGCAGCAGTAATTTTCTTTTTTAAAATAGCATTGCTTGCTTTTTTATTATTCAATTTATTGATTTCAATACATTGCTTTTCAAGTTGCTTTAATGCGCTTTTAATTACGGGTTTATCCAATGATTTTGGGGAAACTGATGCCGCTAGTAAACTACTTTTTGCCATCAACTCTGCACTTCTTTTCTTCAAAGGTTCAAGATTGTCTGTTTCAGCCGGGTGAAAAGTTTGAGCCATGACCTTATGAAATTCTTTTAATTCCATCCAATTATCTTTTTCAATTTCTACTAATAAGGGGTCGTTCAAAGCCGCCGCATATTTTTGTGAGACAAGACCCCAGTCAACTAAATTCCAAATAGCCCCGAGGTAATCACCGCGTTTATTTTGGTATTTGAGGTAATATGCGTGTTCCCAAACATCAATACAAAATATGGGAATGCCTCGTTCTTTTGTAATGTCCATAATAGGATTGTCTTGATTTGCTGTTGAAGAAACCATGAGTTTTTTATCTGGCGTTACACTCAGCCAAACCCAACCTGAGCCGAAGCGAGTTGTTGCTCCTTGATTAATTTTTATACGTAAACTATCCATGGATTTAAATTGCAAATTAATTGCTGCAGCTAATTCTGCACTAATAACGCTTTGCGATGCTGTTGGGGCTAAAATATCCCAAAATAAGGAGTGGTTAAAATGTCCACCGGAATTATTTCTCACAATATCAGATCTGAAACTTGCATACATCAATAAATCATGCATGGAAAGCGCCTCCATTTTTGTGCCCGCAAGTGCTTTATTTAAATTGGTAATATATGCTTGATGGTGTTTTGCATGATGAATCTCCATAGTTTGCGCGTCAATCCATGGCTCATAAGCATTATAAGCATATTTAAGAGCTGGTAAAGAATAACTTTGGGAAAAAGATTTTAGAGAAAGAAATAAGCACAAAGTGTAAAGTAAGAATTTCATAAGTAATAATTTTAGACAAATTTACATCAAATTCACAAAACAAATAGCGAAAAAAGGTGCTTACATATTCTGTAAATCAACTAAGCGCATTGCAATGAATGCTTTTAAAACACGCTCACCAACTTCTGGTACCTCCACATGAATTAAATATACACCTGATGCTACAGGAATATTTTGATGGTTGGTCAAGGTCCAATCTTGATATGTAATTGGACTATCTTTTTTAAAGCGCTTGATTAATTTTCCATTCGAAGAATAAATTGAAATAATACATTGTTCCGGAAGATTTGTAATCTTAATTCTACTATCTAATCTGCTTTGCTCATATTCTGAAAAAGCATAATAAGGATTAGGGACGATATTTATCAATTTTAATGCTTCTTTTTCTGCTGATAGATTATTAGTTTTAGTACTTAAATTCTCCATCGACCAAGAATACATTGGTCTTCCGTTGTTTTCCCCTGAAGCAACAAAGTTCTTATACTCCTTGTTAATTCTTAATTTAACCTCTGCATCTGTTGAAAGTAAGGTTTGATCTTTCTCAAGCATTGGATAGGCTACCCATGATAAACTACCATACAACTCGCGTTTAAGTGGTAGAGATGTAGCATTTGCCTCAACTTCTATCCATTTGTTTTGTAGAAAATTACTGCCCGCTTCTGCTTCACTTGGAATATAAGCCGGGAAATCAAATCCTGTACTAAAGCCATTTATTGACTTTTGCTTGTAGCTAAAGATATATATTGGATGTACTCCACCCATTAAAGGAGCACCCGAATTACTTACCAAACGATCCGTTGGATTCCAAAGCATGTCTGCTCCGTTTTCTCCTCCTAAAAATGAGTTCTCTCCAAAAGCCATGTACAAAC
>JBILAB010000177.1:0-3834 GCA_044354455.1 Crocinitomicaceae bacterium | reverse complement strand
AGGTCTTTAAGGAAATTAATGGGAAATAACCCTTTAAAACTTCATGGACAAATAAACAGTTGTAAGGAATTACAATAAAAAAAAGGATTTCTTCCAGTGGCAAATGACCAGCATAAATTCCCTGAAGGTATTTTGGAGTAAAGCCCCAAACCCTAATTTTTGTAAACCATTCATCCCAACAAATAAAAAATAATGCAACTAGTAATATACTTGGTAAAAGAAACCGCCAGTTTTTGTAAAATGCTATTTTCTTATCGAAGCTTAATAAAAATGGGCCAATAAATGAAAGGGTTATAACCCAAAAATACAAGCTCATTCTGCAGGGGTTTTTCTATCATAAACCAACTTTGCTTTCTTGTAAAATTCCCAAGGAACAAGCAGCATTCCAAAGCATTCTCCCTTTTCTTTTCCTAAATGTTTGTGATGGATTTTATGTGCTTTTCGAATGGCATAAAAATACGGGTGGTCGATGTCTCTTAACCATTTAAAGCGCCTATGAATGTACACATCGTGAATTAAAAAATAAGCCATTCCATAAGCCGCAATTCCATAGCCAATCCAAACGGAGAAATAGTTTCCATACATCATTCCCAGCATAATACAAAGCCAAGAAGGAATTGCATAAATAAGAAAGAAAACATCATTTTTTTCAAAAAAACCCGGCTCTACTTGATGGTGATCCTTATGGAAATGCCACATTTTACCGTGCATTACAAATTTATGCGTAGCCCAGGCCATGAATTCCATACCGAAAAAAGTAGCTAATAAAACAAAAGGTCCCCACCAATACATTAAAAACTAAAATTTAAAATAATAAAAAATACAAACATCGTAATAAACAATGTGTCATTGACTTTGTTTTCCTCCCACAAGGAAGTTTTTTGATAAATAACTTGTAATAACAAGCCAACTAAGAACCAACAGCAATAATTATATAAGGGAATTACATTATTTTTCCAAGACCAAAAATCACTTTTCATGGCTACAGGTTCCATGAAAAAATCCAATGCAACCATTAAAATAGCCGCGATTAATGGAATCCATTTTTTATTTTTAGAAACCCTATTTGCAAGTGCTGCAGCAGAGATCGTTACAAGCCCCCAATTAAAACCAATTACAAATGGTACATCCAAAAATTTTAGCCCGAGGTTTTCTCCATAAGAATAATCCCCAAATAATAATCCTGTATGCACTCCTATCCATTCAACGACAAAACCTACAATCCAACAGTTTGCTAAAAATGTATAAAAAGCCTTTTTATTTTGCCCTCTAGCAAAAACAATGATTAAAAAAGAAAGTATTAAATTAAAAACGGTAAGTTTTAAAAACAAGGACCTTGTTTCAGGAAGGAGAATCCCAACGGTTCCTACTGCATAGAAAATTACTATTAGTGCTTGTAGATACGCTTTTTTTATCATTGTAACCGACCGCGAATAGAATTATCAATTGTCTCCTCTAAAGTATAAAATTGGATTGGAATAGCCTGCATTAACTTGGTTTTATCGTAGACAATATTTTTATACGAGGATTGAGCTGTTTCAACAGAAAACCCATTTCTTTTTCTAGAAATTTGACTTATAAATTCTAAAACAGTTCCAGCAAATAAACTTAAAGATTTTGGAATAGAAATCTTTGGGGGAGCCGTGTTAAACCGTTTTGATAAGGCGGTGAATAAATACTGAAATGTTACATTCTCGCCAATACAAAGAAACCTTTCAGAAACAATACTTGAATTCATAAGTAAATACATAGAACGCGCAACATCACGGACGTCTACAACTGCATTTGATCCGCTTGTATAAAATAACATGCCTTTTTTTGCCGATCGAAAGATGGATAAAGATCCTGAGCGCCAATCTCCTGGGCCAAGTATCAAACAAGGATTGAGAATTACTGCTGGCAATCCTTCTTCTATTCCTCTCCAAACTTCTTTTTCTGCGGAAAATTTAGAAATAGAATAGCCACTAACATCTGATCCTGGAGTCCAAAGTGATTCTTCCGTTGTTGCACCATTTGGATTTGAACCAATCGCTGCGGTTGAACTAACATAGCACAATTTTTTAACGCCATTTTTAAGAGCATAATTAACAACATTCGCCGTAGCATTTCGATTTTCTTTCATACATGCTTCAAAATCAGCCTTAAAAAAAGACACTTTTGCAGCGCAATGATAGACGTAATCAACGTTCAGAAAAAGGGATTCTAAACTTTCAGGGTCGTTTAAATCACCTTTAACCCATATAATTTTGGAGAATAGAACTTCTGCATCGGGTGAATTATAGTAATGAAAAAGTTTTTCTACTAATTTGATTTTGTGCTCAGAACGATAAAGTGCCTTACAGTTTTCTCCTGCTGCAATAAGTTGAAATAATAAATGACTTCCCACTAAACCTGTTGCTCCGGTAATTAATATCATATGACGAAATTACAAATAATGACCCGGCTTTTATAAAAACTAGGATTTAAGACTTGAAAATAAACGCTAGACCCTCTTGAATTTTTTTGCTGGCTTTTTCCAATTGTGCTTGTGTGTGTGCTTGAGAAATAAAGCCGACTTCGTAGCCACTGGGGCCAAAATAAATGCCTTCATCCAATAAAAATGCATGCAAAAGATTGAAGTTTGACATATCAGGATTAATTTCTTTTGCTGCAGAAATCGACTTCCTGCCATTAAATGAAAACCAAAAGATTGACCCTAAAGACACTAATTTTAAGGGGTAATTGTTTTCTTCTGTAAAGGCATTCACTTGATTTACCATATAGAGCGCCTTTTCTTCAAGCTCTTTGTAAAAATTATTTTTTGCGCATTCTTTTAATTGCGCAAGCCCTGCAGCCATTGCAACAGGATTTCCAGAAAGTGTTCCCGCTTGATAAACAGGTCCATCTGGAGAAACAAAAGCCATAATGTGCTTTTTGGCAGCATAAGCTCCAACAGGCAATCCGCCACCAAGTATTTTTCCGTACGTTACAATGTCGGGAGTTATATCATACAATTCTGCTGCGCCACCAAATGCTACTCTGAAACCAGAAATTACCTCATCAAAGATTAACAAAATTCCTAATTCAGTACAAATTTCTCTTAAAACTATCAGAAATTGCTTGTCCTGTAAAAGTAATCCATTGTTTGCAGGAATTGGCTCAATAATCACACAGGCGATATCATGAGCATATTCAGTTAAGCAAGTTCTTAATGTTTCAATATCATTTAAAGGTAAAACCAGTGTTTCATTTGCAAAAATTTCAGGAACTCCTGCGCTTGATGAGGTGCCGAATGTTGCTAGACCACTTCCTGCGTTTACTAAAAGCGCATCAACATGTCCGTGGTAACATCCATCAAATTTTACAATTTTTGTTTTTCCTGTGTAGCCGCGAGCCAAACGAATAGCTGACATTACTGCTTCTGTTCCCGAACTTGTAAAACGCATTTTATCGATAAATGGAATTCTCTCTAAAATAAATTGAGCTAAGTCGTTTTCTTTTCTCGTAGGAGCTCCAAAACTTGATCCATTTTCCAGTGTGCTGACAATTGAACTAAATACCTGAGGATGATTGTGGCCTAAAATCAAAGGTCCCCAACTGCAACAAAAATCAATAAATTCATTGTCATCTTCGTCCCAAATTAAGGCGCCATTTCCTTTTTTTATAAACAAGGGAGTTCCACCAACAGACTTAAAAGCCCTAACGGGAGAATTCACTCCTCCAGGAAAAAAAGTTTTTGAAGCTTCAAAAAGCCTTGCTGATTCCGTTCTTTTTATGGGACTTGTAATCTTCATTTCTTTGTACATTTGTATCCGAACACAAAATTAGCAATAATCAGTAGCATATGCAGTTTGA
>JBILAB010000033.1:0-14260 GCA_044354455.1 Crocinitomicaceae bacterium | reverse complement strand
CTAAACTTTGCATTAGTAATGGCTGCTGCGATTATCTTATTTGCTATGCTGCGCTGGTTAAATCGAGTAATGAAAGAAAATAACGTATTATAATGGCAAATAGCGCTGAAATAACCTTAGAACAAATTCAGGATTTTAAAGGCAAATACCCCAAGCAATTGTGGTATTTGTTTTTTATAGAAATGTGGGAGCGTTTCTGTTTCTACGGAAACCGTGGTATGCTCACTGTTTTTATGGTGGATGTATTATTGCTTAGTGATAAGAGTGCAAATCTAAAATATGGCGCAATTCAAGCATTTGTTTATGCCTTTACATTTATTGGTGGATTGTTTGCTGATAAAATTTTGGGCTTCCAGAAGTCATTGCTTTGGGGTGGAATTCTTATGATTACTGGAAGTGTTGTTTTGGGTATTTCAGCGGAAAATTATTTCTATTATGGCATTTGTTTACTAATTATTGGGACTGGATTTTTTAAACCAAACATTTCAACAATGGTAGGAGAATTGTACAAAGAAGGTGATGCTCGTCGTGATGCTGGCTTCGGATTATTTTATGCAGGTATAAATGTTGGTGCGCTTTTAGGAGGTGCAATTTGTGTTTACGTTGGAAAAATGTATTCGTGGGATGTCGCTTTTTTACTTTCAGGAGGATTTATGATTCTTGGATTAGCTACATTTTTAGTTACAAAATCTAAACTTGGGCCAATTGGATTGCCACCTGCTACAAGTAATCCAAGTACTGCAAAAAGAAATCAATGGATGGTTTATGTTGGCTCAATTTTAATTCTGCCATGTATATATCTTATGATAACAAACACGCGTTATACTGATATTTTTATGTATGTCATTGGACCTGCAACTCTGATCTATTTGATATATGAAATGCTTAAACTAGGTTGGGATGAAAATAAAAAAATGCTTGCAGCACTCGTATTTATTCTGCTATCAATTTTATTTTGGGCTTTCTTCGAGCAAAGTGGTGGTTCCTTAAGTCTTTTTGCCAAAGATAATCTTCATTCCGATCTTTTCTTTTTTAAAATGGATCCAAATGTCGTAAATAATTCTTCTAATTCTTTATTTGTAGTTCTTTTTAGTCCTTTAATCGGATTGCTTTGGATTTGGATGAAAAAAAGAAAAATTGAACCGAATTATTTCGTGAAATTTGGAATGGCATTCCTATTTCTTGGTGGAGCTTTCTATGTCTTTTATGTGAACCGCTTTTTTGCTGATGCAGACGGTAAAACCTCACTTCTTGTCTTTACTGCTGCCTATTTTGTTATAACGCTAGCGGAATTGTTGCTTTCTCCAATTGGCTTATCCTTGATGACAAAACTTTCTCCAAAAAAACTTTGGGGAGTTATGATGGGTTTATGGTTCTTAGCGAGTGCTTATGGACAATATGTTGCTGGAATTCTAGGAGCTGGAATGGCTTCTCCAGATGATAATGCTAGCGCAAGTGTAAAATTAGATCTTTATACTGAAGGTTATCATCAATTAGCAATTTATGGAATAATCACAGGAATTGTTGTTATTATTGCTGCTCCTTTTCTAAAGAAACTAATGAAAAATGTTGAATGATTTATTAATTATTTTAATAAAACATTTTTGAGCTATTTAAACTAAAACAAGAAAAAAGTAAGATTAGCTTTTGAATTAAATTTTATTCAAGCTTCTTAAATCCTTTTGTAGCTATTTGATATGTTTCTTTTCCAATTCCGACAATAGAAACCATGTTTAAAGGAAATTCTAGTAGTACATGCGTAAAACTCAGGAAGAAAAGGAAACTCAGTCCCAAGGAATAATTGTAGGCGTATAAAGCACAAGCTGTTAGCCATAAAATTAATACAGCGATAAAACGTATTTTAGGAACTTTGTGCCAACGAATTACTTCTGTTTTGCTGAACCAATTTAAGTAGTGGTACATGTATGCAAAAGCGATAAAACGCATAAGCATGATGCCAGCGCTAGAAAAGAAAACGAGAGACCACCAATTTTCTTTAAGACTGCCTTGTTTTGCATCAGCAATTGGAATGGACTTCATGTAGTTTGGATGATCTTGATCTTGGATAATGAAATCTTTGTTTAAAGAATCTTTCCACATTAATATAAGATTTTGCTTTTCTATTGAATCTTTTACGAAATTGTTGATATAATATTTGTACGTCATATTAGGTGTCAAATCGAATTGTCTTAAAATACTCACATTAGTATTAAAAAAACCAGTTGAATCAGCAAAATATGCCTCTTTTCCATAGTCAGAAATGTAATTTTTTTTCGGCGTAACCGGAAGTCCATAAACAAGATAGATTGGGATGATGATAAAAGCAGCTACAGAAATAAGTCCTGTTTTACTTCTTGATTTCAAAGCACCGAACAGCATAAATAAGCCCGTAAATAAATACACATGAATTAATGTTGGAAGCAATGAAGTTAATGCAAAAATAGTTGTGCTTTTAGAATTTTCAGCGGAATTTTCAGGTGCTAACCAACCGGAAATAAAAATAAATATGAACAAAATTGCAATAATCTTAACCACTAAATTTTTAACAAAAGCGAAAAGAAGTGAACTAAATAGTGCCAATACAAGCAATTTATCAAAAAGGTTCAAAGCAACAAATTCTTTGTAGAAATCAATGTTAAACTCAAAGTCTTTAGCAAAAGCAGCGTACGATAATGCTACACCAATTAATAAAAGAGGCACGAAATCATATTTTCCCTTCGTAAAATATTGTCGATCGTGCAGCCAACTTATTTCAGTAAGATAATGCAACGGTCCAAGGAATGCATAAGCAAGTAAAAATGTCTCGAAAGGCAAGAAAAAAGCAAATACTGCTGTGATTAACATTAAGCCAATGTTCAAGAAATTTATTTTAGAATCTTTAGTCAAGGCCTTTGAATGGGAGTTAATTTTAAACAAATTTACGATATAAAGTTTATTATTTGAAGAACAGAAAACTTAAATTAAAGTTTAAAATAGTTTTAATTGCTCCTCATCATCCTCATTAGAATCATCGTTATCCTCAGAGGATTCATTTGTAATTTCCCATTCCATAGTCGTCGCATCGTCACTTGTTATTTCAGAATCGCCGGACTCTTCAATACTATTTTCTGGCCAAGGTTCTTTGCCTTCATCAATTGGATGCGTAAGAACAATTTCTTTTACCTTCAATTTTGTAAGTTGATTTCCTTGTGCCTTCATTCCCTTAACCTCAATCAAATCTGCTAATTGCATCTTGTTATCAGGTAAGTTTTTGGTTTCTTTCAGCAACTTATTGTATACAATCTTAACCTCTGGACGGAATGCCGTAGAAACCGCATCGAGATAAGAACCCTCGCTATCGCTAATATAGGAAACACGCTTATCGGAATAAACCTCGCACAAAAAACGTTTTACATAATGCATATCCTTTTCACCGTCATAATAAACTGCAGAAATCGGACGATCTTGCTCCCATTTTTCAATGTGCAGCATATCTTCATCAAAATGTGTCGCTAAGTCAAAGCTACTTAACCTATAATCTCCATTTTTATACAAGCTTAAAATCTTATTTTCCCCTTTAAATGAACCAAGAAACTTTCCGCGACCTTCATCGTTTAGGCGACCAACAATACTATCGTACCAAATCTTTCGTGCGGCAAGTGTTGAACCACCAACTTCTTTCTGCACAATTTTTTGAACGATTTCTTTTGTTACGCGATTACCCGCAGAATTTCTTCCCTTTATCAATAATTCTCCTAAATCAATATCAAAACGCAATCTTTTTAAATGCGGACGAGGGCGCAAAAGAATCGAAACCACTTCTCTCTCACCATTTGGATGAACGGAGAAATATAACATCTTCGAACCTTTTGTTCCTTTTGTAAGATCATACTCTGTATCCCGCGTAATTCCAGTTACATGAAAACGCTTCATCATTGTAGAACCACCAGTTCCGTCTTGGTAGAACAAATGATAAATTGTTCGCGTATCTCCACGTTTCCAAACACTCGCAAAAACCAAGTCTTTACCAACGAATTTTTTTTCGGAAACTTTACTAATCATTAATTTACCCGTTGAGAAGAAACAGATAATATCATCAATTTCTGAGCAGTCACTGATAGATTCAGTTTTTTTAAGGCCATATCCCACAAATCCTTCTTCGTAATCTACATATAACTTGCGATTTGCGATAATTACTTTAGAAGCTGTAATATTATCGAAGGCCTTTATTTCTGTCTTTCGCTCCTTCCCTGCTCCGAATCGTTTTTTTAAGTCCTTGTAATAATCAATAGCATATTCTACTAAATTCGCCAAATTCGCTTTCACAAGAAGCATTTCTTCCTCAATTTTAAGAAGTGCATCATCTGCTTTTGAAGCATCAAAACGCGTAATACGAATCATTGGAATTTGTGTTAACTTATGCAAATCCTCATCTGTTATTTCCCGCAAAAGCTCTTTTTTGAAAACAGAAAACCGCTTATACAAATATTCGTAAAGTGTTTCTTTATCAGAATAAAGCTTGAAATCAATGTACATTTCATTATTAATAAACAACTTCTCTAAAGTCGAAAAATGCCACATTCTTTCCAATTCATCCAAGCGAATTTCTAATTCTAATTTCAACAAGCGAACAGTAGTGTCTGCCGTAACTTTGAGAATTTCAGAAACTCCCATAAATCGTGGTTTATCTCCATCAATTATCGTAGAATTTGGAGAAATAGATACTTCACAGTCAGTAAAAGCATATAGGGCATCGATTGTTTTATCGGGAGAGACACCTGGAAATAAATGCACGATAATTTCAGCTTCCATGGAGGTATTATCCTCGATTTTTTTAATCTTAATCTTGCCTTTATCGTTTGCTTTGATTACCGATTCAATTAATGATCCAGTGGTTGTTCCAAACGGAATTTCATAAATAATTAAAGTTTTATTGTCTATTTTTTTGATTTTCGCACGCACACGAACTCGTCCACCGCGCAAACCATCGTTATAGCCAGAAAAATCTGCCATTCCACCATTTGGGAAATCTGGCAAAAACTCTACTTTCTTTCCGCGTAAATGATTAATCGATTGGTCAATTAATTCGATGAAATTATGCGGTAAAAACTTACAGGCCATTCCAACTGCAATTCCTTCTGCTCCTTGAGCAAGTAAAAGTGGAAATTTCATTGGTAACTGATCTGGCTCCTTATTTCGTCCGTCATAACTGGAAAGCCAGTTGGTAGTTTTTCCATTAAAAGCAACATGAAGGGCAAATTTAGAAAGTCGAGCTTCAATGTATCGTGGAGCAGCAGCGCCATCTCCTGTTAGTGTATTTCCCCAGTTTCCTTGGCAATCAATCAACAAATCTTTTTGTCCCAACTGCACCAAAGCATCGCCAATGGAAGCATCTCCATGCGGATGGTATTTCATCGTGTTTCCAATGATATTTGCGACTTTATTATAGCGTCCATCTTCCATTTCTTTCATGGAATGAAGAATTCGGCGTTGCACCGGTTTTAAACCATCATAAAGCGATGGAACAGCTCGCTCTAGAATAACATAACTAGCATAATCCAAAAACCAATTATGATAAAGACCACCAACAGGAATGATTTTCTCATCCACCTCCTTGTGCTCAAAAGGATTGTGCTCTTCACCGTTTGGCTTTAAATTTTCTATTTCGTCCTCAGCCATAATCTATGAAGCAATTTCAAGTTCTGAGGAATCATTTTCAGTGGATTTATCTTCCGCCAAATCTTTTTCAACTCTCAAGTTATCAATAATAAAATCTTGTCGCTCCGAGGTATTTTTTCCCATAAAATAAGAAAGAATCGAATCGATAGATGCATCTTTTGTTAAGATTACTGGCTCCAAACGAATATCGGCTCCAATAAAATGAATAAACTCATCCGGAGAAATTTCTCCTAAACCTTTGAAGCGCGTAATTTCTGCACCTTTTCCGATTTCTATTAGGGCAGTTCGTCTTTCATCTTCAGAATAGCAATAAATTGTTTTCTTTTTATTTCTGACCCGAAAAAGTGGTGTTTGGAGCACATAGACATGATTTCTTTTAACCAAATCTGGAAAAAATTGCAGGAAGAAAGTCAATAATAACATACGAATATGCATTCCATCAACATCGGCATCTGTTGCAATTACAATTTTATTGTAGCGCAAATTGTCCATGTCGTCTTCAATGTCTAAAGCTGCCTGAATCAGATTAAATTCTTCATTTTCGTAAACAATTTTTTTGGTAAGTCCATAGCAATTTAGCGGTTTACCACGCAAGGAAAAAACAGCTTGAGTACTAACATCTCGGGATTTTGTAATCGATCCACTTGCAGAATCACCTTCCGTAATAAACAAGGTTGTCGCTTCGCGTTTTTCGTCTTTTAAATCTGTCAAATGAGAGCGACAGTCACGTAATTTTTTATTGTGTAAACTAGATTTCTTTGAGCGATCACGCGCAATTTTACGGATTCCTGCAAGTTCTTTGCGTTCTCTTTCTGACTGCTTAATTTTCTTTTCAATTGTTTCTGCAACTGCTGGATTTCTATGCAAGTAATTATCCAATTTATCTTTCAAGAAATCATTGATGAAAGCACGCATGGATTTTCCACCTGGCTCAATTTCTTGAGAACCCAATTTTGTTTTTGTTTGAGATTCAAAAATTGGCTCAATAACTTTCACTGCAATTGCAGCAACAATGGACTGGCGAATATCAGAAGCTTCATAATTTTTATTGTAAAAATCACGAATCACCTTTGCGACAGATTCGCGAAAAGCACTTTGATGCGTTCCACCTTGCGTCGTATGCTGACCGTTTACGAAAGAATAATAATCCTCACCGTAAGTTCGTCCGTGTGTAAAAGCAACTTCGATGTCTTCATCTTCAATGTGGATAATTGGATAAAGAGGGTCACCATCCATGTTATTCTCCAATAAATCCTTAAGGCCATCTTTAGACTGAAATTTTTCACCGTTAAAATACATTGAAAGTCCGCGGTTCAAATAACAGTAATTCCACATCATTTTATCCAAATACACTGTTTTGAAAGCATGCTTCTTAAAGATTTGCTCGTCTGGAATAAACTCAACGTATGTTCCATTCAATTCATCTGTTTTTTCAATTGGATAATCTTGAATCAATTCTCCTTGATTAAAATCTGCACGTTTTTTCTCGCCTTCACGAACAGAATAAACTGAGAAATAACTCGACAAAGCATTAACTGCTTTTGTTCCTACTCCATTTAATCCAACTGATTTTTTAAACGCTTTTGAATCGTATTTTCCACCGGTATTCATTTTAGAAACGACATCCACCACTTTTCCAAGCGGAATTCCACGGCCATAATCGCGCACGCTAACTTTACCGTCTTTTATCTTTACATCTACCTTCTTTCCATTCCCCATAACGAACTCATCGATGCAATTATCAATGGTTTCTTTTACGAGAATATAAATTCCATCATCAGCCGCTGCTCCATCACCAAGCTTACCGATATACATTCCTGGTCGCAGCCGAATATGCTCCTTCCAATCAAGGGAGCGGATATTGTCTTCGGTATATTGATTTTCGACCATTTGAAAAGGTAAATTCAGATTTTAACAAAAATAATGTAAACATCTACTTTTTGAACAAATAAAAATGCTTATTTATCAACGATTTTCGGTTGAAAACGAGTTTTTTAAAAGAAGTAGATTAAAATTAAAAAATAGACTTAGAAAATTACAAAGAATATAATAGTATTAAATTTCACCTAAATTCAAGTTTAAAAAAACCCGATTATTAGCTAATGTAAAATAGATGACTTTGATGCTTGAACACGTCCCAACCACATCCAAAAGAGACCAGCAAAAATAAAAGCTCCAGGTAAAATAAGCATTCCGATTCTTAAGCTTTTAAAATTATCTGAAACGTGTCCTACTAATTCGGGCGACCAAATATCGCCAAAAGCGTGAATTAAAAATATACAAATAGCCATTGCGCTTGCCCTCATATTTGCCGGTACACATTCAACTAAAACAGTATTAATAGGGCCAGTTGCCTGAAAAAGAAAAATTAAGGAAATACCAATACACACCATACTCAAAGTAGTGTCGGTGGTTAAAAAAGAAATAAAAGAAAAAGGAACAGCAATGAAAACAGAAAGACTTAAAAGTATTGCATATCCGGCAGGATTCTTTTTCTTCCATCTATTAGCAAGATAACCCCCAATTAAAGTGCCTAACAAACCTCCAATAACAAGTGTTGGACCTAAAAACATCGTTGCATCATTGACTTTCATCCCATGTTCACGAGCTAAGAAAGCCGGTCCCCAAAAAGAAAAAGCACCCATTGCAAACGTATAAAAAACATAGCCAATCGTTGCTAAAACATATTCTTTATTTCGAAATAAAGAAGCTATTTTTTTTAAATTTACTTTGTCTAAAGCTGTCTCTCCGCGATCACTCTGACCACGAGTAGGCTCAGGAATTGCAAACAAAAGAAAGGCTAAAAGAAAGCCTGGGAGCCCCGTAATAAAAAAGGCAGCGCGCCAACCTAAGCTAGCTCCAATTAATCCACCCAATCCAAAGCCTAAAGCAGCGCCAATTGGAACAGCCACTGAAAAAATAGTAATTGCTTGGTTCCGTTTTTTGCCTGAAAAGGCATCCGAAATTACAGCAGGACCAATAGCACCAAAACTTGCCTCTCCCAAACCAACCATCACCCGACAAAAAATCATAAACGCGTAAATTTGTGCCACTCCTGTTAAACAGGTACCTAAACTCCACCCTATAACTCCAATTGCCATTAATTTCTTACGCGATATCCGATCTCCTAAATAGCCGAAAATAGGAGAAGTAATAAAATATCCAAGCATGAATGCTGTGGCCAAACGCCCCATGTCTGCGTCATTCGTAATACCAAGATCATGTTTGATTGGTTCTAGAACAGCAGAAAGCACATATCTATCAATATAATTGAATAAATTGATGATAGTAAGAACGATCAATATTTTTCGCGCTCCGGGGATGGCATAATCTTTTTCTAAAGTTTCTTCTTTCATGCAGCTATAATTCAATTTGTGAAATCAGCTTGGCTTATATACAATTTTTAACTTTTAAGCCAACTTAATTTCAGCTAAAATAACTCTTTTTATCGAACTCTAAGATTGATTATTTATTACCCTGTACTAAAACCCAATCCACCCAAGCGTCAACTTGTGAAACAGAATTTGGGCGCAAGAGTATCTTGCGCTTGGCATCCAATAGATAAAAGGTTGGTGTACCAAAAACGTAATAATCTATGGCCACAGGACTCTCCCATTTCTTGAAATCACAGTAAGCAAAGAAAGGAAAGGATTTAGCGGCTTGCTCAAAAGCAGCAGGTTCGGTGTCCAAAGAAACATACACCACTTCTAGGCCCAAATTCCGCCACTTCACATAATTTTGTATGATTTTGGGTAGCTCCTCCACGCATTTTGGGCACCAACTTGCACCAAAAACCACCAAGGTATAAGGCGTAGTTAAATTTGTGAGACGACTAAACATGTTTTGATTCACACCATTCAAATAGGTATTTTTAGCAAAAACTATATCTGGCGCGATGTTGCCTTTCTTCATGGCGCGGTAGCTTTCAAGTTGCTTGGCTAAATCAGCATTGAGAGTACAACTCGTTTCATTGAGCGCTTTAATGGCAAGGTATTCGGAAGCCTGAAACAAAGAATGTCTTTCGAGCAAATCAAAAAGATAATTGGTGACTTCATTTAAGCGTTCCTCATTTTTAATAAGATACAAGAACATGGCATCAATCGATGTTTTCATTTCGATAAAAACCGAATCCAAGGACTTGCCGCTATTCTCTAATAGCCAAAAATGACTTTCGATAGCATCTTTAAATAACCCGCTTTTATAAAGGCGAGAATTGGTATAATCTAATTGTCTAAAAGCGGCAATCGTTGCAGGTATTTCTTCCGTGCGGTATTGCGAAATGGTGGAAACATCACTCACCAATTTTCGGGTGGGTAAAAACCAACTTACATAACTTCCTTTGGGTAAACTTGCTAAAAATGAGGCATCTTCCTCCTTGATTCGTTGTTTTTCTGCTTGAATATTCCCAGAAGGTGTTTTTTGTATTGAAAACAATGGATCCAAGCTATAAATTTCCTCCAAATAAATCCATGCACTCAAGGCCTGTTCCCTGCGAGGATGCTCTTTGGCGTATTGCTCAAACAAGAGATTTTCTTTTCCTTTTTTAATCTGAATTGTTTCCGCAGCACTCAATGCTTCACCAGAAATTTCTACCTCCTCACCACTTAATAATACAAATAGCGGTTTTTCATCGGAGGAAATCAGGTAAGCGACACCTATGTCTTCTTTAGAATAAGAAAGTTTGAAATTTCCTTTTTCATCGATAGTAGCCATTGAAATCGGATAGGTTTTGAGGCCCTTAAACCCTTCGAGTTTTATTTGCTGATTCGACAGCAAGGAGAAACTACCAGTGATGGATTGTGCATTAAAATCACAACTAAAAAACACACTTATTAATATTGGTAATATTTTCAATTTCATTACTTTTTTTTTGCGCTACCACTATGGCAACTATTATTATTATTTTAACTTACAAGTTATTCAATCTTATTAGAAACCAAGTGAAGAAAGTGCAATTACATTTACTCCATCGTTTCGCACATAGCTTATACCTGTTCCAGTAATCACATTTAATGATTGTAACTTTGTGCTACTTGTGTCTTCTAAAATTGAAGCGAATTTCAACAATTTGTTAGCCGCATCATCAATTTGCCCGATTCCTAATTTAATTTCAAAAGCACAATATTCGCCAGAGTACTTTTGCACAATAGCATCTACTTCCAAACCAGTTGAATCATAATAATGATATACTTTAGAGTCATTCGCTTGTGCATAAACTCTCAGATCATGAACGACTAATGATTCAAACAAAAAACCTGTTAATTTTAAATCATTTATCAAGGCTTCTTTCCCTATACCTAATGAAGCTACTGCAAGAGCAACATCTGAAAAATGACGTTTAGCGGATTTACGCAGAGAAGCTGATGATCGGATATGCGTATTCCATGCAGGTTGATCTTCAATGATCATCAAACGATTTAAGGCTTCTAAATAATCGTAAATTGTGGGACGAGAAATATCTGTGTTTTCATTTAGTTTAACATCTTTCTCGAGTACTGTAATATCAACAGTTGTTGCTACATTACGAGCAAGTGCGCGCAGTAGACCGCGAACTTTCTCGGGATTTCTCTTGACATCTGAAACACGACTCATGTCTACTTCTGCCAACAAATCAACATAAGCACGATTGATTTCCATTGCCTGAGCTAAAGTTTTATTCAGTAAACCAGGAAATCCTCCTTTTATAATTCGCTCTACAATAAATTCAAGGTCTGTTGGAGTATCAATAGTTTGTTGATTAATTCCATTTAACAATTTACCCAAGCTAATCTCACCAGTTGAATACCCCATTTCCTGCCAACTCATTGTGCGCATATCTAAGACCGTAAATCTTCCTGCGCCTGAGTGCATTTTTGCACTTTCCTCTGGATTTGAGGAACCCGTTAAAATAAATTGATCCGTTTTATTTCGTTGATCCACTTCATGTCTCACATAATTCCAAATTTTAGGGTATTCTTGCCATTCATCAATCAAGCGGGGTGTATCTCCAAGTAACAAGCGCTCTGGAGCTGATTCCATCAGCAATGAAACCTGTTCATCTTGATCAAAAGAGATGATGCTCGCTGCAAGTTGTTTCGCTGATTGTGTTTTACCACAAGCCTTCAAGCCGCGAATTAATAAGGCGCCCGAAGCATTTAATTTTCGTTTCAATTCTTCGTCGGAAATACGCTTTATATAGGAAAGTTCTGATGACATAAACTATGTTTTTCTTTCACAAAGATAGTGTTATTTTATACTTTATTATATTTTTACTTTACATATTATACGCTTATAACTTTACATATTATAGAAAAATTACTTTACATATTTTAAGAATGATTTAAAATACATCGATCTGTCAGCTGACGGACGAGATGGTCTCAATAAGCTTCTCTCGATACAACCACAGCAAGCTGTGCCCACTCGATAAGCTTTATGCAAGCTAGCCGAGTGTTCTGGGAAAAATGCTAGCCGAGTGTTCCGACGAAGGTGGAATGTACCGAGGCTAGCTGTGTGTTTCTCTCGATACATCCACAGCAAGCTGTGCCCGCTCGATAAACTTTCTTAGAGCTAGTCCTCTGCGCTATTGTGTTTATATTCTATTTTAGATTTTTTAAAATTTTTATACCTTTTGCTGTCAAGAGTGATTTTATTTGTGAAATGGCAACTTGATTGAGTTGTAAAATCCGTTCGGATGCTGAAATATTTTATTGGATTAGCAACCCATTTATACTTTCCATATTACTAAGGACCACAAGTTGTTCGAGGGTGGCATGGTCGCGCATATTCCCATCAAATCTTGGGTTATTATTTTTCCATTGTTCCGCAGTCAGTCCAAACAAAGCAACATTTAATAAATCAGCTTCATTTGCGTAAATGATTGAGGTTTGATTTTTTGTCAATGATTTAGGAACGAGACTTTCCTTGATCGCGTAAGTCTGTATTTTATAATTAATCTTAGCAAGTGTTCGTTGGACAGACCAATTCAAATTTTGTTGGTCGGATTCTGCTGTTTTTAGACGTTTTATTTCGGTAATTAAATATAATTTAAACTCAGGTGAAACCCATGACGCAAATTCCAACGCAATTTCGGAATGAGCGAAAGTACCACCATATTTACCTGCACTTGTAATTATTCCTATTGCTTTTGTTGATTCAACCCATTTTGATGGAGATAATGTAAATGAATTACTGCCTGCCTGAAATAATAAGGAGTCGATTTCGACCCCTTTAAAATCAGGATTATTTATCTTTTCCCACAATGCAAGAAATTCTATTGTTGATTTTGATCTTAACCAGTTTTTGACTACGTCCTTGGGTTCTAAGGGATTCTTCTTCCTGGCAATATCGGTTAAGGAAATATATTCATCTCCTTTTTCTCTTCTTAGATTAATTACTAAACCATTAACCCCTATTTCTTTTTTCATTCATCAATATTTACTTAAAGATAGCATAGAATTAGATGCTCATCAAGAAAAAGATTATTAAACAATCAAAAAATATTGGGCCAGCTATGTCCACTCGATAAGCTTCTCTCGATACAACCACAGCAAACTCTGCCCACTCGATAAGCATTATGAAAGCTAACCGAGTGTCTGACATAAAAGCTAGCCGAGTGCTACGACGAAGGTGGAATGCACCGAGGCTAGCTGTGTCCACTCGAAAACATTTAATTTTATGCCATTCAATGACACTATTTGTAAGGATTGTACTCATTTATTATTATTTAAATACGATTATACATCTATACTTTGCAACCACTTCCATACGGGAAGCAAACGAACTTTTACATCGTTTATCATTAGAACATCTTCCTGATTTAAGGTTAAAATCAACCCTTCTGTTTTCGAAAAAAAAGTTAACGCGGCAAGTAAACCATTTACTTCCCGAGCTTTGTTGTCGGGGTGTATTTTACCGCAAACCTGAATGATGTGTAAAATATCCTGGGCTTCTTTAACTATAAAATCACATTCTCCTTTGTCCTTAAAATAATAGATTTCTTTGTATTTTCTACGAAGCGCCAAATAAACACAATTTTCCAATAATCGTCCCGTGTCCTCGGAGAAACTAAGCGAATTAGCCTGTGCAAATCCAGTGTCGATGCAATATACTTTTTTGGGATTTATCGATACACTTTTTAACGACCAGCTAAAACGTGGCATGGAAAATAAAACATAACTATCTTCCAACCAATGAATGTAATCCGCAACTGAATTAGCAGAACCAACGCCAAACGTATTTTTTATTCCATTCAAGGAATATTCTTTCCCTACGTTGGCAATTAAAAAAAGTGCAATATCGATTAAGGTTTTAGCTTGTCGGATTCCATGACGAACAATAATATCGCGGTAAACAATATCCTTAAACAGTTGCTGATGCTGCTCCTTATGTTTGCTTTTTAAATATTCAGGAAATCCTCCGTCCTCCAAGTACAAATTAAATGAAGTAAGGTTATTTTCCAATTGTAGAAACATCAGGTATTCGTTGTATGAAAAAGGGAAAAGTTCTATTTGAATATTACGCCCCGTTAATCTTGTTCCTAATTCCTTACTTAACAAGGAAGCATTGGAGCCTGTAATGGCAATTCTCTTATCGCGATCATGCAAATGGCGGATAAACAATT
>JBILAB010000032.1:0-14283 GCA_044354455.1 Crocinitomicaceae bacterium | reverse complement strand
CTGGAAAGTAATATTTCTCTTGGTATATCTGAACGGAAATACCCCAACCAGGAATAATTTGTTCATTGTCTTTGGAAATTGCTGACTCAGATGGCATAGAATCAGCAGGGTTTGCATCGCCTTTGTTGGTATAACGGTAAATTGTCCAACTTGCAGTATCTGCCGCATTTCCTGAAGATGGTGCGGTGTACTTATTAAACTTGCATTCAAAATAACCAGATGCCAAATTCAAAGGATCTACTACTTTTATGTTAATAGGGCCTTTGCCATAATCGTAAGTTGGATTTTCCATATAGCCCTCACTTAAAATTGTGTTCAAGGTGCTGCTTGTGAATTCTATACTACGATTGCCATTTCCATAACCATC
Organism: Crocinitomicaceae bacterium; assembly: GCA_044354455.1. Lineage (GTDB taxonomy): Bacteria > Bacteroidota > Bacteroidia > Flavobacteriales_D > Crocinitomicaceae > UBA952. The sequence goes on along the minus strand of JBILAB010000032.1, from coordinate 13,916 downwards.
CATGCGTGTTATTTGTGGCGTTTGTGCATATTCTAAATAATGCAAGGTCCCACCAGCTTCTGGCATAGAGTTGTGAGGTATAACTTCAATCGCTTTGACTTCGCCTAGTGCTGCTTTTCGACTAGCGATATAACGTAATTTTTGGCCATCCAATGATAAGGGATCAGTTGGAGAATATGTTTTATAATTATTATGGGCATAGGCAATTGCCATAAAATAATAACTTTTAAAATTTACAAGCGTTGGATTTCCTTGAGAAAATAAATCTTTCTTTACGCTAAAACTATGACGTATTCCAGTATTCTCACCATCTACTCTCAAAACAGGAATACTTGCATTAAGGTCCTCGCTGAATTCAAAATTGATTATTTTACTTATATTATCTTTTATATCAACTTGAGCTACAAGTCTTGATTTTGTAGGGTCTGATAATTCAGAAGAAGACACGCTCTTGTTTTTTAGCTGAAAAATCTGATATCCTTGAAAACGATAATTTTTATCCGCATTAACAATAGAGGAAACAATAAACGGATCAAATTCCTGGTAACTTTCATTATAATTATTTGAATTCGGGGAATTTGAAAGCAGTAATATAATTTCATTATTCAATTCCTGGAAATCTAAGTTTGGAGCGTGGGGAGCATCTAAAACCTTAAAACAATTTTCAAACAAAGCTTGGGCTTTGTCATCTGCTCTTCTTAAAACTTCTACAGATTGAAATGGGTCACCTCCTGATGAACGAGCATAAACAACGCCAACTGTAATATTATTCACTGCTCCGGGTTTCAAAACAAATGGACCAGCTGACTCAACAAAACGTCGGTCGTTAGGGGGGTTATTTGCAGTTTGTTCCGTCCAAGTCGCTTGGGGATTCCCTGCTGTTCCCCAGCCCAATGGATCTGTATCACCAGGAAACATAAAGTCACAAGGCATTAATGGATTTGCTTCAGGATCAGAAATATGGCCACTTCCACCGTAAACAAATTTTGTTCCATCTTTCCAAAATCCCCTTAAATAATTGTAGTAATCAGATGAAGAAATTGGATCTGTTTGATTTGGATTAGCACCATTTGTAGTGTTTGAATAATATAAAAATCTACGCATCCCAAAACGTTCATTATCAATTAGGCCATCACCATAGCCGATGCCATTCAAAGCTTCATTCATGCCAATACCAAAAGCATTATCAACTCCATCGTTATCTTGATAAGGTCCCTCGAAGAAATCAACACCAACTGCAGGTGGTGAATATCCATATCCATTGTAACCAGAATTATCGCCATCAAAATTATCTCCATTATAGTAATACGCTATGCCACGATTTACGTCGCAGCCAACATAATCATCATAAGGATCGCCTAAAGCGCCATCAGTAAAAAACCCAAAATAAGTATTATACAAGGTTTGAGTTCCACGATTTATGAGCTCATAATTATAAAATGTCATATTATTTACCTCATCATTGGATGAAAAAGCAAATGCTTGAGCCCTAATTTCCATTCCGATGGGATCAGCGCCTGTTTCAGTGTGAATATTTCCTTTGTCGTTCATTACCCACCAATAATTCATGTCGCCATAAAGGGAGACTTTTCTATCAACACTGCATTCTTTATCTTTTTTAACATCATACCAAGGAAAATCACCATCTTGCCAATTATAATGACCATCACTATTAAAATCATAAAAAGGAGCTAAATAATAATCTTGGCCTTGTGAAACATCACCGTGAGCTGGCCAATTTTTGATGTTATCAGGAACTTTATAGTTTGGGAATTTATCTGACTGAGTAGTTGTTCCATTTTGAGAATCAAAAATACCAGCTTCAAACCAAAGATTAAATTCGCGAACCATATCTTGTGTGGTAACGAAATGCTTATCGTATTTACTACAGTTTTCATAATTAGTTTCTGCAGTAACTTTAGTAAGCGGACCCGTCCAATAATCTTGTCCGTTTCGGTAACGAAGAGCTGCTAATTTTAATTGATTATTCACATCTGTTCCCCCCAACCAAAGGGCTGCAGTAAACAGAGCCATTATTCCAGAATTCTTTGGAATCTCATATTGGGAATAATTTTGATTTGGAATCTGCCATAAATTTCCTGCAGTATGAATCATCGCCCTTACATTGTTCAACTCTAAATAAGTTGTGCTAGTTGGAGGCGCGCATCCGGCAGCTTTAGGTAGTTTTGTTTTTATTTTATAGGTGCCATCATAAACTTGACCAAAGGTTTGATTTGCAAATTGTAGAAAAAGGAAAAAGGAAATTATTCGAGCCACTCACCAAAATTTTTATGAAGATACTAAGAAATTATAAGTTAATATTATCTTTGGCTTATGCGTGATTTATCAACAAAAGAAGATATTGCCTTTTTAGTGGAAAAATTTTATCAAGCTATACTTAAAAATAATTTTTTGCGCCCGTTTTTTGAGAATATTAATTTTAAAGAACATCTTCCTAGAATGATTCATTTCTGGAGTTTTATACTTCATGATGAAGCTGGTTACACAACAAATGTTACTGAAAAACACAATCGCTTACCACTAAAAAAAGTTCATTTTGAAATTTGGCTTGAACTATTCAACAAAACTACCGATTTTTATTTTAACGGAAAATATGCTGATAAAGCAAAAGAACGCGCAGCTTTAATTGGTTGGACAATTCAAAGTAAAATAATAGAATAAATCTTTATTAATTACTACTTTTTTTTCAGTCATAAATTTACTTGAGACATTTTTTTAAAAATAGAATTTAATTTATTTTATTATATTGGATATAAAAACCAAGAAGATTGTTCTAATGTCTATGACAAAGAAAAAGTATATTTGTTTAAGAAAAATATTTTTGTGAAAGAGTTTCAACCAAAATCAGTTCTTCTTTTTACTTTACTTGTTTTTTCCTTTCTATTGTTAATCGTTTTTAGCATGCCAAAGGGAGGGCTTTCTCTTTTAGGTGTAAACTGGAAATTTTTAAGCTCAGAAGCTTTATTTCACCCCAAGAAAGATAAGAAAAAGAACATTGATGCAATCATAGAAAAGGTTGACACTACCAATCTTGATAAACCATTAATAAAACACAATGGGAAAAGTTCTGGAGAATTAGGGACGGCAATTGGAGGTGATTTGTCTACTAATGCTTCCTGTGAGATTGAAATGAATGAGCAAACAAATGCCAGTTTAGGTAGCTTTTTCGAAAAATTAAAAAATGTAACTGCACTGAAAAATAAGATTTCTATTTTTCATTATGGCGATTCTCAAATAGAAGGAGATCGAATGACTGGATTTTTTCGGCAAAGAATTCAAGCACAATTTGGGGGAAATGGTCCCGGAATGATTCCTGCTTTGAATGTCTATAATACACAAACATTTAAACAAACTTTTTCTGATAATTTTGAAAGATTAACTGCTTTTTGGGGAAGGAAACTGAATTCTCGTAAATATGGGGCCATGGGTTCCGTTGGTGTTTTTAAAATTGACAGTAGTCAAGCTTTGATTGGACAAGAAACTACCGCTTGGATAGAAATTGATGCATCAAAAAATGCCTATGGAAGAGCCCGAGAATATAATCACGTGCGGTTTTATTATAATAGTTGTGTTAAACCCTGTTTACTCAAAGTATTCCAAAATGGACAATTAATCCATGAAGATAGTCTTATTACAGATGGAAATGCGCATTCAATTACCCTCGATTTTCCTGGGTCGCCAGGAAAATTAAAGTATTTACTTTCATCTACAAAAAGTCCTGTTATTAGTGGCTTTAGCTTAGAGGGAGATATTGGTGTGCAAGTTTCAAATGTTGCCATGCGAGGCTCATCAGGAACGAATTTCAGTTCAATGGACCAACGTCTTTTTCGAGATATGCATTCAGAATTAAATACTAAATTGTTTATTCTTCAATATGGGGGAAATACAATCCCAGGCCTAAAAGATAGTTCATCTGTACGCTATTATGCAAAATCATTTAAAAGACAAATCCAATTGATCCAATCACAAGTTCCAGGTGCAGCAATTATTGTCATCGGGCCAAGCGACATGTCACAACTAAATGAAGGTGTTTTTGAATCGTATAGATTAATTCCTTACTTAACAAATCAAATGAAAAAAGCAAGTCTTGAGTGTGGGGCGGCCTATTGGGATTTATTCAAAGCGATGGGGGGCAAAAATTCAATGCCTACATGGGTTGATCAAGGTTTAGCAGGTTCAGATTACATACATTTTACCTCAAAAGGGACAAGTATTGCATCCCAATTATTTTATGATGCTTTTATTTCTGCCTATGCAAAGTGGGAGCTTAAAAATCAAGTAGAGTAAAAATAATTATGGCTAAACTACTTTTTATTTTTCTGTTTTTTTTCTTAAAAACACCTTTAAATTGGTCCCAATCAGTAAACGATTTAAGGAATTATAAGCATCCTGAATTTGCACAATTGGATTCTGGAATACGCGAAAAAAAATCCCTAATCAATTTTGACTGTAATCAGTTTGCTTTTTTCTCTGAGAAAAGTATTAATTGGCTCTATTTATATGCCGAAATGCAAAAAATGATCAGCAAGAAAGACCGGAAGTTAAATTTTTATCATATCGGAGGCTCACATATTCAGGCTGATATTTATACACACGATTTCAGAACTTTTTTGCAATCTAACTGGCCTGGATTAAATGGCGAAAGAGGATTAGTCTTTCCTTTTGGATTGGCTAGTACCAATAATCCTTCAAATTATAATTTTTCATCACCAAATAAATGGGCAGGCTTTCGCAGTGTAACTAATAGACCTGAAGATATACAATACGGCTTGACTGGCGCAGCAATAAAATGCAGTGATTCATTAATTGTTGTAAATTTTAAACATATGCGTTCTCTTGTTAAGCCCCCTTTTGATCGCTTGAGAATTTATCACAATACTGGTGAATTTCACTTTGACATGAACTTCGGAGAACAAGAATTATTTGTTATTGAAACACATCACAATGCAGATTTAGGTTATTCTGAAATTCGTTTTTCCGACAAAATGGATTCACTTGATATTCAGTTTATTCGAACTTCAATCGATTCATCTTCTTTAGAAATTTTTGGCTTTGAATTTTTGAATAACCTGCCAGGAATAACTTATAATGCAATTGGCATAAATGGTGCTGGACTTTATACTTATTTAGGAAATGAGCATTTTTTACGTGACTTGAAAATTCATCCACCTGATTTTTTTGCTTTTTCTCTTGGAACAAACGATGCTTATACATCTTATGAGAATTTCAACCCTTTGAAATACAAAGAAAATTTGGAAGAAATGATAAAATTAGTGTTAGATGTTAATCCTAAATGCGCTATTTTACTAACTGTGCCTAATGATTGCTTATATAATAAAAAGCACATTAACAAAAATACAGAGCGACAACGCGAAGTGATTTATCAATTAGCTGAAAAATACGAACAAGCTGTCTGGGATTTTTATGGGATTATGGGTGAATTAGGTTCTTCGAAAAGTTGGAAAGAAAATGGATTAATGCAAGCTGATTATGTTCATTTTACAGCTGCAGGCTATCACATAAAAGGTTCCTTATTGATTGATGCTTTTCTAAAGTTCTTGGCTCAATTTGAAAATATGAATAAAAATATAAACCTTAAGTAATGGATAGGCTTTATAAAGTTTTCTCGTTTAATGAACTAAAGCCTTTAATCTTTACCCAATTAGATTTTTGGTTGTTTTTTATTTTAGTGATGCTAGTATTTTCTTTCCTGCACAAAAAACTGTTAACACGCAGTATATTTTTGACAGTTGTTAGCGTGTTCTTTTATTTTAAAACATCTGGGATTTATATAATTTTATTAATCGTTAGTTTATTTGTCAATTACTTCTTTGGAAATGGAATTGCAAACACTAAGAATAGTATTTCAAAAAAGATACAACTTACTTTTGCAATTTTATTCAATATCTTGACTCTAGCATATTTTAAGTATGCCTACTTTTTTACAGAGTCTTTTAACAAAATGTTTCAAACTAAATTTGAAGTGGTAAACCAACTATCTGTTTGGGCAAATGGATTTGCAGGTGATGGCACTTTTGTTGAAAAAATTATTCTTCCAGTAGGTGTTTCTTTTTTTACGTTTCAAAGTATCAGCTATGTTGTGGATATCTACAGAAAAGATATTGAGCCAGTAAAAAACTTTTTTGAATATTCTTTTTTCGTAACCTTTTTTCCACAATTAGTAGCTGGTCCAATCGTTCGGGCAAAAGATTTTATTCCACAAATAAGGAAACCATTTACTTTAAGTAACGAGCAATTTAGTTGGGCGGTTATCTTAATCACAAAAGGTCTCTTCAAAAAAATTATTTTGGCAGATTATATCGCTGTTCATTTTATTGATAAAATTGCAGATGCACCACAAGCTTATCCTGGATTTGTTTCTATTCTTGCCATGTGGGGTTATTCCCTTCAGATTTATGCTGATTTTTCAGGTTATACAGATATTGCTATTGGTCTTTCCTGCTTAATGGGTTTTGCGCTATTACCTAATTTTAACTCTCCATATAAAGCAATTTCAGTTGCAGATTTTTGGAGGAGATGGCACAAATCTCTTGGGTCTTGGTTCCGGGATTATCTGTATATTCCACTTGGGGGAAATAAAACTGGAGGTCTAGCAACCTATATTGTAAGTCTAATTATTTTTATTTTCTTACTATTCATTACCCAATGGTATGAATTAATTTACGTTTATGGCGGTTTAATGACGCTCTACTTTATTGTTTGGTTTTATTTTCCTTTTTATAAAAACTTTATTCATAGAGATTTAAACTTACTAATCACAATGGTAGTTGGAGGCTTATGGCATGGTGCAAGCGAAAATTTTGTGATTTGGGGTACAATGAATGGAATAGCACTGATAGTTTATAATTATTGGAAAAAAATTAGTCCCTACGAAAATTCAACGGCCCTAATTGTTCGATTTTGGCGCATTTTCATCACCTTTCAATTCATTACTTTTACTCGAATCTGGTTTCGGCTCGAAGATAGTTCTGCGCCCTTAGCAATGATAGATCATATTTGGAATCATCTAGATCTTAAATGGGATATAGTCAAACTTGTTTTTCAAACTTATTCTTCCGTTTTTTGGATTATTGCACTAGGTTACTTCCTTCATTGGATGCCTCAATCATGGAAAGATAAATTTCAAGATCGCTTTACTAAAATGAACATTGTCTTGAAATCAATACTAATTGCAATCTCTGTTTTTATTATGTACCAAGCTATTTCTGATACATTTAAGCCCTTTGTTTACTTCCAATTTTAAAAGTGGTAGAAGCTATTTGGCAAGCGGAAAAAGAATTGAAAAATTATTAATCGTCTTTTTACTTGACAAACGCATATTCAATGTTGTATCTTTGCACTCCTTTACTTAAAAAAGGTTAAAAAGTATTCTATGAGCAAAATGAAATTATCGGAGTTTAACTTCGATTTACCTGAAGAATTAATTGCAAACTACCCTTGTGATAACCGCGATGAGGCAAAGTTAATGGTTATTCATAGAGATACTGGAAAAATTGAACACAAACTATTCAAAGACTTAATCAATTATTTCGAAGAAGACGATGTAATGATTATGAATAATACGCGTGTTTTTCCTGCTAGAATGTATGGAAATAAAGAAAAAACAGGAGCAAAAATTGAAGTTTTTCTTTTGCGTGAGCTAAACCGTGAGAGTTTACTTTGGGATGTGCTTGTGGATCCTGCTCGAAAAATACGAATTGGCAACAAGTTGTATTTTGGTGATGATGATTCTCTTGTGGCTGAAGTAATTGACAACACAACTTCGAGGGGTAGAACACTTCGCTTTTTATTCGATGGACCATATGAGGAATTTAAAGCGAAAATTACTGAATTGGGTGAAACGCCACTTCCAAAATACATAAAAAGAGAAGTGGAAGTTCAAGATGAAGAGCGCTATCAAACAATCTATTCTAAAGTGGAAGGTGCGGTTGCTGCACCAACAGCAGGTTTACATTTTTCACGAGAATTGTTAAAACGATTAGAAATTAAAGGAATTCATTTTGCAGAGGTTACTTTGCATGTCGGACTTGGTACTTTTAGATCTGTTGAAGTTGAAGATTTGACGAAACATAAAATGGATTCAGAACAGGTTATAATTTCTGAAAAAACCGCAGAAATTGTAAATAACGCAAAAAGAAATAAACGTCGTATTTGTGCAATTGGCACAACTTCAATGCGATCAATAGAAACATCTGTTTCTACTGACGGTTATCTAAATCCGTATAATGGATGGACAAATAAATTTATTTTCCCACCATATGAATTTAGTATTGCAGATAGTTTGGTGACAAATTTTCATACACCACTTTCTACTTTACTAATGATGATTTCTGCATTTTGTGGGCATGAATTAATGACAAAAGCATACAAAGAAGCCATCAAAGAAAAATACCGGTTTTACTCCTATGGCGATGCCATGTTCATAATTTAATTTTCACTAAAAAGGAGCTTTACAATAAACCCGTTGCTGCTGTTTACTGATTGGGTGAGTAAAAATTAGTTCTTGAGCATGTAAATATAAACGAGTCAATTTTGTGCCGTATAAATCATCTCCAAGTATTGGACATCCTAAACCAAGTTGGTGTGCAGCATGAACTCTAAGTTGATGCGTTCTACCTGTTATAGGTGAAAAAAGAATTCTTGTTGTGTTGCCTTCTCTAGAAAGAACTCTAAATTTAGTTTTGGCTGCTTTACCGAATTCATGACACACTAATTGCTTTGGTCTATCATCGAAATCTCCACGTAAAGGAAGATCTATTTCACCTTCATTTTTCTCGATAAAACCATCTAATAAAGCCACGTATGATTTTTGAATTTTTTTGCTTAAAAACTGGGCTTGCATTAATTTATGAATTTCTTTAGATTTGGCTATCATTAAAATCCCGGATGTTGACATATCCAAGCGATGAACTAATAAAGGACCTGTAGTATTCGGATAACTTGCCTTTACTCGTTCGTAGACAGAATCAGTTAATTGTTTTCCAGGTACAGACAAAAATTCGGCAGGTTTATTTATAAAAACTAAATAATTATCCTCAAAAATAATCTCTAAATCTGTAACATCTGCTTGAGCTAACATGGGGTTAGTATCCATTTTTATTCCTTCTAGCATGTGTTTGAGAATCGGTTCGCATTTACTTTTACAGGCAGGATAATATTGCTTATGAAGTCGAACTTCCGAATTTGGAGATGCTCCCCACCAAAATTCTGACATGCAAATTGGTTTTAATTGATTTAAAAATGCATACTGTAGTAATTTTGGTGCAGCACATTCACCTGCTGCCGCTGGCGGAAAAAGATAAATAGTATTTTTAAAAATCTCTAAAAGACTTTTTTTATTCCCCGCTTGATTCGAAAAAGTATAATTTTCAAAAATTTCTAGTTGTAAGGCTGCAGATTTTTTACTCCGTTCTAACTTTAAAAAATCAAGCTGCTCCTCCAAAGCTAAAAATTCGGCATTTGACAGTAAAAATTCTTTATTTCTTCTTCGTAACTCGTGTTTGTGAAATAATTGTTCTCGAATGCTTTCATTTTTTAATTCATCAAGAAAATTGAGGTATTCAGATTCTGACATTTTTTCCTGACCCTTCTCTCGCCTCAATTTCCGTTGGTTTTTTGAATCTTTTAATTCTAAACGACTTTCTAACTTGAACTTGCTAATGAGAGATTTGTTAATCTCAGCTTGTTCTTTAAGCGCTAAATAATTGGCCCCATTTTCAATAGTGCTAATTTGAAGATTGATGGCGCTTACTTCCTTTTCTCCTTCAAGAAAAAAACTTCCAGTTTCTAAAATATCAAAAACAGGGGGTACAAAGCCTGAGTGATGGTTTTTGTTGCCTAATTTTCCAGAAAAAGCTGCTAAATAACCTAATTCTCCAGCTAAATTTTGTACTACCAAAACACCAAACATTTTTCCAATAGCAGTAGATCTATCAAATTCTGAAAATCCAAAATTATGATCAAGAGAACTAGACTCCAATTCACGCTGCAGGTCATTTGCAGCAATTATAGCTAAAGGATGTGGAGCATAGTAAAAAGGGAAAGTAAAATTTTTGGGGAGGTCTAAAAATTCTGCTGAACTTGGCAATTTTCGGAAAAATACTGAGTCATTCATGCGTAGATTTGTAAAATGACACTTAAAAATCAAGAAAAACCTTAGGGAATATTAATTATTCAAGGCCTCTGCCCCACCGACTATTTCCAAAATTTCATTTGTAATTGCAGCTTGACGTGCTTTATTGTAGCTTAATTTTAAGCTTTTTTGAAGGTCATTTGCATTGTCAGTTGCTTTGTGCATAGCAGTCATACGAGCACCATTCTCTGATGCATTTGAATCTAATAAAGCTTTAAACAACTGGATTTTTAGCGATTTTGGAATTAATACTGCAACTAAATCATCTTTGTTTGGCTCAAAAATATAATCTTGTGCAACGGAAACTCCTTCTACTTGTTTTACCTCAAGAACCGGTAAAAACTGCTCGGTCTCAATAGCTTGAGTCGCAGCATTAACAAAGCGATTATACACAACAACGATTTTACTAAATTGCTGCTGCTTATATAATTCCATAAGTTCGTTTGCAATTGTTGAGGCCCTGTCAAATGTCAGGTCCGAAAAAATATCTTCTACGGCACTTAATTCCTCGGTAATAAAGTAATTTGAAGTTTTTTTAATAACATCTTTAACTTTTTTACCCAGACAAAGAACTTTTACATCATTCTCTTTTAAGTCATTTTGTATAAGGTATTGTACCCTTTTGATAATGTTATTATTAAATCCTCCACACAAACCACGATTTGATGTAACAGCAACTATAAGCACACTTTTGCTATCATTTATCTTAGCAAATTTATTCTCTGACGGATCTGTAACAGCACTTAAATTTTGAAGTAATTCCTTAAGTTTCGCTGCGTATGGTCGCAATTTAGTAACTGCATCTTGCGCTCGCTTCAATTTTGCAGCCGATACCATTTTCATGGCAGAAGTTATTTGCATCGTTGAACCAACTGATACAATTCTATTACGTATTTCCTTTAAATTTGGCATAATAATAATTTGTAAATTGCCTTAAAGCAACAAAACAATTAATTAAATTTTTCTGCTATTTCTTTTGCGCATTTTGTTAAAACATCTGTAATTTCATCAGTATATTTTCCTGCCTTAAGAGAAACAAGTACATCGGCATGTTTTGCTTCTAAGAAATTAAGGTATTCTTTTTCAAATTCTTTTACTTTGTTCAATGGCACATTTTGAATTAAACCTTTTGTTCCAACATAGATAATAGCAATTTGCTTTTCAACAGTATAAGGATCACCATCTCTTTGCTTCAAAATTTCAACATTACGAGAACCTTTATCTAAAATAGATTTTGTTGCAGCATCAAGATCTGAACCAAATTTAGCGAAAGCTTCTAACTCGCGGTATTGCGCTTGGTCTAATTTTAATGTTCCAGCAACTTTCTTCATTGATTTAATTTGCGCTGAACCTCCTACTCGAGAAACCGAAATACCAACGTTAATTGCTGGTCGAACTCCAGAGTTAAATAAATCTGATTCCAAGAAAATTTGTCCGTCTGTAATTGAAATAACATTCGTTGGAATATAAGCAGAAACGTCTCCAGCTTGAGTTTCAATTATCGGTAAAGCAGTTAAAGAACCGCCACCTTTTACTAAAGGTCTTAATGATTCTGGAAGGTCATTCATTTGACAAGCAATTGTATCATCAGAGATAATTTTTGCTGCACGCTCTAATAAACGAGAGTGAAGATAGAAAACATCTCCAGGATATGCCTCACGTCCTGGTGGACGACGAAGTAACAAAGAAACTTCTCGGTAAGCAACTGCTTGCTTGGAAAGATCATCATAAACAATTAGTGCTGGTCGACCAGAATCTCTAAAAAACTCACCAATAGCTGCACCTGTCATTGGAGCATAAAACTGCATTGGAGCAGGATCGGAAGCGTTAGAAGCGACAACAGTTGTATAAGCCATTGCGCCAGCATCCTCAAATTTCTTAACAATTCCTGCAACAGTTGATCCTTTTTGACCAATTGCAACATAAATACAATAAACAGGTTCACCTCGATCGTAAAATTCTCGTTGGTTAATAATAGTATCAATCGCAACTGTCGTTTTTCCTGTTTGACGGTCACCAATAATTAATTCTCTTTGACCTCGACCAATTGGAATCATCGCATCAATCGCTTTAATTCCAGTTTGTAAAGGCTCAGTTACTGGTTGACGAAATATTACACCCGGAGCTTTTCGTTCGATTGGCATTTCATATAAATCTCCTGTAATTGGTCCTTTACCATCAATTGGCATACCCAAGGTATCAACTACACGACCAACCATTCCTTCTCCAATTTTTACAGAAGCAATACGACCAAGTCTTTTAACCGTATCTCCTTCTTTTACTAACGAAGAACGGCCAAGAAGTACTGCTCCAACATTGTCTTCCTCTAAATTTAATGCAATACCTTGAAGGCCACCATCAAATTCTATTAGCTCACCATATTGAACACCATTTAAGCCGTATACACGAGCAATTCCATCACCTACTTGTAAAACAGTACCTATTTCTTCTAATTCAGCTTCCGTTCTGAAGCCTGATAATTGTTCCCTTAAAATTGCTGAAACCTCTGCTGGATTAATGTCTGCCATTTTATTCTATTTTAGTTTTAGTGTCTTTCGACTTAATTTATTGTGTTAATTCTTGTCTTAAATTTTTTAATTGTTGAGAAACCGATGTATCAATTTGTTTGTCGCCAATAGTTATAATAAATCCGCCAATTAAAGCTGGATTTATCTTCTCTGTTAATTTTAATTCTCCTGGAATTGTTGCTGCTAATTTTGAAAGTATTTTTTTTCTGCTTTCTTCACTAAGGGCAACTGCACTTGTAATAGTACCTGAAATAATTCCTCTGTGTTGCTCAACTAAAGAAACAAATCCAGAGGCGATAAAATGTAAAATTGGAGCCCTCCCGTTCTTTGTTAATAATGAAATAAAAGCAGATGAAAGTGGTTGTAATTTTGGCAATAACTTTTCAATTATTAGGATTTTTTTATCTGATTTTACAACCGGTGAATTTAAAAAAATAACAAATTCTTTTGATCCATCTGCCATAGTAACTATTTGCTGCATATCAAATAAAATCGCATCAATTATATTTTGTTCAATAGACATTTCCAATAAAGCTTTTGCGTATCTAATCGCTGATTTTGTTGACTTCATGTCTTAATTCATGTTAATATCATCTGCCAATTTGTTTGCTAAAGCTTTTTGCTTTTCATCAGAAGCTAAATCTCCGCGAACTATTTTTTCAGCAATACTAAGAGAATAACTTGCTAATTGATTTTTGAGATCTGTAAGAGCTGCTGCCTTTTCCATTGAAATAATAACCTTCGCACTTTCAACAATTTTACTAGCCTCAATTTTAGCTTTATTTTTGGCTTCATCGACTAATTTATTAGCGATTTCTTGCGCATCCTTTATAAGAGCATCTCTTTCAGATCTCGCTTCCTTTAAAATTTTCTCATTTTCAGCTTGAAGCTCTTGCATTTCTGCTCGAGTTTTATCGGCTAAATCTAATGCTTCTTGAATTTTTTGTTCTCTTGCATTGACGGCATTTAATATTGGCTTCCAAATAAATTTTGTTAACACAAATAATAAAAGACAAAAAACTAATCCTGTCCAAAACAAAAGTCCAAAATCTGGTATAATTAAATCCATTTTATTTTATTTAAACTATTAAAAAAGATTCCTTGCTTTAACCAACCGTTAGAGCAAGGAATTTTTAATTACTTTGCTCCACCAAGTAGACCAATAACAACTCCAAAAAGCGCAACTCCTTCAATCAAGGCCGCTGCAATAATCA